>NZ_JANINT010000378.1 GCF_024509035.1 Nocardioides sp. | reverse complement strand
CGCTCCGGGCGGCTGGCCGAGGAGCGCCTGGTCGAGGCCGTCCGGCGCATCGACCGGATGCCGCGCGGCGCCGGGACGGCCGCCGCCGTGGACGATGCTCGTCAGTTCGAGGGCGCCCGACGCGCGATCCTCGTCGAGGGCGAGCTGCCCGACCTGCGTGGCGCGGAGATCGTCAGCGTCGCGACCACCGCCAACATCGCGGTCGGTGACGTGCCGTGGGGCCTCGAGCCCGACCGCTACGTACGGCCCGGGGAGGTGCCGGTGAGCAACCGCCCGGTGGTGCTGCAGGTGCGTGACGCGCACCGGCGTCCCGAGGTGGCGGCTCAGGTGACCGGCTCGTTGGGAGATCCGGTCGCCGTCGTGGTGGAGTGGGGCTGGCCGGGCCCGTACGCCGGGGACACGCCCCGGATCTGCACGCGCGGCAGCTCCCGCCCAGGAGTGGCCGCCGTGACCGAGCTGTTGAGGAAGGCAGGGTGGGACCGGTGAGCACCGGGCAGCACAGGGGGCTGTGCTTGGGGTTGGACATCGGCGCGACCAAGACCCTCGGGCTGGTCGTCGACGCCGAGGGCGCGATCCTGGCCGAGGTGCGCGAGCCGACCGAGCCCGGCGCCGAGGGCGTCGTGCGGACCGCGGCCCACGTGGTCGAGGCGCTCCGGGCGGCCACCGACACCGCACACGTCGGCACGGTCGGGGTGGGCATCCCCGGGCTGGTCGACGTCGAGCACGGCGCGGTCAAGCACGCGGTCAACCTCGGGGTCGACGGCGACTGGCTGCCGCTGCGGGACCTGCTCGGCGAGCGGCTCGGCGTTCCGGTCGTCGTCGAGAACGACGTGAACGCCGCCACCCTCGGAGCGGTCGCGATGAGCGGCGAGGACGACCTCGTCTACCTGAGCATCGGCACCGGCCTGGCCGCGGGCCTCGTGCTCGAGGGCCGGCTGCGTCGGGGGGACCACGGTGCCGCCGGCGAGATCGGCCACGTGCCCGTGGATCCCAGCGGTGTGCTCTGCCAGTGCGGCCAGCGCGGCTGCCTGGAGACGATCGCCTCCGGGTCCGCGATCGCGGCGGCCTGGCCGACCCCCGACGACGTCCCGCCCGCGCGGGCGCTCTTCGCCGCTGCCGACGCCGGCGACCCGGCGGCGATCGCGGTCCGCGACCGGTTCGCCGCCGGGATCGCCAGCGCGATCCGGGTGCTCAGCCTCTCGGCCGACCCGCGCTCGGTCGTGCTCGGCGGCGGCGTGGCCCAGCTGGGGGAGGCGCTGCGCGCGGTCGTCGCCGACGCCCTGCGTGCCCAGGCCAGGACCTCGCCGTTCCTGGAGTCCCTCGACCTCGCGGGCCGGCTGCGCGTGGTCCCCGCCGACTACCCGGTCGCCGCCGTCGGCGCCGCGCTGCTGGGGAGGAACCGATGAGCACCGTCGTCCCCGGCCTCGTCGACGCCCAGGTCAACGGCGCCGCCGGCATCGACCTCACCGCCGAGCCGGACCGGCTCTGGGAGGTGGCCGCCGCGCTCCCGGCGTACGGCGTCGTGGCCTTCGTCCCGACGATCATCACCTCCGACCCGGCCGCCCGCGACCAGGCGCTGAGGACCCTCGCCGCCGGCCCGCCCGCCGGCTGGTCGGGAGCCGAGCCGCTGGGCCTGCACTTCGAGGGGCCGATGATCGCGCCGACCCGCAAGGGCGCCCACCCCGAGCACTGGCTGCGGCCGCCCTCGCTGGAGCTGATCGATGGGTGGTCGCGCGAGGCCGGCGTCGTGATCGTGACGATCGCACCCGAGCTGCCCGGGGCGATCGAGGTCATCGAGCGGCTGACCGGTCGCGGGATCGTCGTGTCCGTGGGCCACACCGCGGCCGGCGTCGCCGACGTGACCGCGGCCCTCGACGCCGGCGCCCGCTACCTCACCCACCTCGGCAACGCGATGGCGCCGATGCATGCCCGCGAGCCGGGTCCGGTGGGCGCGGCGTTCGGCGGCGATGCCCTCCACAGCCCCGTCGCCGGCCTGATCGTCGACGGCCACCACCTCGACCCGCGGTTCGTCCGGGCGGCTTGGCGCGCCCTGGGGCCCGACCGGTTCCTGTCGGTCTCCGACACCACGGCCGCGCTCGGGATGCCCGACGGGCCGACGCGCCTCGGCGAGCAGGACGTGGTCGTCTCGGCGGGCACGGTGCGGCTCGCGGACGGCACGCTGGCCGGCTCGGCGGCCTCGCTCCTCGACTGCCTGCGCGTCCTCGTCGCCCAGACCGGGTGCACGATCGAGGAGGCGGTCGCGACCGCCACGACCACTCCGCTCGGCCTGCTCGGGCTGCCCCCGCGCGAGGAGCGGATCCGCCTGACCGACGACCTGCGCCTGGAGACCGACGTGGAGGTGGACTGATGGAGGTCGTGCCGCTCTCGTCCCCCGAGGAGGTCGGCGCGCTCGCCGCCGACGCGATCGAGGCCCTGGTGCGTGCGCACCCCGAGGCAGTGCTCGGCCTCGCGACCGGGTCGAGCCCGCTGCCGGCGTACCAGGAGCTCGTGCGTCGGCACCGCGCCGGCACCGCGCCGTCGTACGCCGGGGTCCGCGCGTTCCTGCTCGACGAGTACGTCGGGCTGCCCGCCGGTCACCCGCAGACCTACCGCGAGACGATCTTCCGCGAGCTGACCGACGCGCTCAACATCCCGCGCGACCGCGTCGCGAGTCCCGACCCCTCGCCGGACGGGCTGCCGGGAGCCGGGGAGCGCTACGAGGACGCCCTGCGCGCCGCCGGCGGGGTCGACCTCCAGGTGCTCGGCATCGGCGCCGACGGGCACCTGGCCTTCAACGAGCCCGGCTCGTCGCTGGCCTCCACCACCCGCATCAAGACCCTGACCTCCCAGACCCGCGAGGACAACGCGCGGTTCTTCGACTCCGTCGAGGAGGTGCCGCGGCACGTCCTCACCCAGGGGCTCGGCACGATCCTGCGGGCGCGGCACCTGCTGATGGTGGTGTCGGGCGCGGGCAAGGCCGAGGCCGTCGCCGCGGCCGTGGAGGGCCCCCTGTCCGCGTCCTGCCCCGGGTCGGCCCTGCAGCTGCACCCGCACGCCTCTGTGCTGCTCGACGCCGCGGCCGCCTCCCGGCTCGCCCGCGTCGACTACTACCGCGAGGTGTGGGAGTCCAAGCCGGACTGGCAGGGTCTCTGAGCGACCGACCTCGCGTCGAGACACCAGAAGTGGCCGGGATCGGGCTGAGGGAGGGCTGATCCTGGTGCCTCGACGGCGGAGCGGTCGACGGGTGGGTGGGGAGGTCCCGCCCGAGGACCAGGTGGGCCCTCGGGCGGCCGGGGTACCGCAAGGAGACGAGAGCCCCGGCCGCCGGAGGGGGCAGTGCGGACCTGGGCTCAGAGGTCGATCGGCAGCAGGACGCGGTCGATGGCGTGGGCGATCTGCGGGTTGCCCTTGTTGATGTCGACCGCGACGACCCGCGGGTCGCGCAGGTCGCGGTCCTTGTCCTGCAGGCGCACCATCTTCTTCTTGACGTGGACCTTCACGGTGCCGCCCTGGGCCGTGGTGAGCTTCGCGCCGTCGGACTTCAGCACCGTGGCCGAGCCGAGGGTCGCGCCGGGCACGACGTGGTAGAGCAGCACGGCCTCGATCGTGTCGACGCCGGCGGCCTTGGCGAGCGTGCGGAAGGTGGCCCGCTCGGTGGCGGGCTTCGTGCCGGTCAGGTTCGTCACCAGGGCGCGGAACGCCCGGTCGGTGGGCAGGAACGCGGTCAGCTTGGTGCGGCCCTTGGCCAGCACGCCGACGGCACTGTCGGGCTTGGCGGCCAGGACGGTCGAGACGGCCTTGTCGAGGATGTCGAAGTCGCCCCACTTCTTGTCGAACCCGTGGCCGTCGGCGGCCAGGACCTGCGCGAGGCTGGTGGTGTGCGGGCGCGCCGGCGCGGCGTCCGCGGCGGGCAGGGTGGCGATCGAGGCCGAGGTGGCCAACGCGGCGGCGAGTCCGACGGAAACGCGGTGCTTGGTCATGGTGCTTCCCTCCGGTGGGGCCCGGCCGGCGCCGCTCCTGGCGCGACCGGACGACTGTGTGTGCGGAAGCAGTTCGGCGCGGGCGCACCACCGGATTGGACCAATCTTCAACTATTTTCGCTCTCAACTCCCTGCCCGTGGTGCCGATATCTGCTTGGGTTGCGCACAACCTACGAAGGGGTGGTGGGTCCAGCCTGCGGGCCGGGTTAGCGTCTTGACCCTGTGCCAAGGCAGGCAGTCGTTGTCGGGGGCGCGACTCTCAGGCGTCGTGACGGCAGCGGTATGCGTTGAATCCCCCGGGCTCGCACGATCGAACTCAACGATTCAGGGAATTGGTGATCTTGATGAAGAACGCTCCGGCCAAGGCGTCCGCACTCCTGGCCTGCGCGCTGATGTTCGCAGTGGCTCCCGCGAGCGCAGCAGTCAAGGACGGGACGCAGGGGGACGACCGCATCGTCGGTACGAACGCGTCTGATCGCATCCGCAGCTTCGCAGGTGCCGACGTCGTGAAAGCGCGCGGAGGTAGTGATGTGGTCAAGTCCGGGCCCGGTGAGGACGAGCTCTGGGGGGGAAGCGGTGCGGACAACCTCAACAGCTCCTCCGACGACGACGAGATCCACGGCGACGCAGACAACGATCTGGTGTCAGGTGGTCCGGGGGCCGACCTGCTCTTCGGCGACGACGGAGACGACAAGCTGATCGGTGGCACCGGTGTCGACACCCTCTGGGGTGGCACCGGGCGCGACCTGCTGCGTGGCGGCATCGACGTCGACGTGTTGTGGGGTGGGGCCGACAACGACCAGCTCGAGGGCCAGAGTGGTCAGGACGAGCTCCACGGAGACGAGGGTGACGACCTGCTGCGGGGCGGCACCGAGGGTGACACGCTTTGGGGCGGGGCGGACGTGGATCGACTCGAAGGTCAAGGCGGCGACGACATCATCTACGGCGAGGACGGAAGGGACACCGCGCGGGGCGGGGACGGCAACGACGTGATCTACGGTGGCGCCGGAGACGACAATGTCCGCATCAGCTCCGATCTCGACGGGCCCGGAGGGTTGCTCGGCGCGGCCGGTGACGACCGCATCTTCGGTGAGGACGGCGACGACCACGTCTCTGGCGCCGAGGGCAGGGACTACGTCGACGGCGGTGCCGGCAACGACGAGCTCGACGGCGGCTCGGGTGACGACCTGCTGGTCGACGGGGAGGGCGACGACCAGCTCACGGGCGACGAGGGCGACGACACCATCTATCTCGGTCCTGGCCGGGACGAGCCCTACAGCGAAGAGGGTGACGACGTCTACTACGTCCTCAACGACGGAGTGCGCGACGACATCTACTGCCAGGGCGGATATGACACCGTTCACTTCGTCGGCACGCGGGACCCGCTGGACGTCATTCACGACCTGCCGAACGGCAGCGGTCCGTGCGAGGTGGTCGACGTCGTCTCCACCGCGCCCGCAGACTGGCCGTACTGATCCTTCGTCAGCGAAGTAGCGGATCGTCGGTGATCACGCCGGCGATCCGCTATCCGAGCGCCACGACCAGGCCGAGCACCACCTCGGGGTCCTCGAGCCGGTCGCCGTACAGCTCGCGCAGCTGACCCATCCGGTAGCGCACGGTCTGCGGGTGCACGAACAGCTCGGCGGCGACCTCCTCGCGGCGGCCCTGGTGCAGCAACCACGAGCGCAGGGTGTCGACGAGCTTCTCCGCCGTCGCGGGGCGCAGGCCCGCGAGCGGGGCGAGCAGCTGCTCGCGCAGGTCGACGCGCGCCGTGGCGTCGGCGTCGAGGACCAGGCCGACCAGGTGGGCCTCGGTGTCCAGCTCGACGCCGGCGGCCCGCGCCCGCAGGGCCCGGTCGTAGGAGGTGCGCACCTCCAGCCACGGTCGCGCGGGGCCCGCCAGTGCGCCGCGGTCGCCGAGCGTGCGCAGCAGCGGGATCCGGCGGTGCGCGTGCGCGTCGGGCACGAGCAGCAGGACGCCCTCGTCGAGCCCGGGCGGATCGCTCACCTGGAGGGTGGCGGGGCTGACCGTCGCCATCACCGGGCGCACCTGGGCCTCCGGCACGATCACCGCGGTCAGCGTCTTCGGCGGCTCCCACCCGGCCTGCTCCGCTGCTGCGAGGACCAGGTCGGCCGGTGAGCCGGCGAGCAGGTGGTGGGCGACCCGCTCGAGCAGGCGCTGCCGGACCCGGCCGGTGGTCGCGAGCTCGTCGGAGTGGCCGGCCACGCTCGCCGCGGACAGCTCGTCGATGTAGGCGAAGACCAGCTCGGCGAAGGCCGCGAGCGTGTCGCCGGGCACGCCGTTGCGCACCGCGACCGTGGACATCTCCCGCCATGACACGCGGGCGCCGATGCGGTACGCCGCGAGCAGTGCGTCGGTCGAGCGGCCGCTGCGGGCCTCGCCGCGGCCGAGCTGGTAGGCGCCCTCGACGGCAGGAGCGGCCGGGGTCGACACGTCGGCCCCGCGGCTGCCGCTGGCCAGGGAGAGGAATCCGCCGAGCGCCAGCTGCACCGCGTTGCGGATCGTCTCGCCCATCGGCCCGCTGAACGCGTCGGTGTAGCTGGGCACCTCGTCGATGATCGCGGCCACCACGTGCTCGGCCACCCGGGGCAGCTCGGCGCGCATCTCGTGGACCGCGGCGTGGTCCAGGCGCAGTCCGTGGTCGGCCGTGCGCCGCGTGGTTCGTCGCTCCATCAGGCCTCCGATTGTTCGTACATGACAAAAGAAGCGCGGATCTTCACGTCCAGCGGTCATGATCTTACGCGGTGAGTGCAGGCACACTCGAGGCATGAGCATCGCGATCCCTGCCGACACGACCCGCTCCGGGTCGGGCTGGTCGCTGCGCACCAGGCTGCGGCAGGTGGCCCAGGCCGCGGTGACGCCGCGTGACCTCGACGACGTGCTCGACCAGTTCCACCCGCTGCGCCGCGGCACCGAGCTGCGCGGGCGGGTCGTGGAGGTCCGGCCCGAGACCGCGGCGTCCGCGACCGTGGTGATCAAGCCGGGTCGCGACTGGGCCGGCCACCAGCCGGGACAGTACGTCCGGGTCGGGGTCGACGTCGACGGAGTCCGCCTCTGGCGCACCTACTCGCTGACCCACGGCCCGCGCCCCGACCGGTGCATCTCGATCACGGTCAAGGCGATCCCCGACGGCGTGGTCTCCCACCACCTGGTGCACCGGTTGCGGCCGGGCCAGATGATCCAGCTCGGCCAGGCCGAGGGCGAGTTCGTGCTGCCCCAGCCGATCCCCGCCAAGCTGCTGCTGGTCACCGCCGGCTCCGGCATCACCCCGGTCATCGGGATGCTGCGCAACCTGTTCTCCCGCGCCGAGCGGCCTGCGACCGGCCCTGCTAGCGACATCGTGCTGCTGCACTCCGCGCTCACCCGCTCCGAGGTCATCTTCGGTGAGGAGCTGCGCCGCTACGGCGCCGCCGGCTGGCTGCGGCTCATCGAGCTGCACACCGACACCCACGGCCTGCTCGACGTCTCCGACCTCGACGAGCTGGTCCCCGACCTGCCCGAGCGCACGGCGTACGCCTGCGGCCCCGCGGGGTTGCTCGACGCGCTCCAGGAGCACTACGACGAGCGTGGCCTCGCCCTCAACGTCGAGCGGTTCCGCGCCCCGATGGTCGCCGTGGGCGAAGGCGGCACGATCGGCTTCGCCTCCGGCCTGACCGTCGAGGCCGACGGCTCGACCCCGATCCTCGACGCCGCCGAGTCCGCCGGCGTCCTGATGCCGAGCGGCTGCCGGATGGGCGTCTGCTACGGCTGCGTGCTGCCGCTGCGCGAGGGCGCGGTCCGCGACCTGCGCAACGGCGAGCTCACGACCGCCGCCCCCGGGGACGGCGTGATGATCCAGACCTGCATCAACGCCGCCGCCGGCGAGTGCCACCTCGACCATCCCTGATCCCGCACCGGAGGAGACACCCATGACCGCGCTCCAGAAGAAGCCCGTCAGCCCCGTCGCCCACCTCACCCCCGAGGACGTCGAGCAGATCGGCATCGAGCTCGACGCGATCCGCCAGGACGTCCTGGACAGTCGAGGCGAGAGCGACGCGGCGTACATCCGTCGGGTCATCGACGTGCAGCGGCGCCTCGAGCTCGGCAGCCGTGCGGTGCTGCTGTTCTCGGCGCTGCCGCCGGCGTGGATCGTCGGCACGCTCGGGCTGAGCGTCGCCAAGATCCTCGAGAACATGGAGATCGGCCACAACATCCTCCACGGCCAGTGGGACTGGATGCGCGACCCCAAGATCCACTCCACCACCTGGGAGTGGGACATGGCCACGCCCGCCGAGCAGTGGAAGCACTCCCACAACGAGCTCCACCACACGTACACGAACGTGATCGGCAAGGACAACGACCTCGGCTACGGCATCATGCGCGTCGACGAGGACCAGCCGTGGCACCCGTTCTTCCTGGTGCAGCCGCTGTGGAACTTCATCAACGCGTGCTTCTTCGAGTACGGCATCGCGGCCTACGACCTCGAGCTCGGCGCCACGATCAAGAAGAAGCAGACCCAGGACCCCGACTTCAAGCGCCGGCTCAAGGGCGTGCTCACCAAGATCCGCCGTCAGGCCACCAAGGACTACCTGGTCCACCCCGCGCTCTCGATCCCGACCGGCTCGTTCCTCCCGACGCTCGCCGCGAACTTCACCGCGAACGTCGTGCGCAACCTGTGGAGCCACTCGGTGATCATGTGCGGCCACTTCCCCGAGGGGGTCGAGACCTTCGAGAAGCGCTCGATCGACGGCGAGACCCGCGGCGAGTGGTACCTGCGCCAGATGCTCGGCTCGGCCAACATCTCCGGGTCCAAGGCCATGCACATCATGACCGGCAACCTCTCGCACCAGATCGAGCACCACCTGTTCCCCGACCTCCCGTCCAACCGGTACGCCGAGGTGGCGCCGCGGGTCCAGGCGCTGTTCGAGAAGTACGACCTCAACTACCACGCCGCCCCGCTGCCCCAGCAGGTCTACTCGGCCTGGCACAAGGTCGTGCGGCTCTCGCTGCCCAACGGGTGGCTGGCCACCACCAACGCCAAGAACGCCCCGCAGCAGCTGGCGATGCTCTACAAGATGAGCACCGGCGGACCCAAGGTCCGTCGCGCCGCCCAAGCCCGGCTGAACCAGCTGGCACGAAAGGCCGCGTGAGCGTCCGCCGCTGATCGAGCGGCGAAGGCCCCCTGGGGCCTGGGCGTCCGTCGAGATCCCCGCAGCCCACGCACTGCCTTGGCTGCGGGGGTCTCGACCGGCTCGACCACCGGCTCGCCGGGGTCAGCGACCGATCGCGTCCAGCTCGGCTAGGTCCTCGGCCGACAGCTCCAGACCCGCGCCGGCCACGTTCTCGCGCAGGTGCGCGACCGACGAGGTGCCCGGGATCAGCAGGATGTTGGGCGAGCGCTGGAGCAGCCAGGCCAGGGCGACGGCCATCGGCGAGGCGCCCAGCCGGGCGGCGACCGCGTCGAGCGCGGCGGACTGGAGCGGCGAGAACCCCCCGAGCGGGAAGTACGGCACGTAGGCGATGCCCTGCTCGGCGAGCGCGTCGATGAGCTCGTCGTCGGCGCGGTTCGCCAGGTTGTAGGCGTTCTGCACACACACCACCGGGGCGATCCGCTGCGCCTCGGCGACCTGGTCGGCAGAGACGGTGCTCAGGCCGAGGTGGCGGATCAGGCCCTGCTGCTGCAGCTCGGCGAGGGTCTCGAAGCCCTCGGCGATCGAGCCGGGCTCGGGGCTGAGGAATCCGCCGACGCGGTAGTTGACGACGTCGAGGGACTCCAGCCCGAGGTTCTCGAGGTTGGACAGCACGTCCTCACGCAGCTGCTGGGGCGAGCGGGCGTGCGGCCACCCGCCCTCGGCGTCGCGGCGCGACCCGACCTTGCTGACGATGTGCAGCTCGTCGGGGTAGGGGTGCAGCGCCTCCCGGATGAGCCGGTTGGTCACGTAGGGCCCGTAGATGTCGGCGGTGTCGATGTGGGTGATGCCCAGCGCGAGCACCTCGCGCAGCACGGCGAGCGCACCGTCGCGGTCGGCGGGCGGTCCGAAGACGCCCGGGCCGGCGAGCTGCATCGCGCCGTAGCCGACGCGGGTCACGGTGAGGTCGCCCAGCTCGAAGGTGCCGCCGGGCAGGGTGGTCGTGGTGTGGGTCTGGCCCGTCTGGTTGCTCATGGCTCCACGGTGCGTCGGCGGGCGTGCCCGGCCCAGATCCCTGCCGATCCTGGGAGTGAGAGGACCAGGGACCGTGCGGCGTCCCGGGCTAGCGTTGCGGCGTGGAGGACAACCGGCTGGGCGACTACCTGCGGGCGCGCCGCCAGCTGGTGCGCCCCGAGGACGTCGGGCTGCCGGTCAACGGCGTACGCCGGGTGGCTGGCCTGCGCCGCGAAGAGGTCGCGATGCTCGCCGGGATCAGCTCCGACTACTACCTGCGCCTCGAGCAGGGGCGCGACCGCAATCCGTCCGTGCAGGTGCTCGAGGCGCTGGCGCGGGTGCTCCAGCTGGACGCGACGGCCACCGACTACCTGCTCACGCTCGGCGCCCCGCGGCCACGGTCGCGGCCCCGCCGCCCGCGCCGGGAGACGGTCCCGCCCGAGGTCGCCCAGCTGCTGCAGGTGATCGGGCTGCCGGCGTACGTCGAGGGGCGCTACCTCGACGTGCTCGCCACCAACGCGCTCGCCACCGCGCTGCAGCCCAACGTCCGGGTCGGGGAGAACCGGCTGCGCTCGCTGTTCCTCGACCCCGCCGAGCGCGCGGTCCTGCCCGAGTGCTCCCAGCTCGCGCCCCAGCTGGTGGCCGGGTTCCGGGCGCGCGTCGGCACGGACATCGACGACCCCCGCGTCGTCGAGCTCGTGGGGGAGCTCTCGCTCAAGAGCGAGGAGTTCCGGCAGGCCTGGGCGCGGCACGACGTCAAGGCGGTCGGCAGCAAGCCCGTCCTCATGGATCACCCGGTGGTGGGTGAGCTGCACCTGCGCCTGGTCAAGCTGGCGGTGCAGGGCACCCAGGGGCAGACCCTGGTCGTCCACCACGCCGAACCCGGCACCGACACGGCCGAGCGGCTGGCGCTGCTCGCCTCGCTCGTCGCCGAGCAGCCCCTCGGGCACGGGATGCGCCCGGCCGTCGGCTGATCCCTAGGCTGGAGGCATGTTCGGCATCGGCGTCCTGGACCTGCTCGTTGTCGTCGTGGTCGTGACGGTGCTGGTCCGGTGGATCAATCGGCGTCGACAACGCTGAGTCCGATCGCGAGTCAGGGCCGCTCGAAGGCCCCGAGGTCGAGGCGGCCCGCTGTCGGCCGGCGGGCCGTCGACGCGGGGTGGACGTACTCCCAGCGGGCCCGCCAGCGCACCGGGACGCGCACGCCCCGGTCGATCGCGGGCGAGCGCGACCGGAGCCGGAAGTCGTCGTGGGCCGGGTCGACGAATCCGCGGAGGCCGACTCGGCGGTTCGCCCGGAGCTGGACGCGGGCGCCGGCGACGAGGTCGCCCGGCCCGACCAGGAGGTTGTTCACGAGATGGACCCGGCCGCCGTCGGCCACGGCGACGAACGTGCCGGTCGAACGCCGGTTCACGAACGTGTTGTTGACGACCCACAGCTCGCGGGACCCCGTGAGGCCCTCGGCGCCGTAGGAGACGAGCGTCGAGTTCTCCGAGTGCGGGCCCTGGATGATCACGTTGCCCGCGATCAGCGCGCGCCCGCCGTTCGGCAGGTCGATCGCGTAGCTCGCGGTCGCGTCCGCGTCGCTGATCCGGTTGCCGACGATGGTGGTGCGCGCCGCACGGGACTTGAGCTCGTGGCCGACGTCGGCTCCCCACAGCCAGCTGCCGGAGACCGTCAGTGATCGCACCGCCCCGACGTAGAGGTTGTGGGTGTAGCCGTCGCCCCCGCCGTTGCGGAAGAACCGCGAGCGCTTGATGACGATGTCGCTGTCGGGATCGGCGCCGGTGAGGATGCCGTCCTGGTTGTGGTGGAACCAGCTGCGCGTGACCGTGAGGTCGGTGCCCTCCTGGCGGATGCCGGCGCCGTTGTCGTCGGGCACGGTGGCGCCGCTGAGCTCGATGCGGTCGACGCGGGTGCGGTCGCCGGCGATCACCCAGATCGCCTTGCCCTGCGCGCTCCTGCCGTCGGCCCGCAGGTGCGGCCGGCCGCCGACGCCGCGCAGCGTCAGGTCGTCCTGGGTCCAGGTGGCGACGTCACCGGCGTACGTCGCCGCGTCGATCAGCACGGTGTCGCCGTCACCGGCCACGGCCGCCGCAGCGCTCGGCGTCGCGAGCGCCCGGCCCGGGCCGACCCGCCAGGTGCGCGGGCCGTCGCCCGCGTGCACCGGTGGCGCGGCGACGGGCACGGCGGTCAACAGCAGCGCACCGGCCACCGCGCCGGTCCGGGCCCGGCGGCTCACCGCTCCCGGTGCTCTCGCCGCGCCCGGAGCACCGCGTCGAGCCCGATCCACGCGGCCCCGATGACGGCGAAGCCGCTGAGGTAGACGGCCCACCAGGTGGCGTCGCCATCGGGCCACTCCCGGTCGAACGCCGCGTCCACCAGCGTCACCCACGTCGCCATGGCGACCATCGCCAGAGCGATCCGAGTCTTCGGTCCCACGGTCGTCCCCTCTCCCGAGTGAGGCGTGCCTGCACAGGATACGAGCGCGGCGCGCGGCGGCCCTTCGTGCGCGAGCCTCAGGCTGCTCGCAGCACGGCCGAGCGCGCGAGCCTCGACACCTGCCGGGGGCCCACGGGGGGCGGACACCTCGATGGCCCCGACGAACGTGTCGGCCGTCAGGACGACGTACCCGCCTGCGCGGGTGCCGTCCCCGTTGAAGGCGAGCATCCACGTGGCGGTGCCGGCGTCGGTGGACCACCGGTGGGCGCGGCCGTAGTACCAGTGGCCCTCGGGCACGTCCTGGCAGGCGCGGACCTCCCGCACGATGCTGCGGTAGCTCGCGGCGGCCTTGGCCACAGACGGGCGGCCGGCGACCTGCTCGGACATGTCGAACGGCGCGCTGTCGTCCCCGACGCGGCCCTCGAACGTGGCGTGCACGATCCGGTCGCGGTGCCCGACGAGGTCGCGCAGTCGCGTCTCTCCGGTGCAGGCCGAGAGCGCGAGGTCCCCGTCGCCTGCGCCCGCGTCCCGCCTGACCTCCTGGTCGGAGTCGAACGCGCGGGCGACGGCGGCGCGGCTGAGCAGGTCGCGCGTGCCCCCGGGGGCGCTGCCGGCCTGGGCGTGGGCGGGCCCGGTGGCGAAGGGCCCGGCAAGGGCGAGGACGGCCGTGGCGAGAGCGGTGCTGGTTCGGATGATCATCGGTTCCTCCCGAGGAACGAGACGTGGGTGGTGGTGCGGACGTCTACGTGATGACCGGTCGACCGGGTTTGTTGGACGCGAGCTGCGAGAAGTCTCAGGAGAGTCGATCCACGGCGTGCTGAGCGAGGTCGCGCAGCCCTGCGGGATCGACCGGCGTGGTGTCGCCGTAGACGTCCACGAGCGCGACGCGCTCGCCGGCGCGGGCGAGCACGCCGTACGCCGCGTGCTCGGCCGGAGCGGGTCCGAGCCGCCACACCTCGGCGGCGCCGTCGGCGCCCTCGACCGAGATGGCCAACGTCGAGGGCGTGCGGGAGCCGGTGCCGGCCGTGCAGTCGCGGTACCACCCGGACACCCGCCGGAAGAGCTGGCGGGCCTGCGGCGGGGCATCCAGCTCGGCGACCGTCTCCGCGGCGGTGAAGCCCGCGTCCGCCGTCCACTCCACGCTGACCGTGGCCGTGGGCCCGGCCGCCTCGGCCAGGCTGGTGCGCTGGCAGGCGTAGGCGAACTGGGGCTCACCGCTGGCCAGCGAGTCGACGCGCAGCGCCGGCCATCCGATCGTCTCGAAGTCGCTGGTCGTCAGCAGGTCGTCAGCCCCGAGCAGCCCGTCGGGGGACGGCGTGTCGGTGCCCGTAGTCGGGCCGGAGCCGCGCCCGATCGGCCCGGGTCCGGGGCTGGTCAGGGCGTCGCCCACGAGCCCGGCACCGGTCCCGGCCACCACGGAGGCGGCCAGCACGAGCAGCGCAGCCGTCCGGCCGATCCGGCGCCTCATCGCCCCTCGAGCATCGGGCGCAGCTGGGTCCGGGCCCGGTGGATCCGGTCCTTCACCGCGCTCATCGGCGCACCGGTGGCGGCCGCGATCTCGTCGTACGTCAATCCGCCGAGGTCGCGCAGGACGAACGACTCGACCACGCTCGGGGAGCGCTGATCGAGCTCCTCCAGCGCGTCGAGCAGGTCCAGCCGGGTCCCGGCGATGACGCTCGTGGTGCGCGGATCGGGTGACTCGGGCAGCAGGTCGGCAGAACGCTCCACAGCCCGGCGTCGCAGCGAGCGGTACGTGCTCCGGGCGGCGTTGGAGGCCACCACGACGACCCAGCCGCGGAACGATCCGCGGCCGGAGAACTGGTCCAGCTTGGTGGCGATCGTCAGCAGCGCGTCCTGGGCGGCCTCCTCCGCGTCCTCGGGGTAGGGCAGGAACCGGCGGCACCGGCCGAGCACCATCGGGCGGACCCGGGCCAGCAGCTCGTCGAGGGCGGTGGCGTCGCCGTCGCGGGCGCGCCCGACGAGGCCGAGGAGAACGTCGTCGTCACGGTCCTCGGCGGGCACCGACGCTCCCCCGGCGATACTGGCTGCATGGCACGCCTCGGACGCTACCTGCTCGAGGAGCGGCTCGGGACCGGGGCGTTCGCCACCGTGTGGCGCGGCTACGACCCCGAGCTCGACAGCACGGTCGCGATCAAGGTGCTGGCTGAGAACTGGGCCGCCGACGCGGGCGTCTGCGAGAGGTTCCTCGCCGAGGCGCGGCTGCTGCGGCGGATCGCGGATCCGGCGGTGGTGCGGGTGCACGACGTGGGCACGGCGTACGGCGTGGACGGGTTCGCCCGCCCCTACTTCGTGATGGACCTCGTCGAGGGCGGCACCCTGGAGTCGCGGATCGGCACCCTCGCGCCCGGCGACGCACTCGCCCTGGCCGCCGAGGCCGCCGAGGCGGTCCAGGTGCTCCACGACGAGGGCGTGCTGCACCGCGACGTCAAGCCGAGCAACCTCCTGGTCGACACCGCCGGGGAGACCCCGCGGGTGCTGGTCGCCGACCTCGGCAGCGCCAAGCAGCTGGCCGAGCTGTCGATGCTGACGATGGTCACCGGCAGCCCCGCGTACATGGCTCCGGAGCAGGCGAGCAACCTCGAGGGCTTCGACGCTCGCGCGGACGTCTACGCCATGGGCGCGGTGACCTACCAGCTGCTCAGCGGGCGGCTCCCGTACGACGTCGACTCCCCGACCGCGGCACGCCGGCGCCCCGACGTCCGGCCACCACCGATCGGCGCGGAGCTCGGACTGCCCCGCCAGCTCGACGATGTCCTCGCCCGCGCGCTCGCCGTCCGCCCGGCGGACCGGTTCGCCACGTGCGCCGACCTCGCCGCCGCGCTGCGAGAGCTCGCCGCCGGCCGGTCCGTGGCGCTGCCCCGCCGTCGCGCGGCCGACTGGCCGCTGGTGCCGGTGGCGCTCGCCGCCCTGGTGCTCTTCGTGCTCTCGGGTGCGCTGGCCTGGCTGCTCGGCTGATCCACCGGTGTCCGGTCTCAGCGCCTCGAGGCCGGCAGGGGGAAGGCGAGGTCGGCGTCGGTGAGCAGCGGGTGCAGGTCATCGGGCACGAACGCCCGCCGGTCGAGCGCCTCGTCCCAGGAGCTCGCCGTCACGGTCTCGAGCACCGTGGTCGTGAAGCCCGACCTGACGACGTACGTGGAGTAGAAGACGTAGGCGTCGCCGGTGGTGTAGGCGTCGTCGGTGATCCAGCCGTCGGGGCCGGGCGTGCGGTGGCAGCCGATCCCACCGCTGGTCGTTCGGCCCCCCGGGCAGCCGGGGTCGGCCTTCTCTCCCGGTGGTGCGTACCCGCTGAGCACGAGGAGCTCCTCGGTCGGCGAGACCGTGTAGGCGGCCTGCCAGTCGGTGGCGTCCGCGAAGTCCGCGTCGGGCATCGGCCCTCGGTGGTCCCAGTCGCTGGGGTAGACGTCGTCGGGGCGCGGGAGGGACGGCAGGTGCCGCGCGACCGTCCGCTCGACGAGCTGGTCGTGGTCGGTGCCGCTGACGAAGTCGGCGGCACCGCTCGGGGCGGGGTCGGTCGCCACCAGGTCGCTCCCGGTCCCCGAGCCGCTGAGGGCGATGCCGGCGACGGCCGCCGCGGCGATCATGCCGGCGACCGCGCCTCCCAGGAGGCCGGCCCGCCGGCGCCGGCGGGACCGCCGGCCCCGGTTGATCGACGTCTCGAGGTCGGGGCCGGACGGAACGTCGTCGGTGGCCAGCGCGAAGTGCTCGCGCAGCTCGCTATCGGTGATCATGGTGGGTCTCCTGGGGTGAGGCGAGGAGGGCGTGGAGGCGCTCGAGGGCGCGTGCGGTCTGGCTCTTGACCGTGCCCTCGGGCAGCCGGAGCGCGTCGGCGACCGCCGCGACCGGGAGGTCGTCGAGGAAGCGGAGCGCGAGCACCGCTCGGTCGCGGACCGGCAGCGAGCGCAGCGCAGCGATGAGGTCGAGCCGCTCGTCGTACGGCGCCGGGTCGGCCGCCCGGTCGGGCACCTCGTCGACGACGAGCTCGCGCCGGCGCGACCGCGCGGCAGCCAGGCAGGTGTTCACGAGCACCCGGCGTGCGTAGGCGTCGCGGGTCTCGCTGCGGATGCGCGGCCAGTGGACGTAGAGCTGGGTGAAGGTGGTCTGGGTCGCGTCCTCGGCGGCCGCCCAGCTCCCGAGGATCGCGTAGGAGGTCCGCATGAAGCCGCGCTGCCGCGCGTGGAAGAACTCGCAGTAGGTGCTCTCCCACGTCGGTGCTCGGCTGGTGCGCGACGGGCCCATACCTGTTCATAGTCACCGACGGCCTGCGCGGTTCCCAGGGCTCACGATGAGTTCGGCACGGCCGCGTGGTCTGCCCTCGTGACGGACGCCGAGAGGAGAGCACCATGGGCAAGGTCATCGCCGCCATCACCACGTCGGTCGACGGATACGTCACCGGGCCCGACGACGGGCCGAGCCAGGGGCTCGGCGCCGGCGGCGAGCGGCTGCACTACTGGGTCATGGGCGGGCCGTGGACGTACGCCGACGACGGCCACGACACCGACGGGATGCAGGGCGCCGACCGGGAGTTCTTCGAGACCCTGACCATGGGGCTGGGGGCCGGCATCGTCGGTCGCGGCATGTACGACGCGGCCGGTGCGTGGGGCGGCACCAACCCGTTCCCGGGGCCGCTGGTCGTGCTGACCCACCGCGCCGAGGACCAGCCCGACCCGAGCAGCGGCTTCGTGTTCGTCAACGGCTTCGACTCCGCACTGCGCCGCGCCCGGGAGCTGGCCGGTGACGGCGACGTCTCGCTCGGCGGCGGGGCCGACCTCATCCGGCAGGGCCTGGCGGCCGGGGTGGTCGACGAGCTGGCGATCTCGACCGCGCCCGTGGTGCTCGGCGGCGGCAAGCGGCTGTTCGAGGCGTTCGACCACGATCTCGACCTCGAGGTGCTCGGCACGTGGAGCTCGCCGTACGCCACTCACGTGCGCTACGCCGTGACGCGCGCCTAGCCGTTACTCCGCCTCGACGATCTCGCCGTTGCGGGGCAGCCGACCGCCGAAGGCGATCGGGACGGCCGCGGCGACGTCCACCTCCACCCGGTCGATCGCCTGGACGTGGACGTGCGGCTCGGTGCTGTTGCCGGAGTTGCCGGACCGCGCCAGCGGGTCGCCCGCTCGGACCCGCTGGCCGACGTGGACCTCGACGCTGCCCCGTCGCAGGTGACACACCGCGACCACCTCGCCGGAGCGCGTCCGGACCATCACGTGGTTGCCCGCCAGGGCCGCCCACCCCGCGGCCACTCGCCGGCGCTGGGTGAGGGCGTAGCCCACCGACGGCAGGCCACGAACGGCGTCGTGGTCCGGGTCGCCGTCGTGGACACCGACGACGACACCCTCGACCGGTGCGAGGAGGCGTCGCCCGAACCCGGGGAACCGCTCCGGGGGCTCGGGGCGCAGGAGGGACCCGAGGCTGAACGGCGCGGTCCGGCCGGCCTCGTCGACCGGGACGAAGTCGATGGCGAAGGACGTGGCGAAGAGGGCGGTGCCGTGGCTCGGGACCCGGTCGGCCGGGCTGTTCCGGGTCCGCCAGCGGCCGGTGAACGGGTAGACCAGGTCGACCGGCACGACCCGCCGCTCCTACTCGTCCCCGGTCAGGTTGAAGCCACGCAGCCGGCGGCCGGTCTGCCAGCCACCGGCGACGATGACGACCGCGAGGGCCGGCACGGCGTAGGCCAGCGGGAGCTCGTCGACGAGCGAGAGGTCCGCGATCCGGTCGACGACCTCGGCCGACCAGCGGGTCACGCTGAGCCAGCGCACCCCGTCCAGCAGCCCACCGAGCAGGCCCTCCCAGATCAGCAGGTAGATCAGCCCGATCACCACCGCGTGCCGGGTCATGATCGACAGCAACGCGAACAGGGCGCAGTAGGCGACGCCACCGGCCAGCGCGCCGACCGCGAACCCGACGGCGAACGACGGCTCCCCGCTCATCAGCACCAGACCGGCGACCAGGACCGGCAACGCCGCGAAGACCAGGACACACGCGGCCGCGACCACCAGCTTGCTGACCACGATCGTGTGCCGCGAGATCGGCTTCGCCAGCAGGTAGGAGATCGAGCCGTCGTCGATCTCGGGCGCGAGCAGCCCCGACGTGGCCAGCAGCGCGACCAGCGGGACGATCACGACCAGGCCGAGACCGTAGAGCGTGTGCCGCGCGCCCTCGTCGTCCTGGCCGACCAGCGCCCGGACCAGGATCGACAGGGCGATGAGGACCAGCGGCAGCACGAACAGCAGCGCGCCGCGCCAGCGCCCGAAGATGCTGCGAACCCCGAGCCGGACGATCGTGCGGGAGATCGGCGCGGTCATGACGGTGCCACCAGGTAGGAGAAGACGCTCTCGAGCGACTCGTCGGTCGGCGTCACCTCGTGCAGGCGTACGCCGTGGTCGCGGGCCATCCGGGGCAGTACCTCGCTGAACCGGCCGAAGTCGGAGGCCTCCAGCTCGATGCCGCCCTCCGAGCGCAGCCGCGCGCCGCGCACCGAGGGGTCCGCAAGAAGCGCGGAGGCCATCAGCCGGTCGTCGGAGGTGCGCAGCACGAACCGGTTGGGCCGGTCGGTCATCAGCCGCCGGATCGCGCCGAAGTCGCCCGACGCCGCGTGCCGGCCCGCGACCATCACCTCGATCTGGCGGGCGACCTGCTCGACCTCCTCGAGGATGTGGGAGCTGAACAGCACGGTGCGGCCCTCGGCGCCCATGGTGCGCAGCAGCTCCATCAGGTGGATCCGCTGGCGGGGGTCCATCCCGTTGAACGGCTCGTCGAGCAGCAGCACCGCCGGGTCGTGGACGAGCGCGGACGCCATCTTGATCCGCTGCCGCATGCCCTTGGAGTACGTCGAGATCTCGCGGTCCTGGGCGTCGGTCATCTCGATGAGCGCGATCGCGCGCTGCGCGGCTGCCCCCGGCGCAGGCAGCCCGTGCAGCTCGGCGTTCGCGACCACGAACTGCCGGCCGGTCAGGTAGTCGAAGAGCGCCTCGCGCTCGGGCACCAGCCCGAGCGTGCGGTAGGCCTGCTCGTTGCGCCACAGCGGCTGGCCGTCGAGGGTGACCGTGCCCGTCGAGGGCGCGAGGAAGCCCGACATCATCGCGATCAGCGTGGACTTGCCGGCGCCGTTGGGGCCGAGCAGGCCGGTGACGCCGGGGCCGATCGTCATCGAGATGTCGTTGACCGCGACGACGTTGCGGTACCAGCGCGACA
>NZ_JANINT010000377.1:411-1762 GCF_024509035.1 Nocardioides sp. | reverse complement strand
CCGGACCAGCTTCGGCGATCCGGTCGAGCCGGAGGTGGAGAGCAGGAGCGCCAGGTCCGGGTGCAGCCCGGTGGCGGTGCCGGAGGGGTACTCGGCCAGCAGGTCGCCGTGCCGGGCCGAGTCGCCCTCGGCGAGCAGCAGCACCGGGTGGCCGCCGGCCAGCGCAGCCAGGTAGGAGACCACGAAGTCGACGGTGGGGCGCGCCTCCAGGGTGATCAGGTGCCGCGATCCCAGGCGCATCCGCTCGGCCGCGACCAGGTCGAGGAGGTCGCCGTACGTCAGGACGACGTCGCCGTCGACGAGGGCCGGCGCATCCCGGTCGCCCCCGACCAGCCAGTGGCCCGGCCGGACGACCGGAATCGTGCTCATCGAGCGTCCTCGGGGAAGGCCAGGACCTCACCGACGACGCGCACACCGACGTGCGCGCCGGGCTCGGGCACGCCGCTCGCCGAGACGCGCGCGGTCAGGTCGACGAGATCGTCGTTGCCGGCGACCCGGGCGCGGACGGTCGCGTCGTGGCCGAAGAACGACACCTCGAGCACCTCGGCCGTCAGGCAGCCGGGCTCGTCCCCGGCCGTGACCACGACCTGCTCGGGGCGGACGGCCAGGAGGACGCGACCGTCGCGGGCGCCGCGGACCTGGATCGGGCCGAGCGGGCTGGCCGCGATGCCCGACACCGCCTCGGCGGGCACCAGGGCCGCGTGTCCGACGAAGGACGCCACGGCAGGTCCCGCAGGGTTCAGGTAGACCTCGCTCGGGGTCGCCACCTGGAGGAACCGGCCGGCGGCCATCACGGCGACCTGGTCGGCGAGCGAGAGCGCCTCGCCCTGGTCGTGGGTGACCAGCACCGCGGTCGCCCCGCTGGCCCGCAGCGCCCGGGCGACGGCCCGGCCGGTCTCCTCGCGCAGCCCGGCGTCCAGGGACGAGAACGGCTCGTCGAGCAGCACGACGTCCGGCCGCGGTGCCAGGGCCCGCGCCAGGGCGACGCGCTGCTGCTGACCGCCCGACAGCTCGTGCGGCTGCCGCGACGCGGCGGAGCGCGGCAGCTCGACCAGCTCGAGCATCTCCTCCACGCGGCGCCGGGCGGCGGCGGAACGACGGCCCGAGGCGAGCCCGAAGGCCACGTTCGCCGCGACGTCGAGGTGCGGGAAGAGCGCGCCCTCCTGCGGGACGTAGCCGATCCGCCGACGGCGCGGCGGCACCGGACGGCCCGAGCCGGAGACCGCCCGGTCGCCGAGCCGGATGGTGCCGGCGTCCGGCTCGAGGAAGCCGGCGACCAGCCGCAGCAGCGTGGTCTTGCCGCAGCCGGACGCACCCAGCACCGCGGTGAGGCCGCCGGGTACGTCGAGGT
>NZ_JANINT010000377.1:0-346 GCF_024509035.1 Nocardioides sp. | reverse complement strand
ACGGCGCGGCCGCGCCGTACTCGACGGCAGCGGCACGCGACCAGAACTCCGTGGCCAGCGTCGAGGTGCCGATCGGCGCGAGCAGCAGGGTCGCGGTGAGCTCGGTGCCGACCGCCAGCGACACCAGCGCGACACTGGCGGCCAGTCCCGGCAGGACGAGCGGCAGCGTCACCCGGCGGGCCGCGCCGGTGCGCGTGCACCCGAGCGAGGTCGCGACGTCCTCGAGGACCGGCGGCGCCAGCTCGAGGGTGCCCCGCACGCCGACGGCGGCGCGCGGGAGGAACAGGATCACGTAGCCGACGACCAGCACCGGGAGGGTCTGGTAGAGCGACGGCACGACGCGGAT
>NZ_JANINT010000376.1:999-1777 GCF_024509035.1 Nocardioides sp. | reverse complement strand
TGGCCCCCTGGGCGAGTGGGTGGGCGAGGTGGTGGTCGGTGAGCTGCTGGTAGAGGTGCCCGACGGCCAGCACCAGGTCGTCGGCCAACGCGGGGCCGGCGATCTGGAGTCCGACCGGCAGGCCGTCGACGGTCCCGATCGGCACCGACAGCGCCGGCTCGCCAGTGGCGTTCCAGTACTGCGTGTGCAGCAGCCCAACCACCTCGTTGAATTCCAGCCCGTCCGCGAGCGGGGCCGGGCCGCCACACGTGGGCGCGATGATCACGTCGACATCGCGGTAGAGCGCGGCCGAGCGCCGCTGGATGTGGCGGCGCACGCGCTGCAGCTGCACCAGGTCCGCACCGGTGACCAGCAGTCCGGTGAGGAGCGCGGCGCGGGCGACCGGTCCGTAGTCGGTCCACCGGGTGCGCGCGTCGGCGTGGTGGTAGGCGAGCCCCTCGGCGGCGAGCCCGAGCATCACCACGTCGTCGGCCTCGTCGTAGTGGGGCAGCGCCACGTCGCAGGTCACCGCGCCCGCCTTCTCGAGGGTGGCCACCGCGTCCGCCACCAGGGCTCGTACCTCTGGCTGGGAGCGCTGGAGAGGCTCGACCGCCACGCCGACCCGCAGGCCCTGGAGGGTGGTCAGCGGTGGCGACGTGACCGGGCGACCGGGTCGTGCCATCAGGTCGAGGAGCAGGGCGCAGTCCTCGGCGGTGCGCGCCATCGGCCCGACATGGTCGAAAGACCAGGCCAGAGGAAGGACCCCGTCCTGGGAGACCAGGCCGTGGGTCGGCTTGTG
>NZ_JANINT010000376.1:0-907 GCF_024509035.1 Nocardioides sp. | reverse complement strand
CACGAGCGAGGCTCTGGCCGGTCGTGGGCGCGTCGCTGGTGAAGACGATGTCCTTGACCACGATCGGGATGCCGTCGAGGGGCCCGAGGGTGGTGCCGGCGGCCCGTCGTCGGTCGGCCTCGGTGGCGGTGCGCATCGCGGAGTCCAGCGTCGTCGCCAAGAAGATGCCGAGCTCCTCGTCGTGGGCGGCGATGCCGGCCGCCGCACGCTCGACCAGCTCGACGGCGGTCAGGTCACCGGAGTCGAGGGCCCGGCGCGCTGCGGCGATCGTCAACGGGGGCTCAGTGAGCGGGGGATGCATGCTGTCCTCCTGAGGTGGGTCGATGAACGACGACGAGCACCGTCGTCGCGAGAGCAAGCGCGACGTCGGCGATGACGGCGACGGTCATCGCCGCCGCCAAGGAGGCGTTGTGCACGACCGGCCCGAGGGCGAGCGAAGAGATCGCCACCGCCACGAACGCCACCGCGAAGTAGGCGGCCTGGATCTCCGCGCGCCGGTCCAGCGGAGCGATGGAGCTGACCACTGCGGCGGAGCAGAGAAGCGCCAGACCCGCGCCGGTGCCGAGCACGAGGGCCCCGGCGAGGGCGGCGGAGGCGGCGTCGGACTCGACGGCGACGAGCAGGAGCCCCCAGCCCCCCGCCCCCGCCAGGCAACCGGCGACCAGTCCGAGCCGCACCGGCACGGGCCGGCCGAGAAGCTGGGCGGCCGCGACCGCCACCAGCATCGTCGAGACCAGGCCGCCGGCCGCGAGCGAGGAGGTCCAGCCCACTCCTTCGGCGATCTCGGGTCCGAAGCTGCCGATCGCGCCGAACGCGACGTTGGTCGAGGTGACCGCGGTCGCCGCCGGCGCGAAGGCGCCCCAGAGCGAGCGCGGCACCCGGATCGGCTGCACGAGCCGGCCTGACC
>NZ_JANINT010000375.1:1532-1781 GCF_024509035.1 Nocardioides sp. | reverse complement strand
GACCCAGTCCCCGCGCTCGACGAGCATCGCGTGGAGGTCGTCGACCGCGCGCAGGTGGTAGCGCAGCGTCGTGGTCCCGACGACGCAGACCAGCGCCGGGGGATCCGCGTCGGGGTCGCGGTACATGCGGTACTCCGAGATGCCCGGTGCGGTCCTGAGGACCCAGGGGTCGTCGGCGGTGCCTGCGGTCATGGTCGGTCACCTTCCTGTCCGGCGCTCCTCCCGCGCCGCACCCGGTCGCCGAGCGCG
>NZ_JANINT010000375.1:0-1511 GCF_024509035.1 Nocardioides sp. | reverse complement strand
AACGGGTCGCTCGCCGGCCGTTTGGCAACCACGGCGTCACCGTAGCGCGACGGTGACAGACTGTTCCGCTGGTCGACGGGGTACTCGTCCCTCCTCGGGAGGAGAGGGTGATGGGAGAGCCGATCGAGACGTACTGCGACGGTGAGGTGTGGCGTAATCGGGTCCGCGGGCGGGAAGCCCTGCCCGGCGAGTACCGGACCCGGGAGGCGGCCGCCGAGGTCGGGCGCAGCGAGGCCCGCGTCCGCGGCGTCCAGCACGTCATCAGGAGCGCCGACGGCCGCGTCGTCGAGCGCAACCGCTACCCGCGCAGGAGCGACGAGCTGCCGTTCTAGGTCAGGGCACCCGGGTCGTGGCCGCCCATGTCCAGGCGGAACGGCGGATAGTCGTCGGTCATCAGGGCGGCGTACGCCGCGACGCGCAGCGCCCAGCGCTGCATCCCGAGCACGAAGTCGAAGATCGGGCGCGGGTAGCGCCCCGTGAACAGCAGGGCCACGGCGGCGAACAGCACGAGGAGGCCGATCAGGCCGGTGCTCCAGACGGGGGACGTGTCGCTCTGCGCCGCGCGGCCGCCGAGGTACACGGAGCCGCTCGTGAAGATCGCGACCACCAGGTAGTGCGGGATCGCGAGCAGCCACCACTTCACCAGGACCAGACCGCGCGAGAGCCGCTCGGGGTAGTCGACGTCCAGGTGCGCCGGGTAGTCGGCGACGTCGCGCAGGGTGAACGGCGGGTAGCGGTCGGTGCCCAGGGCGCCGTACGCGTAGAACGACACCCGCCAGGTCCAGCGCAGCACCCCGAGGTTGAAGTCGAAGATCGCGCGCGGGTACCGGCCGGTGAACAGGATCGCGAAGAACGCCACGACGCTGAGCACGACGAACGCGATCCACAGGAAGAGCAGCACCACGAAGTGCGGGATCGCCAGCAACCACTTCACCAGCCAGAGGCCGCGGCTGAGCCCCTCGTCGAGATCGGCGTCCACGTGGACCGGATACGTGTGGACCGGATACGTCGCGCTCATCGCAGTCTCCTTCGCTCGTCCTGCCCCTCCAGCCTGTGCTCGGCGCAGGACCCGCAGGAGGGGCGAAGGTCCCGGCGCGCGATGGCGACCGACCCTGCCCCGTCCCGACCGGCGCCCGCGACCCTGGCGATGGGGGCGGAGGAGGCGACGATGAGCAACCGGACCCCGGTGTCCCAGGCACTGCACGGCTGGCGCAAGCTCGCGTGGGCGGCGTGGGGGCCGCCGTCCGACCCCCAGTTCTACGGCGACCTCGACATCGACGCCGCCGCGATGCTCGACCTCATCGCGATGACGCAGTCGGACGTCGAGGCGCCGGTCACCGTCACCCACCTGGTCGGCCGGGCGGTAGCCCACGCCCTCCACGAGGTGCCGAGCCTGCGGGTGGCGATCGCCCGCGGCCGGGAACGGCCGTACCCGACGACCGACGTCTTCTTCATCATCAGCGACCCCGGCTCCGACGAGCTCACCGGAGCCAAGATCGAGCGCGCCGACG
>NZ_JANINT010000374.1:659-1783 GCF_024509035.1 Nocardioides sp. | reverse complement strand
TTCGAGCCGGCGGAGACGATCACGGTCACGCCGATGCGCACGTTCCCGGTGATCCGCGACCTGGTCACCGACGTGTCGTACAACTACGAGAAGGCCAAGGAGCTGCCGTACGCCCAGCTCCCGCCGCGCGACCCCGACGGCAAGCGGCGGATGGCGCAGATCGACGTCGAGCGGGGCCAGGAGTTCCGCAAGTGCATCGAGTGCTACCTGTGCCAGAACACCTGCCACGTGGTCCGCGACCACGAGGAGAACAAGCCGGCCTTCGCCGGGCCCCGGTTCTTCCTGCGGTACGCCGAGCTGGACATGCACCCGCTGGACACCCACGACCGCCGCGCGCTCGCGCAGGGCGCCGCGGGCCTCGGGATGTGCAACATCACCAAGTGCTGCACCGAGGTCTGCCCGGAGAACATCAAGATCACCGACAACGCGATCATCCCGATGAAGGAGCGTGTCGTGGACCGCAAGTACGACCCGCTCGTGTGGCTGGGCAGCAAGATCGGCCTCCGCAACCGCGACAACGACGGGCGGACCGAGGTCTGATCGCCCGCGCCGGTGGTCTACGGCGGGCAGCTTCCGTTCAATTGCTCGGTGAGACTGGGGTGGGCGCGCTCCCACTGCAGTCGCACCGAGCAATTGAACGACTACGCCCGCACCTGCGCCTCAGCCCAGCAGTGCCACCAGCGCCGTCGCGACGGCGTACGCCGCGAGTCCGGCGGCGGCCGCGACGACCGCGGTGACCAGCACCAGGGTCAGCAGCGCCTTGAGGGCGGTCCCCGTGCGGGGGTGGTGCTCGAGTACGGCCATGGCTCGTCCCTCCCGAGTGACCGAGGTGTGGATCCCCAGCGTGCGCCTCGGTCCGCGCCCGCCGGACCACCCGCTTCGGGTGATACCCGTCCGACGCCTCCGCGGGCCGGTGCGTTGCCCCCCGCCGGGTTGCGGTTCGGTCACGACGGTGCGGCCCGGCCGTTGTCGGTGGCCGGTGCCAGGCTTCCGGCATGGCGGATCGGGGTGTGGCGGTCAGGGTGGACGAGGCGGGTGTGCACATCACCGGGACCGGTCCCGGTGTCGAACGGTTCGTCGCGCTGCTGCGCGACGAGGCGGCCAAGCTCGCGGCGCTGGGTGAC
>NZ_JANINT010000374.1:0-649 GCF_024509035.1 Nocardioides sp. | reverse complement strand
GTGGACGCGGACGGAGGGGTAGCCGAGAGCGTCGAACACGTCACACTGCGTAGCCGAGTGCAGCACTTGTTCCTATCGTTCGCACCATGACCGATCACGGGACCGTCGAGGGCGGGCTGGACGAGCCGGGCGAGCTCGAGCCCGCGCAGGGCTCCCTCGACCTGGCATCCCCGGAGGACCGCTGGTCGGTGGCCGACTGGGAGCGCGAGGCCGCCGCCGTGCTGCGCAAGGCCCGCCGGATGACCGACGAGGACCCGGCTGCGCTGGTGTGGGAGAAGCTCGGTCGCACCACGCTCGACGGCATCTCGGTCACGCCGCTCGGCACCGCCGCGCTGCTCGAGGGCGTCGAGGCGCACGGCCGCCCCACCCGCCAGGGGGACTGGGACGTCCGGGCCCACCTCGACGGCCGCGACCCGAAGCTCGGCAACGAGGAGGCGCTGGCCGACCTCGACGGTGGCGTCACCAGCCTCTGGGTGACCGGGGCCGCCGACCTGCCCACGCTGCTCGAGGGGGTGCTGCTCGACCTCGCGCCCGTCGTCCTCGACGGGAGCGACCCGCAGGCCTTCCTGGACTACGCCGCGGGTCGCGAGCTGCACCCCGAGACCAACCTCGGCGTGCCCGCCGCCGACGCCACCGCCGACCTGGCCCG
>NZ_JANINT010000373.1 GCF_024509035.1 Nocardioides sp. | reverse complement strand
GGCAAGGGCGCGGCCGGCGAGAACGGCGGCCCCGCCGGCGACCTGTTCGTCACCGTCAAGGTCTCCCCGCACCGGCTGTTCGGCCGCAAGGGCGACAACCTGACCCTCGACGTCCCGGTCTCCTTCGACGAGCTGGTGCTCGGCGCGGAGATCCGGGTGCCGACCCTCGGCGGCGCCCCCGTGACGCTCAAGGTCCCGGCGGGCACGCCCAACGGCCGCACGTTCCGCGTGCGCGGCAAGGGCGCGACCAAGGCCGACGGGACCAAGGGCGACCTGTTGGCGACCGTCGAGGTGACGGTGCCCGGGACGCTGCCCGCCGACGCGCGGGCGGCCGTCGAGGCCTACCGGGCCGCGATGGCCGACCGGCCGCTGCGGTCCAAGCTCTTCGAGGAGGCGTGACGTGCCGTCGCGCCGCCCACCCTTCGAGCCGCCGGGCCCGGACGCGGCGGTGTTCGTCATCAGCGTCGCCGCCGAGCTGAGCGGCCTGCACCCCCAGACCCTGCGCACCTACGAGCGCATGGGCCTGATCACCCCGGACCGCACCGGTGGTGGCGGTCGCCGCTACTCACCGCGGGACATCGAGCTGCTCCGTGAGATCTCCGAGCTCACGTCGTCGGGCATCGGCATCGAGGGCGTGCGCCGGATCCTCGACCTCCAGAACCGCGTCGCCGCCCTCGCGGCCCGCAACGAGGAGCTCGTGGGCGAGCTCGAGGCGACCCGCGAGGCGCTGCGCCAGGCGCTCACGCCCCGGCGTACCGACGCCGCCGGCAACAAGCTCCCGGTGCTGCGCCGGCCCGAGCCGGGCCAGTCCGTGGTGGTCTGGCGGCGTAACCGGTAGTCAGACCGCCGGCAGCTCGATCGTGAACACGGCGCCGCCGTCGGGCCCGGGCGCGTACGTCGCGGTGCCGCCCTGCGCCTCGGCGAGGGTGCGGACGACGTGCAGGCCCAGGCCCGTGCCGGTGACGGTGTTCGTGTCGGCCCGGGCGAACTCGCGGTACAGCCGGTCGCGGAACTCCTCGGGGACGCCGGCACCGTGGTCGGCCACGTCGATCGCCACGCACGGTCCGGCCGGCCGCACCCGCACGTCGATGGGCGGCCGGCCGTACTTGCGCGCGTTCGAGAGCAGGTTGCTGAGCATCTGCTCGAGCCGCAGCGGGTCGGCGCGCACCATCCGCTGGTCGGTCACGTCCACGCCGGCGTCGTACCGGCCGGCGAGCACCGCCACCACCACGTCGGCCGGGCGGACGTCGCGCACCTGGAGCGTCAGCGTCCCGTGCCGCACCTGGGCGGTGGTGAGCAGGTCGGTGGTGAGACCGTCGAGGATCCGGGCCTGACGGATCATCGCGTCGGTCAGCTCGGCCATCGCGTCCGGGTCGAGGTCGTCGGCGTCGACGCGCTCCAATGTCTCGGCGGCCCCGCCGATCACCGTGACCGGGCCGCGGATCTCGTGTGCATCGCGATCGCCCGGCGCAGCGCGGCGGCGTCGGCGGCGGTCTGGTCGAGGTAGACCAGCAGCGCCGACGACCCCCGCCGCAGCGTGGCCTGCACCTGCAGGTCGCCGATCGCGACGTCGAGCGACATGTCCGCGTCGACCCGGTGGCGGGCGACCAGCTCGGCGAGCTCGGCCGACACCCGGGCCAGGGGTACGCCGGGGGTGAGGGCGTCACCCAGCAGCAGCCGGGCGGCGGCGTTGGCGTACCGCACCGGCAGCGCGTCGTCGTCCCCGACCTCGAGGACGGCGACCGGCGCGAGCTCGGCGAGCTCCGCGCCCGGCGGCGCCTCGGCGT
>NZ_JANINT010000372.1:1047-1790 GCF_024509035.1 Nocardioides sp. | reverse complement strand
AACGGGTCCCTGCTCGCGTCCTCGGCGTCGCGCCACTCGACCTCGCCCTCGGCCGCGAAGCCGAGCACGTCCGGAGTCGACAGGAACACGTCGTACCGCTCCAGGTACCAGTGCAGGAGGCCGATGGTGGCGACGCCCTCGAGGTACCGCCGCACCGCGGAGTCACCCGCGCTGTAGCCCGCCGACCCGACGAGCACCGCCCCGGGGGCGAAGCGCGCGGCCATCGCGTCGGGGTCGTGAGCGTCGACGGCGTCCTGGAGCCCGGCGACGATGCTCCGCGCGGTCTGCTCGGGGGTCATGCGGTCGATGATCGCACCACCGACAGCTGTTCGGGCGTCGTGCCACGTCTGCCGGTCGGCGGGCCGGTCACGCCCGGTGACCGACCCGGAAGTGGTTGCCGTCCGGGTCGGCGAGGGTCTCCTGGTCGACCCGGGTCGCGCCCAGCGCGACCAGCCGGTCGACCTCGTCGCGCAGGTCGCCGGCCGTGGCCAGCTCGAACCGCTGGCGGTCCGGGCCGAGCCGCGGGGCCACCGGTGGGCCGCTCCAGGTGATCTTGGTGCCACCCCGCGGCGACTGGATCGCGGTCTCCTCGTCCTGGTCCCAGACCAGGGGCCAGCCCAGCGCCTCGCTCCAGAAGTAGCCGACCTGACGGGTGCCCTCGCAGTTGATCGCGCCGATCCGCCCGCACCCGGCGAGGAACCGGTTGTCCGCCTCGATCACGCACAGCTCGTTGCCCTCGGGGT
>NZ_JANINT010000372.1:567-1037 GCF_024509035.1 Nocardioides sp. | reverse complement strand
CGCCCGGGCGACGGTCCGCCGCTGGTCCCCGTCGGAGGAGCTGGTCAGGTCGAGGTGGATCCGGTTCGGGCCGGGCTTCGGCTCCCGGCTCGCGACGAACCGGAGCCGATAGCCGGCGCCGCCGGGCGGCACCAGCGCGGCACCGGCGCCGTCCACGGCCACCTCCCAGTCGAGCAGCACCGACCAGAACCGGGCGAGGCCGGCGGGATCGTGCGCGTCGAGGCGGAGAGCGACGAGCTCGGAGGTCACCCGTGCGACGCTAGATCCGCCGCTGCCGGCCACGCAACGCGATTGCTCATCCACAGGCCCCGGTGGAAAACCTGTGGGCAATAGTCCGATCGGCTGTGGACGACCGGGGTCGACCCTGTGGGGAACCGACGAGTTCCTGTGGGACCGGAAGTTTGTCGGCACCAGCCCTTGCGCACCCGAAGCGCTCGGGCATAGAACTTCTCCCACGCACTCCGGCAACG
>NZ_JANINT010000372.1:0-557 GCF_024509035.1 Nocardioides sp. | reverse complement strand
ACGGAGAGCGGGACAGCTCGGAGACGAGGGTCCGAACGACGCGAGGCGGCTTGCCGGCTCGTGGCGCAGCGGCTGGGTGACGAGGTCGCTGGGACCGGAGAAGAAGAGTTGTCGACCGGAAGCGTCACCGGTACCGGTCACCCGAAGGGCCCTTGCGACTCATACTCGCAAGGGCCCTTCTCTGTTGTGTGCACCAGGTATGTACCCAGGACGGGCGCGCGGCATCGGCCGCAGCGGGTGCGGGCGCCCTCGCCCACCCCGGACACCCCTCGGCTGTGGGAATTCGAGAACTTTCTGTGGACAACGGGGTGTCGGTCTGTGGAGCACCCGGTGACTTTCGGTGGAACCAGGAGAATGTTCGCCGAACCCCTTGCGCTGTCCGTCGCGGAGGGCATAGAACTTCTCCCACGCACTCCGGCAACGGAGAGCGGGACAGCTCGGAGACGAGGGTCCAGACGGAGGACCGCCGGCTTGCCGGTGGACCACCGCGGCGGCTGGGTGACGAGGCCGCCGGGACCGGAGGAGACGAGCTGCCGACCGGGAGCGTCACCGGTACC
>NZ_JANINT010000371.1:873-1793 GCF_024509035.1 Nocardioides sp. | reverse complement strand
GCACGACGGCCCCGTGGAAGAGATCGAGCCACTCGTCCATCACTCCGGGCTTGATCTGGTAGGTCCGCAGCTGGAAGACCACGTCGTTTCCTTCCGGGTCGGGGGCGGATGCCCGCGGTGTCGCGGGCTTCTCGACGTCATGCAACATATGCAGGAACGTTGCACAGTACGCAATTTGAGCGTATCTTTCTCGTGCGGAGCCCGTCAAGGCGCGTCGGGCCGGCAGGCTTCCGTCGGCGCGCCGCCCTGCGAACGGGTCCCGGACAAGGAGGGAACGTGAGCGCGCTGGCCTCGATGACCCGGCTGGTGACGATCGGCGAGACCATGGCGGTCTTCATCCGCGACCAGGCGGGTCCCGCCCACAGCTACCGCCTGACCGCCGCGGGTGCCGAGAGCAACGTGGCGATCGCCGCGGCGCGGCTCGGCCTCCCCGCCCGCTGGCTGTCCCGCCTCGGCGAGGACGAGCTGGGCACCTTCGTCCGCGACTTCGTCACCGACCACGGCGTCGACGTGGTCGTCGACTGGGACCCGTCCCGGCCGACCGCCGCCTGCGTCAAGGAGGTGCGGCCGTTCAACACGCGGATGCGCTACTACCGCAGCACCAGCGCCGCCCGCCGTCTGGACCTCCTGGACCTCGCTCTGGTGGAGGACACCGACCACCTGCACCTCACCGGGGTCACGGCCGCGCTCTCGCCCGAGGACCGGCAGCTCCTCGAGACGCTCCTGCGTCGGCGGCGAGGCCTCGGGCGTACCAGCTTCGACGTCAACTACCGGGCCCAGCTGTGGGCCGGGCCGACCGAGGCGGCCGCGTGTCTGCTGCCCCTCGCCGAGGCCGCCGACCTGGTGTTCATCGGTGACGACGAGGCGCGCTCGCTGCTGGGCACCGACGATCCCGCCGCAGTGGCGGCCGCACTGGTGCG
>NZ_JANINT010000371.1:0-863 GCF_024509035.1 Nocardioides sp. | reverse complement strand
CTCGCCGCGGACGGGGTGGTCGCCGCCGAGCCCGCCCGGACCGTCGAGGTCGTCGACCTCACCGGAGCCGGCGACGCCTTCGCGGCGGGGTACCTCGTCGCGCGATCCTGGGGATGGTCGGTCCGTGGCAGACTCCGGTTGGGCCACCTGGTCGCGTCTCGGGCGATCGGCGTCGCGGGAGACATCGGCCCCGACGTCGACGACGCCGAGCTCGCCGAGCTGGCCCGCACCACGGAGGAGTCTCTCCCGGAGACCATCGGAGGACGAGCATGAGTCAGACTCTCGACCGCGCGCTGCAGGTGCTCGAGTTCGTGGGGGAGCGGCCGCGACGGATCGGCGACATCGCCGCGAGGCTCGACGTCCACCACTCCACGGCGCTCCGCTTCCTGCACACCCTGCGCAAGCACGGGTTCGTCCAGGAGCTGCCCGACCACAGCTACCGACTCGGCCCGACGATGTTCCGCCTGGGCTACCAGGCGCTGGAGGGCATCGAGCTGCGCACGATCGCCCGGCCGGCGATGGAGACCCTGCGCGAGGCGACCGGCGAGACCGTTCACCTCGGCTCGCTGGAGGACGGCACGGTGCTCTACGTCGAGAAGGTGGAGGCCAGTCACCCCGTGCGGATGCACTCGCGCATCGGCGCGGTCGCCCGCCTGCACTGCACCGGGGTCGCCAAGGGCATCATCGCCTTCCTGCCGCAGGACGAGCGCGACGAGCTGCTGGACCACTACGAGCTGACCAGGATGACCGACGCGACGATCACCGACCGAGCGGCGCTGGAGGCCGACCTGGCCCTGAGCCGGGAACGCGGGTACGCGCTGGACGCCGAGGAGAACGAGCCCGGCATCCACTGCATCTCCGCT
>NZ_JANINT010000370.1:1547-1794 GCF_024509035.1 Nocardioides sp. | reverse complement strand
GGTCTGACCCTGGAGGCCCGCGACCTGGCGGTCGCCTTCCAGCTGCGCGGCGGCGACGTCGCCACGGCGCTCGACGGCGCGGACCTGACCGTGCGCAGCGGCGAGATCGTCGCGCTCGTCGGGGAGTCCGGGTCCGGCAAGACCACGCTGGCCCGGGCGCTGGTCGGCCTGCAGCCGCCGAGCCGCGGCGAGGTCCTGGTGGACGGCGTCCCGCTGGGTTACCGCACCCGGGACCTCAAGCCGTTCC
>NZ_JANINT010000370.1:837-1537 GCF_024509035.1 Nocardioides sp. | reverse complement strand
TCGGTCGCGGAGGGGCTGCGCCTGCACGGGCTCTCGGACAACGAGGAGCAGCAGGTCGCCGAGGCGCTGGCGATGGCCGGGCTGCGCCCGCCGGAGCGGCTGTTCCTGCGCTACCCGCACGAGCTCTCCGGCGGCCAGCGGCAGCGGGTGCTGATCGCCGGCGCGCTCGCCCTGAAGCCGGAGCTGCTGATCGCCGACGAGCCGGTGTCCAGCCTGGACGCCTCGATCCGCGGCGAGATCCTCGCGCTGCTGCTCACGCTGCGCGCCGAGCTCGGCCTCGGCGTCCTCGTGGTGACCCACGACCTCGGGCTGGCGTGGAACATCGCCGACCGCACCGCGGTCATGTACCTCGGCCGGATCGTCGAGGCCGGCCCGACGGAGGAGGTCGTCGCGGCGCCGCAGCACCCCTACACGCAGGCGCTGCTGTCGGTCGTGCCGGAGATCGACCGGCTCGAGCCCGTCGTGCTCGAGGGCGAGGTGCCCGACCCGACCCGGATCCCCCGGGGCTGCCGCTTCCACCCGCGCTGCCCGGCGCTGGCCAGCGGGCTGGCGGTGCTGGTCGAGGACGCGTGCCGGACCGTGCCGCTGCCGGTGCTGCCCGCCAGCGAGGGGCACCGGGCCGCGTGCCACCTGGCGGCGGCCCGCCTGGAGTCGGAGGAGTGGAGCCATGGCTGACCTGCAGGCGGCGCTGCCGCGGGAG
>NZ_JANINT010000370.1:419-827 GCF_024509035.1 Nocardioides sp. | reverse complement strand
GTCGACGCCGGCGCGTTCGCCCGGGAGCGGGACGCGGTGCTGTACGGCGAGTGGTTCTGCGTCGGACGCGTGGCCGACCTCGGCCTGGACCGGCCGGGCCGGGTCGCGGTCGTCGATGTCGTGGGGGAGTCGGTGCTGGTCACCAGCGACACCGGCGGCGCACTGCACGCGGCGTACAACGTCTGCCGGCACCGCGGCTCGCAGCTGTTCACCGCCCTGCCCGGCGCGGCGCCGGTCTGCACCGCCGCCGGGTCGCTGCGCTGTCCCTACCACTCGTGGACCTACGCGCTGGACGGGTCGCTGCTGCGGGCGCCGCACGCCGACCTGGCACCCGACGAGATGCCGGACTTCCGGCTGTCGCCGGTGGCCGTCGACACCTGGGCGGGGTTCGTGTTCGTGCACCTCGGC
>NZ_JANINT010000370.1:0-409 GCF_024509035.1 Nocardioides sp. | reverse complement strand
TCGAGGCGATGGCGCGGCCGGACCGGACGCTCGCGAACTACCGGATGGGCGAGCTGGTCAGCGGGCTGCGGTTCACCTACGAGGTGGCGGCCAACTACAAGGTGCTAGCCGAGAACTACAACGAGTGCTACCACTGCGGTCCCGTCCACCCGGAGCTCACCCGGCTGGTGCCGGCGTTCGGCGGCGGGGGCACCGACATCGACTGGGACGGCGGCGTGCCGCACCGCGAGGGCGCGTGGACGTTCACGATGAGGGGCACGACGGAGCGCGCGCCGCTGCCCGGGCTGGACGCGGCCGAGCGCGAGCGGCACAAGGGCGAGCTCGTGCACCCCAACCTGATGCTGTCCGCGTCCGCCGACCACGTCGCGGCGTTCGTGCTGCTGCCGCAGGCGGTCGACCGCACCCGGGT
>NZ_JANINT010000369.1 GCF_024509035.1 Nocardioides sp. | reverse complement strand
GCCGCCGCCGCTGAGCCCGCGTCCGGCGCGGGCGCGGGCGCGGTGCAGGATTCCCGGTCCCCGCTCCTCTGCTGAGTGGGTGGTGGGGCGGCCTCCCGGTGCTGGATTGTCCGTCCTGAGTGCCGCCGAGGCCTGGTCGCCGGGACGTCATACGTCCTGGTCGCCCGGGCAACCACCTCGGATGACCTCCGCCGGGTCTCTGCGGGAGGTCATACGTTCTGGGGGTCCGAGCGCCCAGAACGTATGACGTCCCGGGCTGACCACAGGTCGGCGTCCTCCCGATAGGCGCCAACTCGTCCGGAGCCAGACGGGTCAAGGGCGGCGAAGCCGCCGCAGGAACCCTTGACCCGCCTGGTGGAGGACGAACACTGGCGCCACGGGAGGACACCGACCCACCCACACATGCAGCAGGATCCCGTCATGCCTCCGCAGTGCTGAAGCCGCGCCCGGACAGCCGACTCGGCCGTCCTTTCCGTGAACAACTGTTCCCAGGGGCGTAACTCACGTTTACGATGGCCCTCAGGCTTCGGGGGAAGCTTCCGGGAGGACTACTCATCATGTCGTGGGAGGACATCGACGTCGCGCGCGGTCTCGACGCGCTGCGACGTCTCGTGGCCCACACGCTGCTCGTCGAGCATCCCCGCCTCGCCGGCGTCCCCGGGCTGCTGGCCATCGAGGTCGCCAGCGACCACACCGAGGCGCCCCACGGACCGGCTCCGACGGGAGGCGCCGGCGGACCGGACGGGTACGGCGACGCCGAGCTCGCCGCCTCCTCGGAGGAGGACGAGGCCGAGCGCACCCGCCTGATCGCGCTGGTCGAGCTCGCCCGCAAGGGCGACTCGGACGCGTTCGGCCTGCTCTACGACCACTACCAGCCGTCGGTCTACCGCTTCCTCTTCTACCGCACCCGGTCGGGCACGCTCGCCGAGGACCTCACCTCGGAGACGTTCTTCCGCGCGCTGCGCAGCATGAACAACTTCCGTTGGCAGGGCAAGGACTTCGGCGCCTGGCTGATGACGATCGCGCGCAACCTCGCCACCGACCACTTCAAGGCCGGACGCACCCGCCTCGAGCTCACCACCGAGGACATGGGGCTCCACGACGACGCGACGGAGGGTCCCGAGTCCTCCGTGCTCGCCGGACTCACCAACGAGATCCTGCTCCGGGCGCTCACCGAGCTGCCGCCCGAGCAGCGCGACTGCCTCGTGATGCGGTTCCTCCAGGGCATGAGCATCGCCGAGACGGCGGCGGTCCTGGGGCGCAGCGACGGCGCCGTGAAGCAGCTGCAGCTGCGCGGGGTGCGCAACCTCGCCAAGCTGATGCCCGAAGGGATCCGGGACTGATGCCGCGCCCCTCGAGCACCCCTGTGGACCGGCTGGTCGAAATCGTTTACGCAACCCCGCCGCGCGCCGTAACCTCGCGCGCCCGCGCGTCGTTGGTCCAGACGTCGCAGCCCCCGACCGGGGGCCGACCGTTCGGCTGGATGGGGCAGAGCAGATGACCTGGGGGTTCACGGCGCAACGACGCGCCGAGGAGTTCGACGCCTACGTCGAGGGCAGCTCGACGCCCGGCGCCTCCGACACGCACGCCACCGAGCTGCTCGAGCTGGTCGGCGCCCTACGCGCCACCCCGCAGGTCTCGGCGCGCCCCGAGTTCGTCGTCTCGCTGCGCGAGCAGCTGATGGCCGAGGCGGCCACCGCACTGATCCCCGACGACCTCTCGCGACTCACCCTGCCGCAGCGCCGACCGACCCGGGAGCGGCGCGTCGCCGCGATCGTCGGCAGCCTCGCGATCGTGGG
>NZ_JANINT010000368.1:1577-1801 GCF_024509035.1 Nocardioides sp. | reverse complement strand
AAGCCCCGCCACAAGACCCGTTGAGTTGGGCCCCGTTCCCCGTTGAGTTGGGCCCCGTTGCCCGTTGAGTTGGGCCCCGTTCCCAGCCGTGGGCGAATCCAGCCCAACTCGACGGTGACTCCTGCCCAACTCAACGGTCGGGTCGTCGGGGGCTGGTAGAACCGGGGGGTGCGTTCCCTCGTGTCGGTTGCGGTCCTCGTCGTCGCGCTCACGGCCTGCGACCC
>NZ_JANINT010000368.1:518-1533 GCF_024509035.1 Nocardioides sp. | reverse complement strand
TGGCCTCCGGTGACTTCTCCGGCCTGGTCTTCACCGACGCGACCCCCGAGGACGTGGCGACCGACTACGGCACGGTCGTCGAGGGGATGGGCGAGATCGAGCCGGTGGTCAGCGCCGACGACGTCGACGAGGGCGACGGTACGGCGACCGTCCCGCTGTCCTGGACCTGGCCGGTCGCCGGCGACGAGTGGACCTACACGACCGAGGCCACGCTGACCGAGGCGAGCGACGAGTGGCAGGTCGGCTGGTCGCACCGGGTGGTCTGGTCGAACCTCGGCGACGGCGCGGTCCTCGACCTCACCCCGATCGCCGCCGCCCGCGGGCCGATCGTCGGCGCCGGCGGGTTCCAGATCGTCGGCAACCGCCCTGTGCTGCGGTTCGGCATCGACAAGACCCTCGTGCCGAAGGCGCGGGCCGCCGACTCTGCGCGCCGGCTGGCGCGGCTGGTCGACGTCGACGCCGCGGCGTACGTCAAGGAGGTCCAGGCGGCGGGCGACCAGGCGTTCGTCGAGGCGATCGTCTTCCGCAAGGAGGACGTGCCGCTCGCGGCCGCGCGGGGCTACACCGCGATCAAGGGCGCCCGGGCGATCCCCGACGACATCCCGCTCGCGCCCACGCGGGAGTTCGCCGCGCCGATCCTCGGGTCCGTCGGCCCGGTGACCGCCGAGATGGTGAAGCAGGACCCGGAGAAGTACCAGGTCGGCGACGTGGCCGGGCTCTCCGGCCTGCAGGCGCGGTACGACGACCAGCTCCAGGGCACCGAGGGTGCGGTCGTGAACGCCGAGGGGGCGGCCTGGGGCGAGCGGCAGCTGTTCCGGGTCGAGGCCCGGCCGGGCACCCCGCTCCGGATCACGCTCGACGAGCGGCTGCAGACGATCGCGGAGAACCAGCTCGCCGACATCGGGCCGGGCAGCGCGCTGGTCGCGATCCGCCCGTCGACCGGCAACATCCTCGCCGCGGCCAACGGCCCGGGGAACGACGGCTACAACCTCGCGACCTACGGCCAGCTCGCGCC
>NZ_JANINT010000368.1:0-490 GCF_024509035.1 Nocardioides sp. | reverse complement strand
TCTATCGTCGTCGACGGCAAGCGGTTCGAGAACTACGACGACTACCCGAGCGGCGCCCTCGGCCGGATCCCGCTGCGGACCGCGATCGCGAACTCCTGCAACACAGCCGTCATCTCGCAGGCCGGTCGGTTGAAGGACGGCGACCTCGCGGCCGCGGCGGCGTCGCTCGGGCTGGGGATCGACCACGACCTCGGCTTCCCCGCGTACTTCGGCAGCGTCGAGCCGCCGGCGTCGGAGACCGAGGCCGCCGCCGACCTGATCGGGCAGGGCACCGTCCTCGCCTCCCCGATGGCGATGGCGACCGTGATCGCGTCGATCCAGGCCGGCCACACCGTGGTGCCCCGGATGATCGACTCCGTCGACGTGTCCGTGCCGGAGGAGGCCGACCCGCTGAGCAAGCGGGAGGCCGGCCAGCTGCGCGAGATGCTGCGGGCCGTGGTCACCTCGGGCAGCGGCGTCGGACTGCTGGATGTCCCCGGCCCGCCGGTGA
>NZ_JANINT010000367.1 GCF_024509035.1 Nocardioides sp. | reverse complement strand
GCCGCAGCCGAAGGTGTCGTACGTCGCGGGCTACGAACCGTGGGGCTGGGTGATCGGATCGGGCATCTACGTCGACGACGTCAGCTCGGTCGCCTGGGGCGAGACCCGCACCCTGCTGCTCGCCGGGCTCGTGGTGATCGTCCTGGTGGGTGCCGCGGCGTACTTCATCGGGCGCACGATCGTCCGGCCGATCCGCTCGGCGACCGACCTGCTCGCCAGCGGCGACCTGTCCACGCGGCTGCCCGAGGGCGCCGGTCACAACGAGCTGGAGAAGCTCGCGACGGCCCTCAACGGGACCCTGGACCGGTCGGCGTCGGTTGCGGCCAGCGTCGGGGAGGCAGCCCACCAGCTCGACGCAGCGGTGAGCAGCCTCGTCGAGACCAGCGACGGCATCACCGAGAGCGCCGAGCGGACCGCGGCTCAGACCGCCGCCGCGGCGGTCTCGGCCCAGGAGGTCAGCACCGGCATCGAGCACGTCGCCGCCGGGACCCAGCAGATGGGCGCCTCGATCAGCGAGATCGCCCAGAACACCGCCTCGTTGGCACGGATCGCCGGGGAGGCCGTCGAGATCGCCGACAGCACGACGATGGTGGTCGGCGCCCTCGGTGACTCCTCGGCCGAGATCGGCAACGTCGTCAAGGTGATCACCGCGATCGCCGAGCAGACCAACCTGCTGGCGCTCAACGCGACCATCGAGGCGGCGCGTGCCGGGGACGCCGGCAAGGGCTTCGCGGTCGTCGCCGGCGAGGTCAAGGAGCTCGCGCAGGAGACCAGCCGGGCCACCGGCGACATCTCCACCCGGGTCGAGTCCATCCAGAACGCGGTCGCCGAGGCCGCGACCGAGATCAACCGGATCCAGGAGATCATCGGCCGGATCAGCGACTTCCAGAACTCCATCGCCGGCGCGGTCGAGGAGCAGACCGCGACCACCGCGGCGATCGCCGGCAGCATCGGCGAGGCCGCCGACCGCGGCCGCGACATCGCCGTCACGCTCGAGCTGGTCGACGAGGCGTCCCGCGCCACCCGCGCCGAGCTCGAGGGCATCCGGGCCGCCGCCCACGACCTGGCCGCCACCTCCCAGCGGCTCCAGGAGACCGTCGGCTGAGGCCAGCCGACCCGGGCCGATCCTCGTGTGGGGCGAGGATCGGCCCGGCCGCTCCGCACCCCGCGTGCTGATTCCTAGTCCTCGAGCTCCTCGAGGGGCTCGAGGATCACCACCGCGGTCTTGCCCGGCCGGCGCGCGGCGTACCCGTCAAGGTTCTTGTCGACCTGGGCCCACCGCGCCCACAGGCGCTCTCGCTCCGCCCCCTCGGCCTCCCGAGCCCGGACCCGGTGGACGCCGTCCTTGGTCTGCACGACTGCGTCGGGGTGGGCCTGCAGGTTCAGCCACCAGGCCGGCTCGGCCGCTCCCCAGCCGTTCATGGCCATCGTGACCATCGCGGCCCCGTCCTCGACGTAGCCGACGATGACGTGCCGCTCCTCCCCCGTGTGCCGGCCGACGGTGGTCAGGCGCAGCGCCCCCCACCCGCCCGGCTTGGGACGCCACAGCCCACGCCGCCCGTGGGTGCTGCGCACCAGCGCTCGGTGGGCCTGCCAGAACGCCCGGATGAACCACCGTGGCGGGAGCATGGCCCGCTCGGACCGTGCCGTGGTCACGACTTGAGCGTGCCGCCCGCGCGGTCGGGGGGCCAGAGCCGAAGGTCACGCCTGGCCCGAGGCATTCGCCTGAGTGGTGGGGCTGCGCTGGTGGGGCGGGTGGGGCTCGAACCCACGACCCAAGGATTATGAGTCCTCTGCTCTGACCGA
>NZ_JANINT010000366.1:655-1826 GCF_024509035.1 Nocardioides sp. | reverse complement strand
CATGCGGGTCCAGAACTCGGTGTGCCTCACGGGTGCCTCACGGGTTCTTCGTGCCCTTCCTCGCGGTGACGTCCAGCCAGGTCTGCTCACCCACGGTGCCCAGATACCGCTCGACGGACTCCACCTCCCAGCCGGCCTCCTGGACGACTGCCGCCAGCGGCTCAGCGCGCCAGAACGTGAACCGCCGCGGGCCGGCGACGTGGCCGTGGGTCGACCACTGCTCGCCGTCGCCCTCCTTGAGGCTGAACCGCAGCAGGCCGCCGGGCCTGGTCGCGTCGGCCAGCCGGCGCAGCACGACCGGCAGGTCGCGGCGGTCCACGTGCAGCAGACAGGCGTTGGCCCAGACGCCGTCGTACGGCGTGTCCGGGCGCTGCGGGTCCGCCAGGTCGTCGGTCAGGGGGTCGAGGACGTCGGCGTCGTCGCCGTCGGCGCGCATCAGCTCGACGAACCCCGGCGAGACGTCGGTGCGCCGCACGCTCAGCCCGGCCCCCTCGAGGGCACGGGCGTCGCGGCCGCCGCCGCTGCCGATCTCCAGGATCCGGGCGCCGGGACCGACCGCCGCGGCGAACTCCACGATCCGCTCCTCGACGGTCTCCCGCGCCGTGCCGTCGCGGAACGCTGCCGCCGAGGCGTCGTACGACTCGACGGTCGCGCGGGCCGCCGCTGCGCGGACGTCCCAGGCGTGGTGGACGAGGTCGTGCAGGTGGTAGAGCCCGAGGCTCTCGACGGAGAACTCGCTGCCGTTGCTGCGGAACCCGCGCCGGCTCCACGCATCGGGCGGCACCGACTCGTAGCGCTCGGCGGCCGCATCGGCGGCGTCCAGCAGCTCGACGGCCACGGTGGCCGGGTCCTGCTCGGCGTACCGCTCCTCGAGCGCGGTCTCGTCCTGGTCCCAGTTCGGGAACGTCGGCTCGTCCTCCTCGACCATCAGCCGGACCCGCTCGTCGAAGATCCGGTTCACGTCCCGGACGTGGCAGGCGTACTCCAGGGGCGACCAGGTGGCGGGGTCCGGGCGGGTCGCGGCGTCGGCGAGGGTGAGCACCGCCTCCCACATGGTCGCGTCGTCGCGGATGATGCCGGGGATCCGGTCGACCGTGACGACCGAGGCGTCGTACCCGCACTCGGGACAGGGCCGCTCGAGCACCCACGTCCAGTCCTTGGTGTCCGGCAC
>NZ_JANINT010000366.1:310-645 GCF_024509035.1 Nocardioides sp. | reverse complement strand
GCGGATCGACAGGGTTGTCTCAACAGTGGATGGTGCGAGTGCTCTCGCCGTTGTTGGCCGTGTTGGTGTCCCACCAGCGGCTGAACGCCCAGAAGTAGATGGCGATGCTCGACCCCGGGCAGGGTCCCGTGTAGCCGACCAGGACCGTCACGGTCATCGTGGCGCCCGGCGCGAGCGCCGGCAGCACGCAGGTGCCCTGCCAGCCCTCGCCCGTGCTCTGGGTCGGGCAGTCGGCATAGGTCCAGGACATGCCCAGGTAGGTGACGTTGGCGCCGCCGAGCTCCTGCCCGGTCCGGACGCTGAACGACCCGTCGTTCGGCACGACGTAGCTCGGG
>NZ_JANINT010000366.1:0-300 GCF_024509035.1 Nocardioides sp. | reverse complement strand
TGGTCGGCGGGACCGACGAGGAGACGTCGGCCGCGGGCCGGCCGACCAGCTCGATCGCGACACCGAAGTCCGGCTGGCCGCCGACGCAGAAGCCGCTGCCCTTCTTGGTCCGCGCCTTCTGGGCGACGATCGTGAGCCGGTTCGAGCCGTAGGCGACCTTGCCCAGCGCGTCGGACACGTCGACCGACTTCCACGCGTTGACGCCGTCCTTCTTCCCGGTCAGCCGCGCGATCCGGGTGCCGTTGAGCTGCACCTCGACCGAGGAGATCGGGTTCTTGCCCTGGTGCTGGCTGCCGTTGA
>NZ_JANINT010000365.1:539-1827 GCF_024509035.1 Nocardioides sp. | reverse complement strand
GGTCCTGGTCGCCGGTTTGAGCGCCGGTCGCGAGGTCGAGCAGCAGGTGCACCACCTCGGCGGAGTCGACCGGCTGGCTCGGCACGTCGATGATGTGGGCCACCCCGTCGACGGTGCTCCACTGCAGCATCTGCCCGGCGAACTCGTGGAACTGCGTGGCCCGCAGCACCACCGGCCCCGGCGCGTGCTCACGGGTCGCGTCCTCGTGGGCGACCTTGGCGACGTAGTAGTCGTAGTCCGGGCTGCGGTCCGCGCCGACGATCGAGAGCACGACCGTACGGCGTACCCCCGCGGCCGTCGCCGCCCGGCCGAGGTTGGTCGCGGCGGCCGGGAAGAACGCCCCGGCGGTGTCCCGCGGCGCCGAGGTCACATCGACCACGGCCTCGACGCCGGCGAGCGCGCCCTCGAGGCCATCGGGAGCCAGCAGGTCGAGGCCGGCCGCCCGGGTGATCTCCACGACCTCGTGGCCCTGCTGGCGGGCCAGTGCGGCGAGCTGGGCGCCGATCAGGCCGGTGGCGCCGGCGATCGCGATCTTCATGGAGGACTCCTCGAATACTCGGATACAGATTGTCCTAGATCGTAGCCACCAACTCGGACAGTTTCCATCCACGTTTTCCCGTAGGGTGGCGGGATGAGGATGTCGGCCGGGGTCGAGTGGGCGGTGCACTGCTGCGTGGTGCTCAGCCAGGCCGAGGGGCCGGTGCCGGCGACCCGGCTCGCGGAGTTCCACGGCGTCTCGCGCACCTACCTGGCCAAGCACCTCCAGCAGCTCGCCAAGGCCGGGCTGATCGTCGCGACCGAGGGCAGGGTCGGCGGCTACGCGCTGACCCGGCCCGCAGCCGAGGTGAGCGTGCTCGACGTCGTGCTCGCGATCGAGGGGCGCGAGACCGCCTTCCAGTGCACCGAGATCCGCCAGAACGGGCCGCTCCCGGCCAGCCCCGAGAACTGCCGACGCGCCTGCGGCATCGCCCGGGTTATGTGGGCCGCCGAGCAGGCCTGGCGCGACTCGCTGGCGAACGTCACGATCGCCGACCTCGCCGCCGGAGTGGAGCGCGACACCGGACCGCGGACGTTCCCGGCGTTGCGCGGCTGGCTCGCCGGCCAGGCCTGAGGTCAGGACCTCAGCGCCGCCCAGGCCAGCGCGGCCAGGGCGCCTGTCGAGGTGATCGTGCGAGCGAGGTTCCACCGCGACCACGCCGTCTCGAAGTCGGCACGGGAGCCGCCGGCTGCCAGGGCGTCGTTGAGCGGCACGTTGGCGGCGGCCGTGATCGCCACGGTCCCGAGCGCG
>NZ_JANINT010000365.1:0-529 GCF_024509035.1 Nocardioides sp. | reverse complement strand
ACCAGCCCGGCGATCGCCCAGGGCCGGGCGCCTGGGGTGCTCATCGCGACGGTGGCCGCGGCCAGCGCGGGCGCGCCGAGGAAGGAGGCCATGAAGACCGGGTTCACGATCGCGACGTTGACGTGGTTCATCGAGGAGACGAATGTGCGGTCGTCGACCTTGGCGAGGCCGGGCATCACGCCGCACGCCCAGGTGTAGTAGGTGCCGGCCTGGAGGCCGGCGGCGAGCGTGGCGGCGAGCAGGACGGGAGAGCGCAGCTGGTCGAGTACGTCGGACATGGCTCGAGTCAATCGCCGAGTGGCGAGACGATCCATCGCCGCAAGACGCACTTCCATACGCGAGCGTCCAGGGATACGGTCGCGTATGGATGGTCTGGCGGCACTGCTCGACGGTCCCCGTGCTCGGGGCGCGTTCTTGTTGAGGTGCGTGATGGAGGCACCCTGGTCGGTGCGGCTCCAGGACGAGTCGCCGCTCACCGTGACGGCGGTGGTGGCGGGCGAGATGTGGGCGGTGCCCGACCTCGGCGAGG
>NZ_JANINT010000364.1:230-1838 GCF_024509035.1 Nocardioides sp. | reverse complement strand
AAGGCGAGGCTGACCTGGGAGGCCGACAGCGACCAGGCATCCTGGTAGCGCGGGTAGAGCGGCGTGGGGGTGAAGTTCGCCGCCATGGCGCAGAAGACCAGGGCGGTCGTGCCGTAAGCGGCACGCATCCGCCCACGGCGGACGGCCTCCGGGTCAGCGAGCGCCGTCACAGCACAGGGGCTCCGGCCTCGACCAGCATCAGGCTGACGTCGTAGGAGGTGTCGAAGCGGACCGCGCGTCGAGACGGCCCGAGCAGGTCGACGTCGCCGACCGCGGCGACCCTCCCGTGCTCACCGTCGTCCAGACGGCTCAAGAGCGCGTCGAGGTCATGGACCACAATCCCCGGTTGCACCCGTCGGTCCGGGCGGGAAGGCAGCGGCAGCGGCCGACCGGAGCCGTCGACGGGACGGGCGAACTCGAGCCGAGCGTTGCGGGAGCCGGGCCCACGGTAGAGCGAGGCCTCCAACCCTTCGCCGGCGTCGTACTCGAGCATCTCCTCGATCGCGGGGCCGGCGAACGTGCCGGCGAAGTACTCGTGGCCCCCGAGCACCTCGGCGGCGAACCGGCGTGCCGCGGGAAGGTCGCTGGTGAGCACGACGACGGCGACCACCTCGCTGGACCACCCGTCCTCGTCGGTTCCGAGGACGGATCGGGTCCCCCTCGGCCGATGCTGCACCAGTGCGTGCAGCAGGCCGCTGTGGTGCTGGACCAGCATCCTCTCGCGCACCGGGATGTCGGTGCCGGGAAGGTCGTAGTGAACGGCTTCGGAGACGAACGCCCACCCGGCCTCGGAGAGCGCCCGCTCCGTGGCTGCCGCGTCCCGCAGGTAGAAGTCGAGGGCGTAGACGCCGGCTCGCCGCTCGGGGACGCGTCGCGGCTCGGGCTCGAGCGTGGGGATCTCCACGACGACCACGTCTCCGCCGATCCCGCTGCCGCGCCGGAGGTGCACCGACCGCGTCGCGACTCCGGGCAGGCCGAGCAGGCGCGTCGCCGCCGGGTCGGGCTCCTGGTCGCGGGCCACCTCGAAACCGAGGAGGTCGGCGTACAGCCCGACCACGGGCCCGGCGTCGGGCACCGCCTGGACCACGAAGTCCAGACCGTCGAGTCCCCCTGCGTACACGCCATCTCCTGGGTTGAGCGATTTGGGAATCGTCTGATGAATCGCGTTCGACGGTGGTCAACCTGCCGTGTATAGACCGCCCTGTCAACGGCATCCCGCGTGGAGCAGCGGTTCCGAGGCGTCGACCGAGCGCTGTAACGCGCTCTTATCCAAACTGTGACATCAACTGTTGCCAGCGTGACCTGGACCACTCTACCTTAACGTCAGACATATCGCTTGACCCATGCGCCGAGGCGCAGGACGGAGATCGCTGATGGACTCGAGACACACACGACGGGTCGGAATCCTCGCCGCATCGTTCCTACTGGCTGGCACCCTGGCCGCCTGTGGGGACGACGCGAAGGAGGGCGGCGGCGGAGCCTCGAAGGGGGGCGAGACGCTCACCGTCGCCTGGTCATCCACGCCGACGCAGATGGACCCCAACGTGTTCACGGGCCTCACGTGGGTCTACGCGCTGGACGCGGCGATGGGCACGCTGTTCGAGTACG
>NZ_JANINT010000364.1:0-220 GCF_024509035.1 Nocardioides sp. | reverse complement strand
ACCACGATCCCGGACGACCAGCTCGTCCTGCCCGACAACGTGGTGCCCTCGCTCGCCGAGAGTGCCGAGCCCAGCGAGGACGGCACGTCCTACACGATCAAGCTGCGCAAGGGTGTCGACAGCGCCGCCGGCAACGAGCTCACGGCCGACGACGTGGTGTGGTCCTTCGAGCGCATGTACAGCAACCCGGCCACGCTGCAGGCGGCGATCCTGCTCAAGA
>NZ_JANINT010000363.1:1531-1848 GCF_024509035.1 Nocardioides sp. | reverse complement strand
GTCCGCTGGGTCGCGGAGCTCCTCTCGCTCTCGGAGATGGACGCCTACCAACTGGTGTCGCAGATCGCCCTGAGCCCGGTCGCGAACGTGTGCGACACCGTCTACACCATGGTGTGCAAGGTGCCGAAGAAGCTGATCGGCTCGCCGACCGCCTTCGGCGGGGTCCACGACGCTCTCCGCTCCCGAGCTCGCGCAGTCTGATCTCTCCGGAGATCCGCACCCGGCCGGGCCCCGGATCGGGGCCCGGCCCGCTGCTCCTTCCGCGGCCGCACGGAAATCTCGGGACCTTTGCATCTGGTGGTCCTGCGCCGCGCGAG
>NZ_JANINT010000363.1:1041-1521 GCF_024509035.1 Nocardioides sp. | reverse complement strand
GCCGGTTCTCATCGGGCTCGGCGCCTTTCTCATCGCCGCGGCGGTGGTCGCCCAGGTCTGGGCTCCCGCGCAGATCGAGCGCACCCCGCTGGACACCGACAACACGACCCGCCTGGCGGGCAACGCCCAGGTGGCGACCGGCCCCGACCTCGAGCTCCAGCCGACCGCGGTGCTCGCGTGGAGCGGCAACCAGGTCGATAGCAAGGCCTCGACCGACCACGTCGCGGTGTGGTTCACCTCGTTGTGCGTCGTGCGGGACGAGGGCGGCATCGACGGCTGCGTCCGGGCCAAGGACCCGCAGCGCCGGCTCATCAGCGCCGAGACCGACGTGTTCGCGACCGACCGGCACACCGCCCTCACCGTCCCCAACGACGGCTACGTTCCTCCGAAGACACCGCAGCAGCAGGGCCTGCAGAACAAGTGGCCCTTCGGCGCCGAGAAGACGACCTATCCGGTCTGGGACGGTGTCATCGGCGCCGC
>NZ_JANINT010000363.1:0-1031 GCF_024509035.1 Nocardioides sp. | reverse complement strand
GACGTCAAGGGCAGCTACCTGCAGACGACCGAGTACTACGTCGAGCCCCGGACCGGCGCGATCATCAACCAGGTCGTGCACCAGGAGCGCGTCGCCCGCGGTGTCGGCAAGATCCTCGACCTCGACCTCGCCTTCACCGACGACCAGATCCGGACCAACGTCGACGACGCCCACGCGAACATCGGCCAGCTGCGGCTGATCGAGGACATCGTCCCGCTGGTCGGCTACCTCGCCGGCGGTCTGGCGGTGGTCGCGGGCCTCGCCCTGCTGCTGCTCGGCCGCCGCGGCCGCCGGGCCGGCCAGGACGAAACGGAGCAGGTCGCCGAAGCGGCTACTCCGTCAGTACCTCGCAGCTCGTGACGTCCTCCGCGTGGAGGCAGGTGTCGCGGCCCTCGTTGCCGACGACCCGGTCGGTGCCGTCCCCGGCGTCGATCCAGTCCCGCTCGCCCGAGCCCGTGACGACGTCGTCGCCGCCGAAGGTCTCGGCGCGGAACGGCCAGTAGTAGCCGCCGGTCACGACGTCGGCGTCCGCGGTCCCGAGGTAGACCCACCGCAGCCGGCTGGCGAGCTCGAGGTCGCCGATCGACAGCAGCGTCCCGATCTGCTCGCCCTCCCGCTCGACGACGCCGTCGGCCTCGCGGACCGTGATCGTCGGGCCGGGGTCGTCCGCGGGACGGATGGTGCGCGCCGGCCGGCCCAGGTAGCCGCGGTCGTCACCCTCGCCGCCGTCGAGCACGAAGCCGCGTCCCTGGGTGACCGTGCCCTCGACGACGTCGTCACCGGCGTCGCCGTAGACCTCGCTGGGCTTCGAGGACCAGGTGGTGACCTGGTCATCGCCGCTGCCGCCGTGCAGCACGTCCCTGCCGAACCGGGCGAGGACCGTGTCCCTCCCCGGCCCGCCGTCGACCGTGTCGCGGTCGTTGCGGTGCGGCGCGTCGTACCCCTCCGGCAGGAGGAGGTCCGCGCCGCCGCGGCCGAGGAGCGTGTCGTCCCCTCCGCCGCCGACGAGGTGGTCGGGGCCGGCCCCGCCG
>NZ_JANINT010000362.1 GCF_024509035.1 Nocardioides sp. | reverse complement strand
TGCTGTCCCTGCGCGACCGAGACCCCGTCGACCACCTCTCCCCCGACCTCCTGGCCCGCGCACAGCGCCACCTGGTCACCAAGGCGATCTCGGAGTTCTCCCACGAGCGGCTGCTCACGCCGGTCGCGGACGGCGACCGGTGGCGGCTCGACTCCCCCGCCGGCGACGTGACGTACTCGTTCGCCGTCACCCGGCTCGCGCTCGACCACTGGGCCGTCGACGAGGCCGCGGTCTCGCGGTGGGTGAAGGACGAGCCCGCGCCGCTGGACGCGCAGGCGTTCGTCGTCGAGCTCGCCGAGCTGCTGGGGATCCCGGACGAGCTGCTGCCGACGTACCTGGAGGAGATCGCGGCGACCCTGGCCTCGGCGTGCTGGAAGCTGCGGCACGCGCAGCTCTCGGCCGCGGACCTCCTTACGGCGGACTACCAGGAGATCGAGGCCGCGATGACCGAGGGGCATCCGGGGTTCGTGGCCAACAACGGGCGGGTGGGCTTCGGGCTGACCGACCATGCGGCGTACGCGCCCGAGACGGGCAGCACCGTGCGGCTGCACTGGCTGGCGGCGCGACGCGAGCTGAGCCGGCACTCGGGTCCCGAGGTCGTCGACTCCTCGCTCCTGAGCAGGGCAGGCCTCGATCCCGAGGAGTACCGGCTGATCCCGGTGCACCCCTGGCAGTGGGAGAACAAGATCGCGATCACCTTCGCGCCCGACCTGGCGCGGCGCGACCTCGTCCACCTCGGCGAGGGACCCGACGACTATCGGGCGCAGCAGTCGATCCGGACGTTCTTCAACGTCTCCGACCCGTCGCAGCCGTACGTGAAGACCGCGCTGTCGATCCAGAACATGGGGTTCATGCGCGGTCTCTCGCCGAAGTACATGGAGGCCACCCCGGCCATCAACGACTGGGTGCACGACCTCGTGTTGTCGGACCCCGAGCTGGCGCCGAGGTTCTCGGTGCTGCGCGAGGTCGCGGCGGTGGGCTACACCGGCGATGCGTACCACCGGCTGGGCACGCGCTCGCCGTACACGAAGATGATCGCGGCGCTGTGGCGCGAGAGCCCGGTGCCTCGGCTCGCCGAGGGTGAGCGGCTGATGACGATGGCCGCGTTGTTGCACCGCGATGCCACAGGTCGATCACTGGCCGCAGCGCTGGTCGCGACGTCCGGGCTGTCCGCGCGGGCCTGGGTGCGGGGCTACCTCGACGTCTACGTGCGCCCGATCGTGCACTGCCTGCTGGCCCACGACCTGGCGTTCATGCCGCACGGGGAGAACCTCATCCTCGTGCTGCGCGACCACGTGCCGGTGCGGGCGATCATGAAGGACATCGGCGAGGAGGTCTGCGTGATGAGCGCCGACCGGCCGGTGCCCGCGGAGATCGAGCGGATCCGCACCGACGTCGACCCGGACGTGAAGGCGCTGGCCCTGCACACCGACGTCTTCGACGGCGTCCTGCGCCACCTCGCCGCGATCCTGCACACCGACGGCGTGCTCGACGAGACGGAGTTCTGGGCCGAGGTGGCCGACTGCGTACGCCGCCACGAGGCCGACCACCCCGAGCTGGCCGAGGCCGCGGCGTCGTACGACCTGTTCCGCCCGGAGTTCCGCCACAGCTGCCTCAACCGCCTCCAGCTGCGCAACACCCTGGAGATGGTCGACCTGACCGACCAGGCCGAGTCCCTCATCTACGCCGGCACGCTGCAGAACCCGATCGCCGGCCATCCCGGGGCTGAGAACGCCTGATGGCCTGCGCGGGGTGGCGGCGGCATGGTGACGGTCCGCGGTCGGGGTGCGGGTTCGCTGGGGCCCGGGTGCTGTGGTGGAGGCCGAAGTCGGATTCGGTTCGGCTTACG
>NZ_JANINT010000361.1 GCF_024509035.1 Nocardioides sp. | reverse complement strand
CACGGCCTTCGCCATCCACGTCCACGCCACCTGGCCGGCGCACGGCGTGCACTACCGGCGCGGGACGTTCATGGCGTACGGCGACTGGTTCGAGGCCACGTTCGAGGGACCGGGGGGCCATGCGAGCCAACCGCACCTCGCCGGGAACCCGATCGAGGCGGGAGCTGCATTCGTGGCGGCCTCGAGGAGCCTCGTGGACGAGCTGAGCACGCCCCAGGAGACGACTGTCGCGACCGTGACCGAGTTCCTGATGGGGAACACCGTCAACGTGATCCCCGATCGCGGGTCGATGCGCGGCACGTTGAGGACCGTGAGCCCGGAGCGCCGCGACGCCCTCATCGAGGGCCTCCGCGGCGCCGTGGCCCAAGCGGCGGCCGAGACTCGCACGACCGGACGGTTCCGCCTGCTGGAGGGGTACCCGGCCGTGGTCAACGACCCGGAGTACGTCGATCGCATGGTGGCGGCGCTCGAGCGTTCGCCGGCCGCCCCGGGCCTGACCGAGATGGCCGCGCCGTCGATGGTGATCGAGGACTTCGCCTACTTCCTCCGACGGTGGCCAGGGGCGATGGTCTACCTGGGGGCGAGCATCCCCGGGCGGACCGCGTTCAACCATGCTCCGGACGCCGACTTCGACGAGGCGGTCATGGCGACAGGTCTCGCTCTCCACCTCATGGCCGCCGGAGGCGCCGGGCCCGCGTGGGGCTGAGACGCCCCGGGCCCGCGACCGCGGCCGGCCGCGTCGGCTAGTGGACGACTCCCGAGGAGAAGAACCCTGGGGGCACCTGGGCTCCGGGCGAGGTGGTGCTGAGCGCGGCCAGCTCGTTGGCTCGACGCACTGCGGGCAGCAGGCCCTGCCCGTTCGCCAGTCCCGCTGCGAGCACTCCGCAGAAGACGTCTCCGGCGCCGCTGGTGTCCACCGGATCGGCCGGGCGGGCGCCGACCTCGGTCAGGACCCCGCCCGACCGGACCAGGCACCCATCGGCTCCGAGGGTGACCACGACGTCCGCGCTGCAGTCCAGCGCCGCCAGGCAGGCGCGCACCTCGGCAGGCGAGATCGGCAGTGGCCGACCGACCAGGGCCGCGAGCTCGGTGCGGTTGGGCACGAGGACGTCGGTGAGCTCGAGCAGGCCGTCCAGCCCGTCGGGCGAGGCTGTCATCGGGGCGGGGTTGAGCACGAACAGCCCGTCGCCCCGCGCCCGTGCGGCGGCCGCCAACGCCTCGAGCGGCACCTCCAGCTGTCCCAGCAGGACCGCGGGGCGCAGCTCGGCGACCGCGGCAGCAGCCGAGGTCGCGTCGAGCGCGGCGTTCGCGCCCGGGTGGACCACGATGAGGTTCTCACCGTCCTCGGCGACGACGACGACCGCCGAACCCGTGGCGTCGTGGACAGACGCCACGCGCGACACATCGATGCCGCGCTCCTCGAGCGCTGCGCGTTCAGCGCCGCCGGCCTCGTCGTCACCGACAGCCGCGACCAGTGCGACCCTCGCGCCGGCGGCGGCAGCAGCGGCCGCCTGGTTGGCGCCCTTGCCTCCCCCTGAGCCGTGCCGGTGGGCCGCGAGCACGGTCTCCCCCGGACCCGGCAAGGCCCGAACGCGCAGCGTGGTGTCGGCATTCACCGAACCGACGACGCACACCGTCCCTGGTGTCATGACCGGGTCCCGAGCGAGTCGACCGCGGCGAGCACGAGGTCCCAGTAGCGGGAGGCATCCAGGGTGATCGCGACAGCAGCGTTGGGCTGGTGCTCCGGGTAGCGGCCGTGGAGGTCGACGACGGTGGCCCCGCGGGTCCAGCGCCCGTCGAGCTCGACGGCGACGAACGCGTCCTGCCACTCGATGACGTCGGGGTCGATGAG
>NZ_JANINT010000360.1:694-1860 GCF_024509035.1 Nocardioides sp. | reverse complement strand
GGCTGCTCGGACGCGTCGACACCACCCCGAGGGCGACCGCCTGACTCAGCGGTGCGACAGCACCCACTCGAGAGCCGGGCCCACGGCGTGCACGACCTGCGCGCGGGGGTCCGGCTCGGGTCGTTCCACGACCACAACGGGGACGCCGAGCTGCGCCGCTGCCTGCATCTTCGGCCACGTGTACGTCCCGCCGGAGTCCTTGGTGACCAGGACGTCGCTGCCGTGGTCGGCCATGACCTCGAGGTCGCCCTCGAGTGTGTACGGCCCTCGGCTGGTGAGCAGGCGCCACGGCGCGGGGAGCTCCGTGTCGGGGGCATCGACAACCCGCGCCAGGACCGAGGCCTCGCCCAGGTCGGGAACGAACCGGGCCAGTTCCTGGCGGCCTACGGTCAGGAAGGGACGTTGCCCCAGCGTTGCCGCCACCTGCGCTGCCTCCTCGTGCGTACGGACGTACCGCCAGGTGGGGTCGCGCTCCCAGCCCGGACGCTCGAACCGCAGCAGTGGGACCTGCTCGGCCGTGCAGGCCTCGACCGCGTTGGCACTCATTCCCCGCGCGAACGGGTGGGTGGCGTCCACGACCAGGTCGTAGTCGGCCAACGCGGTCCGCAACCCCGCGACGCCGCCGAACCCGCCGATGCGCACCGGTCCCACCGGCAGGCGAGGGCGGGCCACGCGCCCCGCGAGCGACGAGGTGACGTCCACTCGGGCCTCCACCAGCAGGCAGGCCAGGTCGCGCGCCTCCGCGGTGCCTCCGAGCAGCAAGACCTTCATCGTGGACCTTCCTGGGGCGGTGTGGGGACGACGGTGAGCGCCGGCAAGGACGCGGGTGCCCCTCGCCGGGCCAGGGTCAGCAGGGCATCGACGTCCAGGTGCTCCTCGACGAGGTCGGCGAGGAGCTCCATCCGGCGCTCCCGGGTGGCCGGGAAGCCGGCGCCGGAGGGGGCCAGGTCGGCGACCTCGGCGAGGAAGGCGGACCTGAACTCGTCACTCTCGAGGCTGCCATGCCACATGGTGCCGAAGACCTGACCTGCTCGGGCGCCGCCGAGGAACTCCTCGGCGTCCGGGTCGCGGGTGATGCGGCCGTGGTGGATCTCGTAGCCGGCGGCGGGGGCACCGAGCGCTGCCCCGCTGGGTAGCCGCAGCGCCTTGTTGGGGGCGAAGATCGT
>NZ_JANINT010000360.1:0-569 GCF_024509035.1 Nocardioides sp. | reverse complement strand
GCCCGCGGGAGCGCAGCCACGCGAGGTCAGCCAGGGTCGCGCGGGTGCCCGGCAGCACCACGAGGTGCGCATCGGCGAGGTCGCGCGGGTCGGAGACGAAGACGACGTCGAGGTCCGGCTCGAGGCCCAGGGCGTCGACGTCGGTGAAGTTGCTGATCCGGGGGAGCCGTACGACCGCGACCCGCACCCGGGCGCCGTCCCTGCTGCGGCGGCCCTCCAGGTCGAGGGCGTCCTCGGAGTCGAGCCACAGATCGGGGTGCCACGGCAGCACCCCGTGCACGGGCCGGCCGGTCATCCGCTCCAGCTGGTCCAGGCCCGGGCGCAGCAGACCGAGGTCGCCGCGGAACTTGTTGACCACGAACCCGGCGAGCAGCGCCTGGTCCGCCGGCTCCAGCAGGGCCAGGGTGCCGAACATCGAGGCGAAGAGACCGCCCCGGTCGATGTCGCCGACCAGGACCACCGGGAGGTCGGCGTGGCGGGCCAGGCCCATGTTGACGTAGTCGCTGGAGCGCAGGTTGATCTCGGCCGGGCTGCCCGCTCCTTCGGCCACGACAACGTCGAACCGTTCT
>NZ_JANINT010000359.1 GCF_024509035.1 Nocardioides sp. | reverse complement strand
GTGGCGCGGCATCCGCGGCTACCCCAAGTCCGACGAGAACTGAGACCCCGCTCCATCCCCCGTCCCACCATCGCAAGCCCAGATCGCAAGCCCAGAAGGAGGACCTCGTGGAGGTCAAGATCGGCGTGCAGAACGCCGCGCGTGAGCTCGTTGTCGAGACCGACCAGGAGGCCGACCAGGTCGAGAAGCTGGTCGCCGAGGCCGTGTCGAGCGAGGGCGTGCTGACGCTGACCGACACCAAGGGCCGCAAGGTCATCGTCCCGGCCGCCAAGCTCGCCTACGTCGAGATCGGCCACGGAACCCTCGGGCAGGTCGGCTTCCGCAGCTGAGGCTGTTGAGCCTCCCGCCGCAGGCGGAGGAGGATCGCCCCCATGCTCTCCGCGCTCCTGTGGGCCTTGATCGGCGGCACCGTCATCGGGCTGCTCGGCAAGGCGGTCGCGCCCGGCGACCGTGACAACGTGCCGCTGTGGCTGACGGTGGTCTGCGGCATCGGCGGCGTGCTGATCGGCGACTTCCTCTACCGCCTCGTGTTCGCCGAGGACAACCGCGGCGTCGACTGGTGGCGCCACGTCTGGCAGGTCGTCGTGGCGGCCGTCCTGGTCGCGGTCGCGTCGGGCACGACGGGCCGCAGCCGCCGCTGAAGTCTCATGCGCGGCGGGCTCAGGCGGTCGAGCACGGGATGCCGGCGGCGCCCAGCACCTGCTCGGCGACGCTGCCCGCTGCCGCGACGAGGCTGAGCGAGGCCGAGCCGCTCCCCCAGCTCATCGCCTCCGCGAGGACCCGGACCCCGGCGCTGGTCAGCAAGGCGGCCGGCGAGAGGTCGACGACCAGCGGCGCGGTCCCCACACGGGTGTGGTGCAGCAGGGCGACGCGCAGCACCCCGGCCGCGTCCCCGTCGACCTCACCGCCGACGCGCACCCGACCCGGCCCCACCACCGCGACGTCGAGCGCCGCACCGCGGTGGACCTCCGGCACGCTCGTCGGGGAGCGGAACATCGTGACCGGCCGCCCGATGCGGTGGTGGATGGTCGCGACGGTCCCTTCGTGACGACGGTCGAGCTCGAGATGATCGATCAGCCCGCCCGCCATGGCCAGGCCGCGGCCGCGGCCCGCGCGCTCGTCGGCCGGCCGCCAGCGGCCGCCGTCGTGGATGGTGAGCACCACCTCGCCCACGGCGGACAGGTGCGCCCGCACGACGACCGCGCCCGGACCGGGGTCCTCGGAGTCGGCGTACGCGTGCTCGACCGCGTTGGAGACGAGCTCGCCGGCGGCGTGCAGGAGCGCGCTCACGTCGAGCTCTCCGGGCCGCAGGTCGTCGAGCCAGTCAGCGAGCCGGATCCGCGCCTCCCGCACCGCGGCCGCCGTCGCGGGCAGGTGGAGCTCGAGCGGCGGCGCGGACGGCATCCGCTCGGCGCCCAGCAGGACCACGTCGTCACGGGGACCCCCCGGGGCCACGTCGGCGAGCACCCGTTCACACACCCGGTCGACGGTCCCGCGGATCCCGTGCCCGCCGCCGAGCGAGCCGACCACCGCGTGGGTCAGCTCGCAGAGCGTGCGGCCGGATCGCGTCGCGCCGCTCGCGGCGTCGGAGTGCAGGGCCAGCATCTGGCCGGGCTCGAGCGTGTGGGTGAGCGTCGGGTACGTCGATCCGAGCCCGAGCGCGGCCGCTCCGGTGGGCGGCAACCGGCGCGCGCCGTCCACGGGATCGACCACCAACGGAGCCGGGTGGCCGGCGGTGCAGTAGGTCAGCTCACCGGTCTCGGGCCCGACGATCGCGAGGACGATCGTCGTGGCGGCGGCGCGAGGCAGGCCGGGGACCAGGCCGCCGACCGCGGCGAGCGCGTCATCCGGGCCGCACCC
>NZ_JANINT010000358.1:623-1865 GCF_024509035.1 Nocardioides sp. | reverse complement strand
ACGGTCGAGCGCGGGGACGGTCTCGATCCGGCCGAGGCTGGGGGCGCCGGTGGGGGACGTCATGGCCGTCATCCTGTCACCTGGGGTTCATGTCGCTCCCGCATTGGCGCCACTCGACCCGCGTCTGGTGGACCCATGACACCGCTCGTCATCGCCCACCGCGGGGCGTCCGGCTACCGGCCGGAGCACACGCTCGCGTCGTATCGGCTCGCGATCGCGCTCGGCGCCGACTTCGTGGAGCCCGACCTCGTCGCGACGAGGGACGGCGTGCTCGTTGCCCGGCACGAGGCGGAGATCGGCGGCACCACCGACGTCGCGAACCGGCGGGAGTTCGCGGGCCGGCGGACCACCAAGGTGGTCGACGGTCGCGAGGTCACCGGCTGGTTCGTGGAGGACTTCACGCTGGCCGAGCTCAAGACGCTGCGCGCGGTCGAGCGGCTGCCGGACCTGCGGCCCCGGAACACGCGGTACGACGGGCGCTACGAGGTGCCGACCTTCGACGAGATCCTCACGCTCGTCGAGGCGGAGTCGCAGCGCCTGGGCCGGGCCATCGGGGTGTACCCGGAGACCAAGCACCCGTCGTACTTCGCGACGATCGGCCTGGCGTTGGAGGAGCCGCTGCTGGCGGCGCTCGCGGGGCGCGACCTGCCGGTGTTCGTCCAGTCCTTCGAGCCGGGCAACCTGCGGTGGCTGCGGTCGCGGACGTCGCGCCCCCTGGTGCAGCTGGTGAGCGCGACCGGCCGGGTCGACCTGGTGACCGGGACGGGCCTGCGGCGGGTGGCGGAGTACGCCGACGCGGTCGGTGTCGACAAGGAGCTGGTCTCGCCCGGCCTGGTCGCCGACGCGCACGCGGCCGGGCTGCAGGTCCACGTGTGGACCCTGCGCGACGAGACCGACTCGATCGAGGACACCCAGGCGCTGGTGGGTGCCGGGGTGGACGGCCTGTTCACCGACCACCCCGACACCACGCTCGAGGCCTGCCGGCTTCAGACTCTTCAGACCTCGGGCATCAGGATCCACGCGGCCACGTAGGCCACCAGCGCGGCCCCGAAGCTGAACACCAGTGCCACGACCGCGAGCACGCGGACGAGCGTCACGTCGACGCCCAGGTAGTCGGCGACCCCGGAGCACACGCCGGCGACCATCCGGTCGTCGCGGCGGCGGACCAGGTTCTTCATGCGCAGGTCGTTCATCGGATCTCCTCGGGGTCGTTCGCGTCGGTGGGGGTGGTGGGCTCGACCC
>NZ_JANINT010000358.1:0-613 GCF_024509035.1 Nocardioides sp. | reverse complement strand
ACCGGCAGCAGCCAGCGCACGTCGCCGTCGCCGACCACGCCGGCCTGGATCAGGGCCCAGACGCCGACCATCGCGAGGAACGCGATGCCCATCACCAGGTGCCCGACGTTGACGGGGTGCCGTCCGGACTCGCGGTTCATCGGGTCACCTCGATCTCTCCGAGCTCGAGATCCAGCACCAGGTGGACGGTGGGCGCGTCGGGTGGGCCGACGAGCCGGTGGTCCTCGATGCCACCGATGCCGCCGCGCTGGTAGCGGAACAGCTTGATGCTGCCGGCCCCGTCGACGGTCGCGTCGATGTCGGCACTCAGCCCGGGCGGGAGCGTGATGTCGATCGTCCCTGCGCGGCCGTCGACGGCGACGGTGCGGCCGTCGAGCGCGGCCACGTCGGTGACCTGGGAGAGGTCGATGCGCTGCTCGCCGACGTCGAGCGAGTAGTGGGGGGCGACCTCGCTCGCGGTCAGGGGGGTCACGCTGACCGACTTGGCGTCGATCTGGTCCGCGGCAGTGGCGGCGGCCAGGGCGAGCGCGGCGACCAAGCCGACCAGGACGATGCCGCCGGCCCGGCCGAAGAACGCGCCGACGAGGAGCATCGCGCCGCAGATCGCGACGGC
>NZ_JANINT010000357.1:216-1873 GCF_024509035.1 Nocardioides sp. | reverse complement strand
ACCTGGAGCACGATGAGTCCCGCACCGCCGGCGGCACGAGCGGCCTGGTAGGCGACCAGCTGGTCGGTGACGAGCCCGTCCGCGATCATGACCGTGTCGTGCCCGGTGGACACGATCCGGTTCTTCAGCTCGGTGGGTCCGATGCGCAGGGGCGTGAACAGTCGGGTGAGCATGGGGACCACTTTCTGGCAGGATAACAATAATACGAAGATATGGGATGATGCCGCGCTTCACCCGCGGATCGCCACTCGAGTTTGCGGTCGGCGACACGGCGCAGGAAGCGTCCGGCAGTTCGAATCGACGCACGCGATTCAGACCGCCGTACGACTCATGCGGTTTCGCGAGTGATGCGGCGGGCGACGAGCGCCATCCAGAACATCGCGATGTCGGCCGAGCTCCTCGTGCTCCGGCCGCTCAGCGTCTCGATCTTGCGCAGCCGGTAGCCCAGCGTCTGTCGATGGATCATCAGGCGCCGGGAGGTCTCCACCCAGCTGCGGTCGGTCGACAGGTAGACCTCGAGGGTGTTCACCAGGTCCGAGCCGTGCGCCCCGTCGTGCTCCAACAGGCTGCCGAGGATCATCCGGGTCGCGAAGTGGGCGTCGGCCAGGGTCCGCGGCAGGAAGAGCGGGGCGGCTGTCGTGTAGTCGGCGATTCCGCCGCCACCCGCGTGCGCCGCCTGCAGCGCCCACAAGGCCTGTCGGGTGCTGTCACCGAGGTGTTGCAGAGACGAGCTCGGGGCCGAGATGCCCAGGGCCGGCACGTGGGGCCCGAGCAGCTCGACAGCCGCCGCCGCGGCGGCGGTCGGGACCATCAGGAAACCGTGCTCGCCCCACTCGCAGGACAGGTGGGGCAGGGGCGTGTCGCCCATCAGGAGCCGCACCGTCGGCAGGTGTGCCGCATCGAGCCCCATGACCGTCGAAGACTCCACCTCCGCCAGCCCGAGCTGGCGCAGGCTCAGCTGGGCCGCGTCGAGGCTCAGGGTGCCCTGGATGACCTGACGAAGGATCTCGCCCCCGTCGAGGTCGGCTCGCTCCCGGTCGCGCGTGATCCGTTCGACTTCCATCGCGATCAGGCTCTGGGCATGCAGCAGCACGAAGACGTCGAGGTCGACCTCCCCGGGGCCCTCGGCGACCAACATGCACGCGCGGTGGGTCGACAGGGCCAGCGCGGTCGCCGTCACCGCACCGTCGGACTCCAGGCTGATCCGCGCAGGCAGGCGGTCGAGCTGGCCGCTCAGCCGATCGGCCAGCTCCTCGACGACCCCGCGGGCGAGGGGCGGGCCCTCGCGCATCACCTCGCTGGCGTACCGCACGTCCACGACGTGGAGACGGTGCCCGAGCTCCGCGGACAGCCGGCTCAGGAGGGACTCGTCGCCGAACGTGGCCGTCCGGGCGAGCTCGTAGAGCCGGCTCAGCCGGGCGATCCGGCGGATCTGGCTGCTCTGGCTGGCCAGCGCCACCGTGCGCCCCAGGGCCGCGAAGGGAATCGTGTGGCTCACCCCGATCACCGGGAACGCGAGCCGATCCGCCTCCTCCGCCATGGCCGCCGAGATCGGCGGCGCCTTGAGGTCGTCACCGATCGCGACCCCAGCGACACCGTGCTCGTGCAGCCGCCGCACGAAGCGGACCTGTCCGGCGTCGTCGCGCGGCACGCACAT
>NZ_JANINT010000357.1:0-206 GCF_024509035.1 Nocardioides sp. | reverse complement strand
AGCAGCTCGTCGGCGCCGACCCAGTTCCAGGGGTCGTCGAGCTCGCAGGAGTGCGCCCACACCACCCGCCGGCGTCCGCCGTCGGCGCCGGCGATCACGGTGCAGCCGAGCTGCTCCATGGCCACCAGGTCGTCGATGGTCAGGCCAGACATACGTTCACCTCAGGGGGTCGCGGGGCCGAGGGCAATGCCGTCCGCCGGCGTCGG
>NZ_JANINT010000356.1 GCF_024509035.1 Nocardioides sp. | reverse complement strand
TCGAGTGCCAGTGCGCGGAGCAGGGTGAGGGCGACCATCAACGCCAGGACCGCCGTCCCGACCGCGCCGGCCTGGACGATCGCCGAGACCCAGGTGCTGTCGAGGATCTGCTCGCTGCGATAGAGCGCCGACACCGGGATCTCCTTCACCGCTAGGCCCGATCCGAGCACCTGTGCCGAGCCGCTGTCGGCGTAGTGGACGGCTGCCTCCCAGGCCACGGTGCGCGAGTTGAGCGTCAACGTCGCGGCGGTGTCACCGCGGGTGGCGTAGCTGGAGAGCAACGGGGTCAGGAAGGCGGTGAAGAGGAGCACCGGCAGGCACAGCGCTCCGCAGACGACCAGCGCCGGCGGGATCCGGGCCGTCAACACGACCAGCAGTGCGAAGGCCAGCAGGAGCGCGGCGAGGCCGGTGCGCGCGCCCGTCAGCCAGACGACGCCGAGGAGGAGCGGCACCGCGGCGACCTCCCACGTCGAGGCCGCACGGTTGACGCACCGCCATCCGAGGCAGACGAGCGGGACGCCGACGAGCAGGGAGATCTCGTTGGCGTTGAGCGGAGGTACGCCGCCGTACAGACGGCCCGTCGAGGCGAGGGAGCCGAGCCCGGTCACGGTGCCGACGGCGGCGAGCGCGAGCATCGCCGTCGTGAGCGTGCCGAGCACCTGCCACCACGGGTAGGCGCCGACGAGGACGACCACGGTGACGGTGATCAGCACGACGCGGGCCGCCAGGACCAGGGTCGCCGGCCCGGTGCCCTGCAGCAGCGCGCCCACGACCGAGATGCCCAGGTAGGCGGCGATCCAGGGGACGGGGCCCGCGCGCAGCTGGGTCCACCCGGGCCCGGTGCGCGGGGCGGTGACGGCGAGCAGCAGGGCGAGCACGCCGAGCGCCGCCTTCGCGACGACGACCAGGTCGAGGCCGCCGGAGTAGTAGATGCCGCGGCGCCAGGCCACGCTCGACACGAGGACGATCAGCCAGACGGTGAGGAGCCGGGCGGGCGGACGGCACAGGGGCGTGACCGGTCCGGTCGAGGACGGGCGGACCACGGAGGGTGCTGTCGCGAGGATGGTCACACGGCGACCTCGCGCGGGGACAGGACCGGCGGGGCGGTGAGCGGCTGCAGCAGCAGCTGGCGGCACAGCAGGCCACCGACGAACGACCCGCCGGCGAGCAGCCACGGCGCCGCGGCGGGTGACGCGCCGAGGCCCAGCACGACGGAGGCGACGAGCGCGAGCGCGAGCGCCGCGTCCGCCACGCGGAGGCCGAGGACCGCGGCCTGCCGGCCGCGGACGGCCGCCAGGCTCCCGTAGGGCAGGACCGCGGCGCACGACCCGGCGTACCAACCCCACCCGAGGACGGCTGCGACCGGGAGGTGGTAGCCCGCCCCCAGCAGCGGCGCGAGGACGGGCAGCGCGGCCGCCACCACGGCCGTGACGACCAGGGCGCCTCCGAGCATCACCGCCGCGGCCCGGTCGGCGCGGGCGAGCAGGGCTGCGGACGACTCGGCCCGGTCGGCGGCGTACGATGCGAACAGGTAGGACCCGAGCCCTTGGACCAGGAGCATCGCGGGCGCGACCACGAGACGTGCCGCCTCGAGCTGTCCGACCGCGGCGGCGCCGGCAGCGAGCAGCACGACCCACCGGCAGAGGTTGAGGGTGGTGGGGCGGACGAACTGCTGCAGCGCGCGCCAGGTGCCGAAGGCGAGGACCTCCCGCACCCCGCCGTTCACCGGCCGAGGGAGGGACCGCTCGTCCGCGGGCACGCACGCGAGTGCTGTCACGCAGGCGGCGGTCTGCCCGGCCGCGATCGCGCCCAGGACCGCGGCCAGCGTGAGTCGACCCGCACCGCTCGCGATGACGAGGACCGAGACCGCCGCG
>NZ_JANINT010000355.1:958-1880 GCF_024509035.1 Nocardioides sp. | reverse complement strand
CGACGTACCTCGGCGACGCGGCGGCGTACGTCGACGAGGTCGTCGCGCGCACGAGGGAGACGACCCGGTGACGACGCTGGTGCTCGGGCCGTCGCTGGGGACCTCGGCCGCGGCCCTGTGGGACGACTGCGCGGCGCTGATCCGCGACGAGCTGGACGTCGTGACGTGGGACCTGCCGGGCCACGGGACGAACCGCGAGGTCCCGGGACCGGTGACGATGGCCGACCTGGCGGCGTACGTCCTCGACCGCGTCGACGGCCCGTTCTGGTACGCCGGCGACTCGGTCGGCGGCGCGGTCGGGCTGCAGCTGGCGCTGGACGCGCCGGACCGGGTGCGCGGCGTCGTCGCGCTGTGCACCGGCGCGCGGATCGGCACCGCGGAGTCCTGGGCCGAGCGGATCGCGCAGGTGCGCGCCTCCGGCACGCCGGGGCTGGTGAGCGCGTCGGCCCAGCGCTGGTTCGGCACCGGCTTCATCGAGCGCGAGCCGGCGCGGGCCTCCGCGCTGCTGCACGCGCTGAGCGACGCCGACGACGAGGGGTACGTCGCCGTGTGCGGCGCCCTCGCGGCGTTCGACGTGCGGCCGCGCCTCGGTGAGATCGCCGCACCCGTGCTCGCCGTCGCCGGCGAGGAGGACGCGGTCTGCCCGCCCGCGCTGCTGCGCGAGGTCGCAGACGGCGTACCCGACGGGCGGTACGTCGGGCTGCCCGGCGTCGCCCACCTCGCCCCGGCCGAGGCGCCGGAGGCGGTCGCCGACCTGATCCGCGAGTTCTGCCGGGAAGGAGCCAGATGAGCCATCACGACAAGGGGGACGAGGGCATGGAGGTCCGGCGCGAGGTGCTCGGCGACGAGCACGTCGACCGGGCGACGGCGAACGCCACGGCGTTCACCCGCGACTTCCAGGAGCTGATCACGGCGTACGCGT
>NZ_JANINT010000355.1:0-948 GCF_024509035.1 Nocardioides sp. | reverse complement strand
AAGGAGGTGCTGCTGCAGAGCGCGATCTACTGCGGCGTGCCCGACGCGAACACCGCGTTCCGGATCGCGCAGCAGGTGCTGTCCGAGGAGGGCGCGCTGTAGGGGTCTGTCGCAGGTTCACCATGGTCCGTGGGTGAACCCGCACTCCCCATGCCGGGCCCACCATGGGCAGTGCAGGCTCGACCGCGTCCCATGGTGAAACGGCGACGGCGGCCCTACGCTGGAGTCCTCGGATCGAACGGGGGAACCTCCATGTTCACGTACATCCTGATCGCGGCAGCGGCCGTGCTCGTCGTCGCGGTGGTGTGGCACCAGATCCGCACCCGCAACACGCCCGGTCGCACCATCAGCCAGGACGCGCCGACGCGCGACCCCGGGGTGGCGGCGGCCAAGAACCAGCACGACGTCACCACCCGGAGCCAGGGCTACGGCAACGGGCGGTAGGACCGCGCGAGCTAGACGCACCGCTGCACGATCGCGGCGACCTGCCGGGCCGCCGGTGACGCGTCGGCGCGCGCGGCGAGCGCCAGGTCGATGGTGGGCGCGTCGGTGAGCGCCACGTAGGCGACGCCCTCGAGCCCGAGGCTGCGGACCGGCTCGGGCACCAGGGCCACGCCGAGGCCCGCGGCGACGAACACCACCAGCGTCGCGGTCTCGGCGACCTCGAGCACCGGATCGGGCTCGAAGCCCGCGGCGGCGCACGCGTCCAGCACTCGCGCGTGCATCGACGACCGGTGCCCGGACGGGTGCATCACGAACGGCTCGTCCCGCAGCCGCGCCAGGCCGATCCGGCGGCGCCCGGCCAGCGGGTGCTGGGCCGGCAGGACGGCGACCAGCCGCTCGGTGCGCAGCACCCGGGCGTCCACGCCGGGCTCGCCCGGTCGCAGCAGCGCGAGGTCGTAGGTGCGGTCGGCCAGGCCGGCGGCCAGCTGCGGGGACAGCAGCTCG
>NZ_JANINT010000354.1 GCF_024509035.1 Nocardioides sp. | reverse complement strand
TTCGGACACACGGACCTGAACCGTGCGCGTCTGCCTATTCCGCCACTCGCGCGTGAAGCGGGGCAAGGCTATCCCAGGCCTCGGGTCTACCCCAAACCGGCGTCCGCGCGACCGGATGCCGCCCTCCGTGCGATGGACCGCCGGTCCCGCGGCCCGGGGACGCGCCGGGGCGCGGCGTGAGGCACGCGACCCCACCCGGTTCGGCGACCCCGTTACGATCGGTCGGAGCCCGGCCGCCGGTCGGGACGGCCCTGGTGTGGGAAGTTGTGGGCACGAGCACAGGCTCCGCGCCGATTGGGCGGGCGAGCAGACGGGCACGACCACCGGGGACTGGCAGGCCCGGCACCGGGACGTGGACGGAAGGAGGCGGCGTGGGCGGACTCCAGAAGCTGGAGCACCGGCTCGAGCAGATGATCTCGGGCGCGTTCGCCCGGGCGTTCCGCTCGGCGGTCCAGCCGGTCGAGATCGCCGCTGCTCTCCAGCGCGAGTGCGACAACAACGCGCAGATCCTCTCCCGCGACCGCCGGCTGGTCCCCAACGACTTCCACGTCGAGCTCTCCCAGACCGACCTGGACCGGCTCTCGCCGTACGACTCCGCGCTCGCCGCGGACCTGGCGTCCCAGGTGCGCGACCACGCCGAGCAGCAGGGCTACGTCTTCCCCGGGCCGGTCTCGATCGGGTTCGAGCCGGCCGAGGACCTCACGACGGGCCGGTTCCGGATCCGCAGCAAGGCCCAGGCCAAGGTCACCAGCGGGGCGACCGACACCCAGGTCGGCCGGGCCCGGGCGGTGCTCGAGGTCAACGGCACCCGCCACCCGCTCCAGCCCCCCGGTCTCGTGGTCGGCCGCGGCACCGAGGCCGACGTCCGCATCAACGACCCCGGCGTCAGCCGCCGCCACGCCGAGTTCTCGGTCACCGGCGCTGCCGGGGGCGGGCTGTCGATCGAGGTGCACGACCTCGGCTCGACCAACGGCATGCTCGTCGACGGCCACCGCATCGCCCACACCCGCCTGCGCGATGGGTCCCAGGTCAAGATCGGCAACACGACCATGACCGTCCGGGTCCTCGAGGAGAGCTGAGGATGTCCGAGCTGACGCTGTTCCTCGTCCGCATCGCCTTCCTGGCGATCTTGTGGATCTTCGTGCTCTCCGCGATCTCGGTGATCCGCTCGGACATGTTCGGCGCCCGCGTCCCCGAGGCGGCCCGCGGCGACGGCCGCCGCGCCGCGCGAACCCCCAAGCAGCCCAAGCCCCCGAGCAAGCGGCGTGGCACCCCCACCCACCTGGCGGTCACCGAGGGCTCCAACGCGGGCGAGCGCGTCGACCTCGAGCAGGCGCCCATCCTCATCGGGCGTGGGGCCGACGCCGCCATCCGGCTCGACGACGACTACGTCTCGACCCGGCACGCGCGCATCGCGGCGTCCGGGGACCAGTGGTTCGTCGAGGACCTCGGGTCGACCAACGGCACCTACGTCGGCACCGTCCGCATCACCCAGCCCACCACGATCACGCTCGGCACCCAGGTGCGCATCGGCAAGACGATCCTGGAGCTCAGGAAGTAGCGCGGATGACCGACACGCCAGCATCGGCGCCCCCGACGAGGCTGCGCCTGCGGTTCGCCGCGATCTCCGACGTCGGCCGGGTCCGCAAGGACAACCAGGACTCCGGGTACGTCGGCCCGTGGCTGGTCGCGGTCTGCGACGGCGTCGGCGGCGCGGCCCGCGGCGACATCGCCTCGAGCACGGCGATCGCCCAGCTGCGGCGCCTCGACGTCCCCCCGGAGGGTGATTCCCCGGACGACCTGCTGACCAAGGTCGCCGGCGCCCTCCACCGCGCCCATGACCGCATCAACGAGCTCGCCGACGAGGACCCGAGCCTCGACGGCAC
>NZ_JANINT010000353.1 GCF_024509035.1 Nocardioides sp. | reverse complement strand
TACGTCGCCGACTTCGCGGAGGCGCTCACGTCGGTCGTCTCCGACCCCGCGCGGGCGGCGGAGATGGGCCGGGCGGGTCGAGCCCGGGCCATCGAGTCGTTCTCCTGGGACGCCATCGCCGAGCGGACGGTGGAGGTCTACCGCTCGGTGCTGTGAGGTGCGCCGGCGCGGCCGCGCGCCGGGCGGCGACGAGCACCGACCCCGCGGGGTGCTCGCGCACGAACACCAGGAGGTCGTCGGTCACGTGCGCCCAGCGCAGGCCGCCGCGACGCAGCGCCTCGTGGGCGTGGCGCAGCCGCGCCAGCCCGCCGTACGCCGCGAGCGTGGCGTCGTCCCACGCCTCCGGGTGTGCCCAGGGGAACGGCCGGCGGGCGTCCTCGCCGTTCACGCCCTCGAGGCCGATCTCGTCGCCGGCGAACAGCATCGGCACCCCGGGCAGCGTGAACTGCAGCCCGGCCGCGACCCGGTGGACGTCGGCGGATCCGGGCGCTGTCGTGGGAGCCGAGGATGTTCCAGGACGCCGTCGTCGCCCGCCAGCCGTAGCGGGCCTGCCACTCGCGCAGGCCGTGCACCACCACCGGCCCGCTGCGCCGCGGCACCGGCACGGGCCGGCCGAACGGCCGCGCGGGGGAGTCCGGGTCGCGCAGCCAGGACCACACCGGCCAGGAGAAGCCCGAGTAGTTCATGGTGCCGTGCCAGCCGTCGCCGTCCAGGTCCGTCGACGCGTCGTGGTTGTGCTCGCCGATCACGAACGCGTCCGGGCGCTCGGCCTCCGCGGTGCGGCGGACCAGCCGGGCGACCTCGTGGTTGACGTCGATGGCGCCGAGTCGGGCCCGTCGACCATCGCCGTGCGCAGCGCGGGGTCGGCGTGGTTGAGCTTCGGCAGCGTCCCGTGGCCCATCCAGCACTCGTAGGACCCGTCGGGCAGCAGGTAGTAGAAGGAGCGGGCCGGTGCGCCCTCCACGTCACGCGCGGCGACGAACCACTCGTGGGTGTCGCCGGTGTGGTTCGTGGTGAGGTCGCCGAGGATCCGCCAGCCGCGCTCGTGCACGGCGGTGGCCAGCCGGACGTACGCCGCGTCGCCGCCGAGCAGCGGGTCGACCTCCTCGAACGTCGACGCGTTGTAGCGGTGGTTGCTCTCGCCGGGGAAGACCGGCGTCGTGTACACGACCGTGACGCCGAGCTCGGCCAGGTGGTCGAGGTGGTCGGTGATCCCGTCGATGTCCCCGCCGTAGTACTGCAGCGGCGTCCGCGGGTCGAACGGCTCGAACACGACCTCGTCGTCCCAGTCCGCCGGCACCGCCCACGGCGGCACCTCGCGCTCGTCGGCCGCTGCCGACCGCGCGAACCGGTCCGGGAACACCTGGTAGACGACGGCGTCGCGCGCCCAGTCCGGAGGCGCGTGGTGGGAGCTGATCCGGAAGTCGAACGCGTCCGGCGGGTCGTGCTCGACCACGCCGACGCCGGTGAGCCAGCGCTGCTCGCTCTGTCCGTCTCGAGGGGCGCTCGCGAGCAAGAAGCGGTAGTGCGTCACCGGGTTGTGCACCGGGAACCGCCCCTCCCACCAGACCGTGTGCTCGTCGCGGGAGGTCGCCACGCACGGGTGGTACGTCGGCTCCGCGTCGTACGTCGTGCGCACCCAGACCTGGTCGACGGGGTCGGTCGCGCTGGTGCGCATCCGGACCAGCACCTCGGACCCCGTGGCGGGCGCCTCCTCGGCGACGTACATCGGCGAGCCGTCGTGGTGCGGCTCGTGCAGCAGCGTCACCGGTGCGCGCCCCTCGGCTCGAGGAAGACCGGGCCGGGTCCCCACTCGGCCGCCTCGTCGGCGGGGTTGCTCAGCGCGCAGGTCTTCATGCTCAGGCAGCCGCAGCCGATGCAGCTGTCCAGCCGGTCGCGC
>NZ_JANINT010000352.1 GCF_024509035.1 Nocardioides sp. | reverse complement strand
GCTCCTGGGGGCGGAGAGCTTCGTGCAGCAGCTCTTCTACGGCGGCGCGCTGGTCATCGCCGTCTCCCTGGCCCAGCTGGCCCGCCGGCGCGAGGCGAGCAGCGCGGGCACCTCCTCCTGATGGCGGTGCCGACGCTGCCGGTGGCGGACTGCCACAACGACCTGCTGCTGGGTGTCCTGCACCAGCGCGAGCGCGGCCTCGCCGACCCGTTCGGGGACTTCTGGCTGCCGCAGCTGCGGGCCGGCGGCGTGGTGCTCCAGGTGCTCCCGGTCTTCACCGAGGAGCAGCACGTGGGCGAGGGCGCCCTGCGCCGGAGCCTGCAGGTGCTCGAGGAGGCCCGCCGGCTGGCCGACGTGCACGCCGCCGACGTGGCGATCTGCGAGCGGGGCGACCAGATCCGGCCCACGATCGAGAGCGGCCGCATCGCGCTCGTCCTCGCCCTGGAGGGCTGTGAGCCGGTCGGCCACTCCCTCGAGCTGCTCGACACCTTCCACCGCCTCGGCGTCCGGATCGCCTCGATGACCTGGAACCGCCGCACGATGATGGCCGACGGGGTCGGCGAGCAGGACGCCGGCGGCCGCCTGACGACCCTCGGCCTCGAGGCGGTCGCCGAGATGGAGCGCCTCGGCATGCTCGTCGACGTCAGCCACCTCTCGGAGACCGGCTTCTGGCACCTGGCCTCGGTCGCGACCAGGCCCTTCGTCGCGAGCCACTCCTCCTGCCGGGCCCTGCAGCCGCACCCGCGCAACCTCACCGACGAGCAGATCCGGGCGGTGGCCGACAGCGGCGGCTTCGTCGCCGTCAACGGGTTCGGCCCGTTCCTGTCCGACGCCCCCACGGTGGACTCGTTCCTCGACCACGTCCAGCACGCGGTCGCGCTGGTGGGTCCCGAGCGCGTCGCGCTCGGCCTGGACTTCATGCGCGACCTCGTGGACGCGGTCGACCCCGTGCTCTCCGGAGCGCTCGTCCACCCCGACACCCCGCCCTGGGTCGCCGGCCTCGAGCGGCCCGCCGACCTCGCCGCGCTCGCGGCGCGGCTGGAGGAGACGCTGGGGCCGCGAGCCGGCCGCCAGGTGGCTGCCGAGACCGTCATCGACACCCTGACGCGGCAGCTGGCTCCCGCGCCGCGCTGATCGCGGGACGCCGGCGGGCACGACCCGCTGGTGGGACCACAGGCCGCGCTCCCAGGCGGGTGACCGGGTTCGGCTTTCCGGGACGTTCTCCTGTCGCGAACGCGACGCTTGAGCCACGGTTGGTGCGATGCGACCTTCCTCACACCGCGTCCGTGAGACTTAGGAGAGCCGCCCATGGCCACAGTCGTCCCCGTCGACGAGTTCGTGACGGATGAGTGGTACCCCGGCTTCAAGCCGGCACTCGACCATGCAGGCTGGGCGGTCGAGCCGTTCCGGACCTTCGACAAGGCCGACGAGGAGCGGTTCTGGTTCCTCGACTTCCATTGGCCCCGGGGCCTGACCCCGATGGGCCTGATCTGGAACGAGGACGGCTACTCCTGGGGGACCCAGCTGGCCGCGGAGTCGCTGCCGCTGCCGCCCGGGCGCGGCATCACCCAGCGGATCGCCGGGACGCACACCTACGCCGCCGCGATCGACGTGACGGACGAGTGGGAGATCGGCGAGCGGGCGCGCCGGATGATGCAGAACCTGCCGCGCTTCCTCGAGAACTTCGAGGGCATCTGGGCCGACCGCCGCGCGGAGGTCGACTCCTGGTGGACGCACCTGCAGTCGGTCGACCTGCGGTCGCTGGAGCTTCCGGAGCTCGGCGGCTACCTCCGCAAGGCGCGCCAGTTCCACAAGCGCGCGTTCGAGATCCACTTCGAGGTCATGTACCCGCTCCTCGCCAACTACGTCGGCTTCTACGGCGCCTGCATCGAGATGGGCATC
>NZ_JANINT010000351.1:1571-1906 GCF_024509035.1 Nocardioides sp. | reverse complement strand
GAGATCTACCTGCGCCCGGCGGAGTGGTACGTCGAGCCGGGCGCCGAGGTCAGCTACGCCACGATCATCGCGGGCGCCTCGCGCCGCAACGAGACCGCGATCGGCTACAAGTCCGAGGCGCGCGCCGAGGGAGAGGCGTCGTTCGGGGTCCGGGTGAACCCGGCCAAGTCCGAGACGTTCCACGTGCTGCCCGGCGACCGGGTCGTCGTGCTCGCCGACGACTGACCTGTTCCAATGGAGGCGTGAACGAGCTCTGGGTGGTCCGGCACGGCAAGACCGAGTGGAGCGCGAACGGTCGGCACACGTCGACCACCGACCTCCCGCTGCTCCCCGAG
>NZ_JANINT010000351.1:1133-1550 GCF_024509035.1 Nocardioides sp. | reverse complement strand
CCGCTCGCTCGCACCGCGACTGTCCGGGACGGACTTCGCGCTGGTGCTGACCAGCCCGATGCTGCGCGCCCGGCGCACCGCGGAGCTGGCCGGCTTCCCCGCGGCCGAGGTTGACGACGACCTCGTCGAGTGGGACTACGGCGACTACGAGGGCGTCACCACCCAGGAGATCCGCAAGCGGGTGCCCGGGTGGACGATCTGGAACCAGCCGGTCCCCGGTGGTGAGACCGAGGCGCACGTCTGCGCCCGGCTCGACCGCGTGGTCGCCCGCGCCCAGGCCGCCGACGGCGACACCCTCGTGTTCGGGCACGGCCACGCCCTGCGCGCGCTGGCCGCTCGCTGGCTGCGGCGGCCGGTCCCCTTCGGTCAGCACCTGCGGCTCGACACCGCCACCCTCTCCGTCCTCGGCTGGGAGCA
>NZ_JANINT010000351.1:0-1123 GCF_024509035.1 Nocardioides sp. | reverse complement strand
TTCCGGTCCGCCGCTGTCGGGTCGTGTGCCTGAGAACGCGCCATAGCGCGGTCTGGGGCACACGACCCGGCCACCAGCACGCGTGACCGCGACCGTCCGCGGCCCTGACTACGGTGGGCCGCATGTACCTCGAGAACCTCGTCATCGACGCCCTCGACCCGCAGCGCCTGGGCCGGTTCTGGGAGGAGGCGCTCGGCACCGAGCGGCTGACCGACGTGCCGGAGGGCTTCGAGACGCGGCTCGACCTCGACGGTGGGCGGTACCTCGACCTGTGCTTCCAGCGCGTTCCCGAGCCGGCGTCGGAGCCGCCGCGGCTGCACGTGGACCTGCTGGGCGGCCCGGCGCAGGCCGAGGTGGTCGAGCGGCTGCTGGCGCTCGGCGCCCGGCACCTCGACATCGGCCAGGGCGACGTGCCGTGGACGGTCCTCGCCGACCCGGAGGGCAACCCCTGCTGCGTGATGGAGCACCGCGAGGAGTACGCCGGCACCGGCCCGATCGCGGCCCTGCCGCTGGACTCGGCCGACCCGGACCGGGACGCGGAGTTCTGGGCGTGGCTGACCGGCTGGACCGACGTACCGGCCACCGCGCCGCGGGCGCTGCGCCACCCGTCGCGGACCGGGCCGCTCCTCGAGCTGTGCCCCGAGGCCCGGCCCAAGGGCCCGGCGAAGATCCGCTGGCACCTCGACGTCCGCCTCGAGGCGGGGGAGGACGCCGACGCCGTGGAGGCCGACGTCCTCGCCCGCGGCGGGCGCAGGGTCGACACCTCCGACTGGGGCGACCTGCCGTGGCGCACCTACCTGGACCCGTCCGGCAACGAGTTCTGCGTGCTCCCGGCGCCCCGCGAGGAGCAGGCGTAGTGCTCGTCGCCGGCTGCTACCCCTGTGACCAGCAGGCGCGGACCGACCTGCCGCCGCGCGAGGACGTCGTGCACAGCGAGCACTGGCGGGTGGTGCACGCGTTCGACAGCAGCCTGCCCGGCTGGCTGGTGCTGCTCCCGACCCGGCACGTCCGGTCGTTCACCGACCTCGCGCCCGCGGCGGCGGACGAGCTCGGCGGGCTGGTCCGCCGGCTGAGCGTGGCCCTGGAGTCCGTGACGGGCTGCGTGAAGACCTACCTCATGCAG
>NZ_JANINT010000350.1:1676-1930 GCF_024509035.1 Nocardioides sp. | reverse complement strand
CCGCGCGCCGCGCAACCTCGGCCGCTACGCGGACTCCTCGGCGTCCGGGTGGGGCGTGGCGCGCCTGCACCGCGACGGAACAACGACGCCCGCGGGCCCGACGGCCTACGCGAGTACCTACACCGGGGAGCTCGGCGGCCACAGCGGGTCGCTGGTCATGGACCCCGACGGCAGCGGCCTGCTGCTCGGCGGGGTCCGCCAGGTGTCGTACGGCGCGGGCGGCAACTCCTACGGTGTGGTGGCGCGGATCCCGG
>NZ_JANINT010000350.1:807-1666 GCF_024509035.1 Nocardioides sp. | reverse complement strand
CGACCGACCCGTTCCTGCGCGGCGTCGTCGCCGTGGACGCCAAGGGCCCCTTCGTCTACGTCAACGAGAACGGCTGGGACATCCACCGCGTGGACCGGCGGACCGACCGGATCGTGACGATCTGCTGCCGGTACTGGTCGGGCTGGGACCCGCCGGAGCCGGTCGAGGGTGACCTTGCGACGCAGACCCACTTCGAGATCCACGCCGGACCGGTCGCCGACCGGTCCGGGAACGTGTTCTTCGCGCACCAGGGCTCCGCTGCCCTCGAGATCTGGGAGATCCGCGCCGGCGACGGCACCATCCACCAGGTCGCCGGCGGCGGCTCCGAGCCTGCTGGCGACCGCGTGGCGCCCCTGGATCTGGAGCTGCGCGAGGTCGGCGACCTCGACTTGGACCCTGACGGTAACCTGTACCTCACCACCGGCGCGAAGATCCTGAAGCTCCCGGGTGTCGCCGCGGCCGACGCCGCCCCCGGTGCGCCCGGGGACCTCGACGTCACGCCCGGGGTGGGCCGACTCGACGTCTCGTGGGCGCAGCCCACCGACGACGGTGGGCAGCCCGTCACCAGCTACACGGTGCGGGTCCACCCCGTGGGGCTGTCCGGGGACTCCCGGGACCACGTCACCACGGTCACGACCAGGACCGCGACGATCACCGGGCTCGACCAGGGAGCGAGCTACGAGGTGAGCGTGGCCGCGACCAACGGCCGTGGCACCGGACCGGCTGCGACCACGACGGCCACCGCATCGGCGTACGGCGCGCGGCTCACGGCGAGCCCGGCGGCCGTGCACGCGGGCGACCCGGTGCGGCTCGACGCCTCGGGCTCGGAGGTTCCCGCGGGTTCGACGTTCGAGTTCTT
>NZ_JANINT010000350.1:285-797 GCF_024509035.1 Nocardioides sp. | reverse complement strand
GTCCGCTTCCGCGAGCCGACGACGGCGACCGACCGGACGGCGACCTGCCGCTACCCCCGCGGCAGCAACGACGAGGGGTACGGCGCGACGGTGGTCGTCACCAGCCCCGACGGGCAGAAGTGGCACGCCACCCGCGCCGTCCAGGTGAGCGACCCGCCGGGCACCGTCGAAGGGTCGTCCGCCTTCGCGGCCGACAGCCCCGAGGTGGAGGTCCAGGTCGCCGCCGACGGCAGCTTGACGAGCGACACGGTTCGGTCGGGTGCACGGATCGTGCTCGCCGCGGCAGCGGGCACCTTCCGACCCGGGTCCATGGTCCGGATCCATCAGGGCAACGAGGCCGAGCTCCAGGCGGAGCTGGGCTCCGGCGCCCAGGTGCAAGGCGGGTTCGCGGTCGTCTGGGTCGACGCGACCGGTCGGAAGTACGACCTCGCGCAGCCGCTCGTCGTCACGATCACGCCCGATGCCGGTGCCCAGCGTCGCCAACCCAAACGCGCCTTCGACTTCGGCCGAGA
>NZ_JANINT010000350.1:0-275 GCF_024509035.1 Nocardioides sp. | reverse complement strand
GCCGGATGGGACCTCGGCTCGACCTTCCAGCAGTGGGGCCAGTCGTTCGTCTCCGGCGTCAGCGCCGTCGTCGGCACCATCGGCTCGGCCTTCCAGTTCGTGGGCAGCGCGATCTCGCACCTGTGGGCCTCGGCGGCGCAGACGCTGGCCAGGCCCAACAACAGCAGGACCAACGACATCCACACGTGCTCGAGCTTCCTGATCGTCACCGGTGCGAACAGCTACCGGTGCGAAGGCACCCTGACGACGATCCAGGGGGTCCCGACCGACCGGAT
>NZ_JANINT010000349.1:8966-20443 GCF_024509035.1 Nocardioides sp. | reverse complement strand
TCACGCGGATCAGCATCGAGGTGAGCAGCATGCCGACCTGGTGGATCTCGGCGGCGACCGAGGCGTCGGCGAACATGAACGCGCGGGTGAGCGCCTCAGTGAGCTTGGGGTCGCTCTGCATGCCACGGGTGGTGCGCTTGAGCACGCTGATCACGCGCTCGGCGGTGGTGTCGCCCTCGATCGGCCGGTCGCGCAGCGCGACCTCCGTGCGCTCGAACTCGCGCTGGAGCGCCGAGACGAGCAGGTGGATCTTGGAGGGGAAGTAGCGATAGAGCGTGCCCAGGGCGACGTCGGCCTGCTCGGCGACGGCGCGCATCTGGACGGCGTCGAAGCCACCCTGCGAGGCCAGCGAGATCGTCGCGTCGAGGATGCGCTTGCGGCGATCGCGCTGAGCGGCAGAACCCAGGTCTTCGACGGCCAACGAGTTGGCGCTGCTCACAGGGACCCCCTGACGGGTTGGAAGACGATCGGGACGACCCCGGTCCGCTCGAGTTTAGAGACTGGCGACTGCCCGTTGCATATCGGCGGCTAGGCTACCAATGCGTAGGGTAAAATAGGAACACGTTCCAGTTCGTCCGGCACGGCGTGTCCCACGCATCCGGCCAACCCTCCGGCACCGTCGGGGGACGAGAGAGAGGGTGCGGATGCGGGTCGCACTGTTGTCCTACCGGAGCAAGCCCCACTGCGGCGGTCAGGGCATCTACATCCGTCACCTGAGTCGCGAGCTGGTCAACCTGGGCCACTCCGTCGAGGTCTTCTCCGGTCAGCCCTACCCCGAGCTCGACGAGGGCGTGACGCTCACCAAGCTCCCCAGCCTGGACCTCTACCGCGAGCCCGACCCGTTCCGGGTGCCCAAGCTCAAGGAGTTCCGCGACCGCATCGACGTCGAGGAGTTCGCGACGATGTGCGCGGCCGGGTTCCCCGAGCCCAAGACGTTCAGCCTGCGCGCTGCCCGCGCCCTGCGTGAGCGCGTCGACGACTTCGACATCGTCCACGACAACCAGGTGCTCGGCTACGGCATGCTCGAGATCGAGAAGATGGGGCTGCCGCTGATCACCACGCTGCACCACCCCATCACCTTCGACCGCCGCATCGACATGGCCGCGACCCGCAACCCGTGGCGCAAGTTCACGCTCAGCCGCTGGTACGGCTTCTTGAAGATGCAGGGCCGGGTCGCCCGCCAGGCGCGCAAGATCATGACGCCCTCGGAGACCTCCAAGCGCGACATCGTCAAGGACTTCGGTGTCGACCCCGCCCGCATGCAGGTGATCCTGCTCGGCGTCGACGACAACTTCGTGCCGCCGGCCAAGCCACGCGTGCCCGGCCGCATCCTGGCGATGGCGAGCGCCGACGCGCCCATGAAGGGCATCGCCACCCTCCTCGAGGCCTTCGCCAAGCTGCGCACCGAGCGCGACGTCGAGCTGATCCTCGTCACCAAGCCCACGCCGGGCGGTCGCACCGAGAAGCTCATCGACAAGCTCTCGATCGGTGACTCCGTGCGCTTCGTGCACGGCGTCAGCGACGACGAGCTCGTCGAGCTGATGGGCTCGGCCGAGATCGCGTGCGTCCCCTCGCTCTACGAGGGGTTCTCGCTGCCGACCGCCGAGCTGATGGCCTGCGCGACCCCGCTCGTGGTGTCGCGCGCCGGCGCCATCCCCGAGGTCGTCGGCCCCGACGGCCTGTGCTCGGACCTGGTCACCCCCGGCGACGTGGGCGAGCTGACCGCGGCGATCGCCGCCCTGCTCGACGACCCCGAGCGTCGGGAGCGGTACGGCGCGGCCGGCCGCGCCCGGGTGGAGGAGCTGTTCAGCTGGCGCGCCGTCGCGCAGAAGGTCGCGGCGGCGTACGAGGAAGTGATCGCGGACTACCGGTCCGAGAACCAGAAGGAGACCGCACGTGCTGACCGTTGACTTCGACCGACTCGGCCTCCAGCCGGGGGAGCGGGTGCTCGACATGGGCGCCGGCGGTGGTCGGCACGCGTTCGAGATGTACCGCCGCGGTGCGGACGTGGTCGCCTTCGACATGGACGCCGACGAGCTCGCCGGCGTGCTGGAGATCTTCGGTGCGATGAAGGAGAACGGCGAGGTGCCTGAGGGCGCCAGCGCCGACATCAAGCAGGGCGACGCCCTCGAGCTGCCCTTCGCCGACGGCGAGTTCGACCGCATCGTGGCCGCGGAGGTGCTCGAGCACATCCACCGCGACGTCGACGCCATCAAGGAGCTCGTGCGGGTGCTTCGACCCGGCGGCACGCTGGCAATCTCGGTGCCGCGCTGGCTGCCCGAGGTCATCAACTGGCGGCTCTCCGACGAGTACCACAACGCGCCCGGTGGTCACATCCGCATCTACACCGACCACGAGCTCATCGACAAGGTCACCAAGGCCGGCAAGTACAACGACGGCGAGCCCGGCGACGCGATGGTCTTCGAGGGCAAGGACTACGCCCACGGTCTGCACGCGCCGTACTGGTGGATCAAGTGCGCGGTCGGCGTCAACAACGACGAGCACGTGCTGGCGCGGACCTATCACAAGCTCCTGGTGTGGGAGATCATGAAGGCGCCCCGCGCGCTGCAGCTGGCGAGCAAGGTGCTCGACCCGGTGATCGGGAAGAGCATGGTGCTCTACTTCCGCAAGCCGGTGGGCGGCCGGTGACCGGTCGCCTGGCGCGCGTCCCGTACGTCGAGGGCATCCTCACCGCCGAGCAGGTCGCGGAGACCGCCGCGTCCATCGTGGCGATGCAGGAGCCCTGGGGCGCCGTGCCCTGGACCGTCGGCGAGCACGTCGACATGTGGAACCACGTCGAGGCCGCGATGGCGATGCTCGTCGGCGGTGAGGTCGAGGCCGCCGAGCGCGCCTACGCCTGGATGCCCGGTCTCCAGCGGGCGGACGGCTCGTTCCCGATGAAGATCGTCGGCGGCGTCCCCGAGGACGAGCGTGGCGACGTCAACATGAGCGCCTACCTCGCGGTCGGCGTGTGGCACCACTGGCTGGTGCGCCGCGACATCTCGTTCGTCCACGAGTACTGGCCGGTCGTGCGCGCGGCGCTGGACTGGGTCGTCTCCCAGCAGGTCGCGTGGGGCGGCATCAACTGGACGCCCACCGAGGACTTCTGCCTGCTGACCGGCAACTCCAGCATCTACCACTCGCTGCGTGCTGGTGTCGCACTCGCCGACCTGCTCGACGACCCGCAGCCGGAGTGGGAGCTGGCCGGCGGCCGCCTCGGCCACGCCGTGCGCGAGCACCGCGACCTGTTCGCCGACAAGTCGACGTACTCCATGGACTGGTACTACCCGGTGCTCGGCGGCGCGGTGCGTGGTCGAGCCGCCACCGACCTCCTGGCGACCCGCTGGGACGAGTTCGTCGTGCCCGGCCTCGGCATCCACTGCGTCGACTCCAACCCGTGGGTGACCGGCGCCGAGACCTGCGAGCTCGCGATGGCGCTCGACGGGCTCGGCGATCACCGGGGTGCGCTCACGCTGCTGGCCGACATGCAGCACCTGCGTGAGAGCGACGGGCGCTACTGGACCGGTTGGGTGTACGGCGACGAGGCGAGCGCGCCCGAGGGCGAGCCGCGCAACGTATACTGGCCGGTCGAGCACACGACGTACACCGCGGCTGCCGTCATCCTGGCCGTCGACGCGCTCGGCGAGGTCGCGGGCCACGGCACTGCCGGGTCGGGGATCTACCGCGGCACCTCGCTGGCACCGCACTTCAGGGAGCTCGGGCTCGAGTGCGGCTGTCCTCAGCCGACCGGCTCGCCGGCCTGACCCGAGGTCCGCCGCAGCACCCGCATCGAGCCCAGCGCCTGCACCTCGGTGAAGGCGCCGCTCCCGAGCGCGCGCAGGAAGACGTGGTACGGCGGCTGCCCGCCGTCGGCCGGGTCCGGGAACACGTCGTGGATCACCAGCAGGCCGTCGGCCACGAGCCAGTGCGCCCAGCCGGAGTAGTCGTTCTGGGCGTGCTCCTCGGCGTGCCCGCCGTCGATGAACAGCATCGACAGCGGCGTGCGCCAGTGGGCGCTGACCGTGGTGCTGCGGCCGATGACCGCGACCACCTGGTCCTCGAGGCCGGCGCGGGCGATCGTCGTGCGGAACACCGGCAGCGTGTCCATCAGCCCGAACTCGTCGTCGACCAGTGAGGCGTCGTGGTGCTCCCAGCCGGCCTGGTTCTCCTCCGAGCCGCGGTGGTGGTCCACGGTGAACACGACCGCCTGGGGCCCGCCGACCTCGCGCGCCGCCGCGCCGAGATAGATCGCGGACTTGCCGCAGTAGGTGCCGACCTCGAGCGCCGGCCCGTGGGGGAGGCGGTCGAGCGCCACCCGGTGCAGCAGCATCCCCTCGTCCTCGGGCATGAAGCCCTTCGCGTCCAGGGCGTGGGTCAGCCAGTCGTCGCTCACCCGCACACTCTAGTAGAGTTGGAACACGTTCTAGTTTCCGAGGAGTCGCATGTCGATCGGGATCTCCGACGAGCACGTCGAGCTGGCGTCCAGCCTGCGCAAGTGGGCCGCGGACCTGCGCGGTCGCGAGCTGGCGCGCGCGGCCGAGGAGGACGCGGACGCGACGTTCGAGACGGCGTGGGCGGCGCTGAGCGAGATGGGCGTGCCGACGATCGGGCTGCCGGAGTCGGCCGGCGGCGGGGGCGGATCGACGCTCGACGTCGCGGTCGCCCTCGAGGCGTGCGCCCACGAGCTGGTGCCGGGCCCGCTGCTCGGGCCCGCGGTGGTGGCGGCGCTGCTCGGCGAGCGCCTGCCCGCGGATGCTCTCGTCGGGCTCGCGACCGGCGACGTCGTCTGGGACGCGCCGTCGGCGACCCACGTGCTGGCCGACGTGGACGGGGGCTGGCGGCTGCTGCCGCGCGCGGCGGTCGAGCTGTCGGCATCGGCCGGGCTCGACCTGACGCGCCGGTTCGGTCGGCTGCGGGTCCTCGACGCCGCTGCGGGGGAGCCCCTCGGGCTGGACGGCGCCGCCGTACGCCGTGCTGTCGTCACGCTCGCGGCCGCCGAGGCCGCGGGCGTCGCACGGTGGTGCCTGGCGACCGCGGTCGAGTACGCGAAGGTGCGTGAGCAGTTCGGTCAGAGGATCGGCAGCTTCCAGGCGATCAAGCACCTGTGCGCCGAGATGCTCGAGACGGCCGAGTCCGTGACCGCGGCCGCCTGGGACGTCGCCTCGGCCGCCACGAACGATCCCGGTGACGCCGAGCAGTGGTCGTTCGCCGCCGACGTGGCCGCCGCGGTGTGCTTCGACGGCGCCGTCGAGGTCGCGAAGTCCTGCATCCAGGTGCTGGGCGGCATCGGATTCACCTTCGAGCACGACGCCCACCTCTACCTGCGCCGCGCGCTCACGCTGCGCGCGCTCGTCGGCGACCGCGACGCCGCCGCCGAGCGGCTCACCGCCGCCGCGGTGGAGGGCGTACGCCGCCGGGTGCAGCTCGACCTCGAGGGACGCGACGAGGCGGTCCGTGCCGAGGTGCGCGAGGCCGTCGAGCGGATCGCCGCACTGCCGGTCGAGGAGCAGCGGGCGGCGTTCGTCGCGACCGGCTACCTCACGCCGCACTGGCCCGCGCCGTACGGGCTCGGCGCCGATCCGGTCACCCAGGTCGTCATCGACCAGGAGCTGGCGCGCGCCGGGGTCGCCCGACCCGACCTCGTGATCGCGGGCTGGGCGGTGCCGACGATCCTCGAGCACGGCACCGACGACCAGCGCGAGCGGTTCGTGGAGCCGTCGCTGCTCGGCGAGCTGGTGTGGTGCCAGCTGTTCTCCGAGCCCGGGGCCGGCTCCGACCTCGCGTCGTTGCGCACGCGCGCCGAGAAGGTCGACGGTGGCTGGAGGCTCACCGGGCAGAAGGTCTGGACGTCGGTGGCCGAGCGCGCCGACTGGGGGATCTGCCTGGCGCGCACGAACCCCGACGCCCCCAAGCACAAGGGCATCACCTACTTCCTCGTGGACATGCGCAACAGCGAGGGCATCGACGTCCGGCCGCTGCGCGAGATCACCGGCAAGGCGCTGTTCAACGAGGTGTTCCTCGACGACGTCTTCGTTCCCGACGACATGGTCGTCGGTGCGGTCGACGACGGGTGGCGGCTGGCCCGCACCACGCTGGCCAACGAGCGGGTCGCGATGGCCACCAGCCGGCTCAGCACCAGCACCGAGCGGGCGATCGAGCTCGCCGCCGCGGGCGTGACGACGGCCCAGCGGGTCGCCGTGGGGCACTCGATCGCCCTCGCGACCGTCTGCTCACTCCTCGGCGTGCGCTCCATGCTGCGGTCGTTGGCCGGCCAGGGGCCAGGCGCGGAGTCGAGTGTCGCCAAGCTGCTCGGCGTACGCAACCGGCAGGACGGCGCCGAGCTCGTCGTGTCCCTGCACGGCGACCGGGTGGTGCTCGGTGCGGACGACGACGCCCTCCGCGCCGACGTCTGGGAGATGCTCAACACCCGCTGCCTGTCGATCGCAGGCGGCACCACCCAGATCCTGCGCAACGTCGCGGGGGAGCGGATCCTCGGCCTGCCGCGCTGACTCGAGGCCGAGTCCCGGCACGTCGGGCCCTCGGACCCTGTGACGGCGGTGCCGGGCGCGGCAGCGTGGAGCCGTGGGTGTCGTGGCACACGACCCGTTGCTGGACCCGCTGCCTGATCTGCTCGCCCGGCTCGAGACCGAAGGGAAGGGACTCACTCCGGAGGAGGCCGCGCGCCGCCTCGCGGAGGTGGGCCCCAACGTCCTGACCGCGAGTGTCGGGACCTCGCTGTTCTCGGCGCTGCTGCGTCAGCTCGTGCACCCGCTCGCGCTGCTGCTGTGGGCGGCCGCCGGCCTCGCCCTGGCCACGCAGGGCCCGACGCTGGGCGTGGCGATCCTCGCGGTGATCGGGCTGAACGCCGCCTTCGCGCTGGCCCAGGAGCGGCACGCGGAGCACGCGGTGGCAGCGCTGAGCGCCTACCTGCCGCAGCGCGCTCTGGTGGTGCGCGGCGGTCATCGGCTGCAGGTCGACGCCCGCGAGATCGTCCCCGGCGACCTGGTGGTCGTCGAGGAGGGCGAGTCGATCTGTGCCGACGGGCGCCTGCTGGACGGAGCGGTCGAGGTCGACCTGTCGGCGATGAACGGCGAGTCCCAGCCGGCCGTGCGGGCGGCGGGCACCAACGGCACCGGGACCACGCGCATCGTCGAAGCCCGCGACATCGTGCTGTCGGGCACGACCTGCATCTCCGGGGAGGCGACCGCGGTCGTCGTCCACACCGGCATGGACACCGAGCTCGGCCGGATCGCCGGGCTCAGCAGCCGGGCGGGCCACGAGTCGAGCCCGCTGGAACGGCAGGTACGCCGGGTCGCGTGGCTGATCGCCGCCGTCGCGGTCGGCGTCGGCCTGGCGTTCCTGCCGCTGGGCATGCTCGCCGGCCTGAGCTTCACCGAGGCCGCGGTGTTCGCCATCGGCCTCCTGGTCGCCAACGTCCCCGAGGGGCTGCTGCCGACGATCACGCTCGCGCTGGCGGCCGGCGTCGCGGACCTCGCCAAGCGGGGCGGGCTGGTCAAGCGGCTCAGCGCCGTGGAGACCCTCGGCTCGACCGACGTGATCTGCACCGACAAGACCGGGACGCTGACCCAGAACCGGATGCACCTGCACAGCGTCTGGGACGCCACCGCGCGCAGCGCCCCGGACCGGGTCGTCGCCACCGCGCTGGTCCGGGTGCTGACCGGGTGCACGACCGCCGACCCGGAGTCGGGTGTCGGCGACCCGACCGAGCTCGCGCTGCTCGGCGCCGCCCGCCACCTCTCCGTCGAGCCACAGCCGCCCGAGTCGCGTGACGCGACCTTCCACTTCGACCCGCGGCTGCGGCTGATGTCGGTGGTGGTGCTCGACCCGGCTGGGTCGCGCACGATGCTCACCAAGGGCGCGCCCGAGGCGGTGGTGGCGCGCTGCGCCAGCGTGCTCACCCAGGCCGGGGAGGTCGTGCCCCTCACCGACGCGCTACGTGCGCGGCTCGAGGGCCGGCTCCCCGAGCTGGCCGGCCGGGGCCTGCGACTGCTGGGCTGCGCACTGCGTGAGCTGGGCGCTGTGCCGGCCGGCGACCGCGGCGAGGTCGAGCACGACCTCACCCTGGTCGGTTTCGTCGCGCTGGCCGACCCGCTGCGCGACGCCGTACCCGCCGCCGTCGCGCAGGCCCACGGCGCCGGGCTCGTCGTGCACGTGATCACCGGGGACAACGGGGCCACGGCGGCGGCCATCGCCCGCTCGGCGGGCATCGGCGGTGACCCGGTCACGGTGGTGGCCGGCGACTCGCTCGATGCGATGGGCGACGACGAGCTCGACGCGCTGCTGGCGCGCGGTGAGGAGGTCGTGTTCGCCCGCAGCTCACCGGAGGACAAGCTGCGGATCGCGAGCCGGCTGCAGGCGGCCGGCCGGGTGGTCGCGATGACCGGTGACGGCGTCAACGACGCGCCCGCGCTGCGGCAGGCCGACATCGGCGTGGCGATGGGCGTGAGCGGGACCGACGTGGCGCGCGAGGCCGCCACCATGGTGCTGACCGACGACGACTTCGCGACGATCGTGCGGGCGATCGAGTCGGGCCGCCGGGTCTACGACAACGTCCGCAAGTTCATCCTCTACATCTTCGCCCACGCGGTGCCCGAGATCGTGCCGTTCCTGCTGTTCGCACTCTCCGGCGGCGCGATCCCGCTCGGCCTCACCGTCACCCAGATCCTGCTCATCGACCTCGGCACCGAGACGCTGCCGGCGCTCGCCCTGGGCCGCGAGGCCGCCGAGCCGGGCCTGATGTCCCGGCCGCCGCGCCGCCGTCACGAGAACCTCATCACCCGCGGCATGCTGCTGCGGGCCTGGGGGATCCTGGGCGTCGTCTCCGCGGTCCTGGTCACCGGGGGCTTCCTCGGGGTGCTGTGGACCGCAGGCTGGCGGCCGGGCGACGCCGTCGGCTCGGGATCCGCGCTGCACGAGGACTACCTCACGGCGACCACGATGACGTTCGCCGGCATCGTCGCCTGCCAGATCGGTACGGCGATGGCGGCGCGCACCGACCGGGTCTCGCTGCTCTCGATCGGCGTGCTCAGCAACCGGCTGCTGCTCGCCGGGATCGCGTTCGAGGTCGCTCTCGCCGCGGCCGTGATCTACCTTCCGACCGCGCAGGACCTGCTCGGCACCCGCCCGCTCGGGCCCGGCGCGCTGGCCTGCCTGGCGGCGTACCCGGTCGTCGTGTGGGGCGCCGACGAGGTCTACCGCGCCGTACGGCGGCGGGAGCCGGGGCGCAGGTGAGCCACGTGTTCTCCCGTCGTTCACGCTCCGGAGCCTCGTTCGTCGAGATCTCCTCCTTCTGGGGGGTGACTCTCGGCCGTGGTCCGGCGCAGACTGGTCAGGACCGTGTCCCGAGAGATCCCGACAGGCGAGGCGAGCACGTGCCCATGCAGCTCCACCGGCGTGTCCGACTCGTCCTGGGCGCGTCCGCGACCCTGGCCACCGTGGCCGTGGTCGCCGCGTCCGCTCCCGGCAACCGACCCGCGCCTCCGGTGCGCGACGTGGTGATCACCGTGGACGCCGGTCCGGACGCCTCCGAGGCGCCCGTCGTCACGCCGAGCGCGACCGACACCCGGCAGGTCGCCCACGAGGCTCGCCGGAGCGCGGTGATGAATGCCTCCGCCACGGCGCCGCTCGACCTGCCCGTCGAGGCCGTCGGCGCCTATCGCTCCGCGGCCGCGGTGATGGAGTCGGTCGACCCCGACTGCGGCCTGTCCTGGACGCTGCTGGCCGCCATCGGCCGGATCGAGTCCGACCACGGTCGCTTCGGTGGTGCCGTCCTCGGCTCCGACGGGGTGTCGGCGCCCCTCATCCGCGGTGTGGCGCTCGACGGCGCCGGCCCGGTCGCGCGGGTGGCCGACACCGATGCCGGACTCGTCGACGGCGACCGCCGCTGGGACCGTGCCGTCGGCCCGATGCAGTTCCTGCCGAGCACCTGGGCCTCGGTCGGCGTGGACGCCGACGGCGACGGCGTGCGCTCGGCCGACGACCTCGACGACGCCGCCCTCGGCGCGGCCGTGTTCCTGTGCGCCGTCCCCGGTGACCTCGACACCTGGGCGGGTCGCCGCGAGGCGGTCCTGCGCTACAACCCCTCCGACGCCTACGCGCACGCCGTGCTCGCCGTCGAGCACGCCTACCGCTCCGGCGACTACGAGCTGCCCACGCTCCCGTCGTACGGCGACGGGCCGCGCTCGGTGCGGACGGTGCGGGCCGCCGGCCCGGCCGGTGCCTCGCACGCACCGGGCCAGCACGGGGAGCCGCAGGCCGAGCAGGTCACGCACGGCCACCCTGCGGCCGCGCAGGTCCACCCGGGCCCGCACTCCGGCCCGGGGAGCTCGACGCCGGATCCCACGCCCGACCCGACCCCGGACCCGACGCCCGACCCGACCCCGGACCCGACGCCTGACCCGACTCCCGACCCGACCCCGGACCCTGCGCCCGTCACCGAGGAGCGCACCGGGACGCTCGCCGTCTGCGCGACCGAGCAACAGCCCGCCGATCAGCCCGCCGAGGAACAGGTGTGGTGCCTCGACGACGTCGTGATCGATGTCGGTGACGCCGACCTGCTCGCCGCCGAGGCGCTCGCCGACTTCGACGCCGACGGCACCATCGAGACCAACGCCGACGAGCTCGCCGGTCTCGCCGACACCGAGGTCACGATCATCGTGGCGCTGCCGAAGGCCGACGAGGACGCGGCGCCGGTGCTCGTCGCGATCGGCGAGGACGCCTACCTGCCTGAGTCCTGAGCCTCCGCCGCTGGTCGAGCTTGTCGAGACCCCCCGCAGCGTCCGCAGGGCGCTGAGATGTACGTCGGCCTGCGGGTCCGCTCGGGTCGTCGTTGTTGAAGAACGAGGGAGCGTGGTCGCCGTTCGCTGTGGTCACCCGAGGGTGGTCACCGTCCGTGCTCGGCTGACGGTCGGCTTGTGGTCGACGTGCTGTGGTCGTCGCCTCAGGCCCGGGACCCCGCCTGCCGACTCCGACCTCACACTGACTCCCGAGATTTTACTCTCGAAGTTGCCAGAGCCCTGTGGAACAAGGGGTTCTGAGGCATCGCGGTGTCGGTGGGCTCTGCTGGGATAGGTACATGGCAGCCACCCCGCTCGAGCACCCGGACCTCGATGGTCCCGGCGGGTTGTTGGCTGCGCTGGAGTCGATGCACTCGGTGCTCACCGACGCCGAGGTCGGTCAGTTCCGGCTCGCTGCCGAGTGGGCCGCCGCCCACCCCGCCACGGACCTCGACGACGCCGCGACCGTCGAGGGCACGCAGGGTGAGCTCGCGATCGCCGGACCGGGCGCACCTCTGGTCGCGGAGTTCTGCGTCGCCGACTTCGCCCTCGCCGTCGGGATGACCACCGACACCGGCCGGACCTACCTCGGTGACGCCGTCGAGGTCCGCCACCGCCTCCCACGGCTCTGGGCGCGGGTGATGGCCGGGCAGGTCCAGGTGTGGCGGGCCCGCAAGATCG
>NZ_JANINT010000349.1:0-8956 GCF_024509035.1 Nocardioides sp. | reverse complement strand
CGGTTCTTCGACGTCGACACCCACCACCCCTCGTTGGAGGGCACTGCGACGGTGCGTGGGGAGCTGGACCTGGCCGATGCCCTCGATCTCGATCACGCTGTGACCACCGGCGCGCAACAGCTTGCCGTCCTGGGCTGCGACCAGCCCCTCGACGTGCGTCGCGCGATGGCCGCCGGCGCCCTCGCGCGCGGGGACCTCATGCTCACCCCGGACACCACCGGGACCGATCGCCCGGAGCGGCCGCGACAGAACCGGCAGCTGGTGATCTACACGCACCTGTCCGACAGTGCGCTGGCCGGGGTGGAGAACACCCGCTCGTCCGTGCTGGTGGCGCAGGTCGCCGGCTGGTGCGCGACCGCGACCGGACCGGTGGTCGTCCGGCCCGTGGTGGACCTGGGTGAGCACATCGAGGTTCCCGGCTACACGCCCTCATCACGGCTGCGTGAACAGGTTCTCCTGACCCATCCGACGTGCGTGTTCCCCGGCTGCTCGAGACCATCACGGGGCTGCGACCTCGACCACGTCATCGCCTGGGACGACGGCGGACCCACCTGCTCGTGCAACCTCGTCCCGGAATGCAGGTTCCACCATCGCTTGAAGACCCGCGGCGGCTGGGCCCTCCACCGGGTCGGCCACCGGCTGTTGGTGTGGACCAGCCCGCATGGCCGGACCTATACCCGACATATCGGCTGACCCGACCCCGCCGGCCACGGCCGACGGGGCCATCCCCATGCCCGGACGCCGTCGATCGAGCAGCGAGGGCCCCAGGCCCGAGCGCCCGTCGAGATCCCGCGGCCCGACCGCCCACGACGAGACCCGCGCTCGCCGCCCACCCGCCCACGACGACCGGGGCGCTCGCCGCCCTGCCGACCCTGCGGGGGTCTCGACGAGCTCGACCACCGGCCCCTCGTCAGGCCGACGAGGACTCGGGGGCGGGGGCGTCGTGCTCTCTGCGCCAGCCGTTCCAGTGCCAGTGGAGGTAGCGGTCGATCGCGCGGACGACGTGCTGGCTGCGGATCGAGGGGAAGACGTCGAAGGCGTGCTGGGCGCCGGGGAGCTCGGCGTACACGACGGTGGCGCCGGAGACCTCGCGCAGGCGCTGGACGAACAAGCGAGCCTGCTCGACCGAGACCAGGGAGTCGTGGGCGCCGTGCAGGACGAAGAAGTCCGGCGCCTCCTTGCCGACCCGCAGCAGGGGAGTGCCGGCCTCGAAGACCTCGGGGGCGTCGGTCCAGCGCTGCTTGACGATGCGGGGTGCGAGGAACGTGTCGCGCATCAGCTCGGCGCTGCGCAGGCCGGTGCAGCCCGCGAAGTCGTAGACGCCGTAGTGGGGGATCGCGACCGCGACGCTGGTGTCGGCGTCCTCGAACCCGGGCTGGTACGCCGGGTCGTTGGCGGTCACGGCCGCGAGCGCGGTCAGGTGACCCCCGGCCGAACCGCCGGTGATCGCGATGTAGTCGGGGTCGCCGCCGTACTCCTCGATGTGCTCGCGCACCCAGGCGATCGCGCGCTTGACGTCCACGATCTGCGCCGGGAACGGGTCGCGTGGCGCGAGTCGGTAGTTGATCGCGACGCAGACCCACCCCTTGGCGGCCAGGTGGTGCATGAGGGGGAGCCCCTGCTGGTCCTTGTTGCCGATCGTCCAGCCGCCGCCGTGGATCTGCAGCAGCACGGGCGCCCCGGTGATGTCGCCCTCGGCCGGCCGGTAGACGTCGAGGAGTCCGCGCTTCCCGTGGTCGGGCGCGTAGGGGATGTTCTTGTCGACGCGGACGGCGAGGTCGCGCATCCGGAACGGGTTGACCAGGCGCCGCCACGGAACGGCGAGCTCGGCCGGCGTCGGCTTGGCGTCGAGCTGCTCGACGTAGTCGGCGCCGATGCCCTCGACGAGCGCATCCTCCGCCTTGGTGCGGACCCGCCGGGCCTGGTCGATGAGGAACGCCTGCCCCGCGAGGTTCGCGGCCGCCAGCGCGAGCGAGGCCCGGCTGCGGCGGCGCGTGCCCAGGTGCGCGGCGGTGTCCGCGGCCGTGACGGCCATCAGGTGCGGGGCCAGCTCGGAGGTGAGCCACCCGGCCATGAAGGAGGGGATCCCGGCCCGGAACCCCGGCACCGGCTGGATCGCGTTGGCGGTCAGGGCGGCGGTGACGAGCTGGCGGCGCAGGAAGGACATGCGACAAATGTAGAACCTGTTGCCGAGGCGAGGACGGCGCGTCCGCCTGGGTGACGTCGATCACCCGTGCCGCGTACGGTGAGTGTCTCGTTGGTCAGAAGAACATGTTCTAGAACGCGACGGAGGGCACATGGAGCGGCTGTCGGGACTGGACGCGAGCTTCTTGTACCTCGAGACGCCCGCCCAGCTCATGCACGTCTGCGGGGTGATCGTCCTCGACCCGAGCACGATGCCCGACGGCTACGACTTCGCCGCCGTGCGCGACGGGATCGCCGCGCGGGTGCGCGACGTGCCGGCGTTCACCCGCAAGGTGCGCAAGGTGCCGATGGGCCTGGACCACCCGATCTGGGTGCAGGACCGGCACTTCGACATCGACCGACACGTGCATCGCCTCGCGCTGCCCTCGCCCGGCGGCTACCGCGAGCTCACCGAGCTCACCAGCCACTTGGCCGGCCTCCCGCTCGACCGGTCGCGCCCGCTGTGGGAGATGTGGGTGATCGAGGGGTACCGCGGCGCGGACGGCGACGGCGCCGAGCAGGTCGTGGTGTTCTCCAAGATGCACCACGCGACCGTCGACGGCGTCTCCGGCGCCAACCTGATCTCCCACCTGTGCAGCCTCGAGCCGGGGGCCGGCCCCATCTCACCTGGAGACGTCGGCCGAGCGGGTCGCGACCCGAGCCAGACCGAGCTGTTCGGCCGTGCCGTGCTCAGCACGGTCACCCGGCCGCTGAACGCCGTGCGCCTGGTCTCCCCGTCGGTGCAGCTGATCACCAAGACGATCGGGCGGGCTCGCGAGGGCACGGCGATGGCCGCGCCGTTCTCGGCGCCGCGCACCTCGTTCAACGGGACGATCACCGGCCACCGCGCGATCGCGCTCGCCGACCTCGACCTCGGGGCGATCCGCCAGGTCAAGAGCGCCACGGGGACCACCGTCAACGACGTCGTCCTGGCCGTCGCCGGCGGCGCGCTGCGCTCCTACCTCGCCGAGCGCGGCGAGCTCCCGTCGTCCTCGCTGCTGGCCACGGTGCCGGTGTCGGTGCGCGAGCAGTCCAAGCACGAGGGCGGCGCCAACAAGGTCTCCGCGCTGTTCGCCAAGCTCGGCACGGACACCGAGGACCCGCTGGAGCGGCTCCACGACATGGCCGAGCGCAACCGCAACGCCAAGGACCACCACTCCGCGATCAGCGCCGACGCGCTGCAGGACTGGGCGGAGTTCGCGGCGCCTCGGACCTTCGGGCTCGCCGTGCGAGCGTACGCCGGGCTGCGGCTGCCCGAGCGGCACCCGGTCGTGCACAACCTGGTGATCTCCAACGTCCCCGGGCCTCCGCTGCCGCTGTACTTCATGGACGCCGAGATCCGCGGCCTCTACCCGCTCGGTCCGGTCTTCCACGGCGCCGGGCTCAACATCACCGTGATGTCCAACAACGGGCGCATGCACGTCGGGATCATCGCCTGCCGCGAGTCGCTGCCTGACGTCGATGCCCTGGTCAGCCGGTTCCCGGACGAGCTCGACGCCCTCGAGGCGGCCGTGGCGGCGGCGGAGAAGCCCACTCCGATCAAGAAGGCCCGGAAGCGCGCGACCTCACGTTGACCCGCCCGAAAGTTTCGGGCGGGTCAACGTCTTGGCTTGCCCGAAGTCGCGGCGGCGGGCGTTGACGGTGTCGACCGCCTCGAGCAGCGCGGGCACGAAGCGCTCCGACTCCAGGACGCAGGACGCGTGGCCCGCGTCGATGGCGTGGATCGTCGCGCCGGGGATGCGGCGTGCGAGCGCGATCTGGTTGTCCGGTGGCAGCACCTTGTCCCGCAGCGTGACCACGACGGCGGTCGGCACGTCGATGCGGCCCAGCCACGGCCGTGAGTGGTGGCGGCCGAGCGCGGCGACGGCCTGGCCGACCGCCCACGGACTGGTCTGGCGGAACTCGCCGAGCACCCAGTCGTGCATGTCCGCCGGGTCGAGGTCGAGCGCCCGAGCGGTCTGACGCGCCGCACGGACGGCGGTGCGCGAGCGCGAGACGCCGCGGGCGCCGGTCATCGCGACCTCGACGCCCTGGTGGAACAGGCGCTCCGCGACCGAGGACCGGAACCGGTCGGTGGTCGCGCACAGGACGAGCCCGTCGATCTTGTCGGCGTGCTGGCGCCAGACCCGTTGGGCGATCACCGAGCCCATCGAGAAGCCCGCGACCATCACGTCGCGCAGCTCGAGGGTGTCGATGAGCGCGGCCACGTCGTCGGCGCAGTCGTGGATCGAGAACTCCGGCGACTGGATGCCGCGGCCGTGCCAGCGCTGGTCCATCGTGACGACGCGGTAGCGCCGCGAGAGCGGTCCGATCGAGGGGAACCACGTCAGCAGCCCCGTGCAGCCCACCGCGTGCAGGAGCAGCACCGTGGGGGAGTCGGGACGCGGGCCCGGGGTGTCGGTGACGTACGTCGTGCCGCGGCCGGGCAGCTCGACGGTACGCCCCGCGGGGATCGGCACCCGCGGCACGTAGTAGCGGCGACGTACGAAGGCTCCGGGCGAGAGTGGATGCACGCGCGACCTCCCTCTCGACGGCGTAACCCCTCTAGAGTAGAACAGGTTACAGTTTCGCTCATCAGGTATCCGAGGACCGGCAGGAGATGCGCGTGGGTCAGGACGGTTTCACGGAGGTCGACGCGGACGCCGCGGAGTCGATCGCGGCGGTGCGCTCGGTCGTCACCGAGGCGCTCGACCGCGCCGGCGACGCGCTGTCCGACGACGGGGGCGACGCGACGTGGCAGACGCTCGCCTCGGCGGGCCTGCTGGCGCTCCCGGTCCCCGAGGAGCAGGGCGGCGAAGGTCTCGGGCTCGCCGAGGTCGCCGTGCTGCTGCGCGAGACCGGCGCCCGTGCCGTGCAGCTGCCCGTCTGGGAGACGCTCTGCTGCGGCACGCTCACCCTCGCGGCCGCCGGGTCCGCCGAGCAGCGCCAGGTGCTGCTGCCCGGCGTCGCCTCGGGCGACAAGCTGCTCACGCCGGCGCTGCGCGAGGTCGGGGCAGGCATCCCCGAGCAACCCTCGACGACGTACGCCGAGGTCGACGGTGCCGGGAAGGTGACCGGCCGCAAGATCGGCGTGACGTACGCCGACCGCGCCGCCCGCCTGCTCGTCAGCGTCACCGTCGACGGGCGGCCGGCCGTGGCGCTGGTCGACCCGCAAGGGCCGGGTGTCCAGCTGCTGGAGTCGCCGTCCTCGATGCGCACGCCCCAGCACACCGTCGTCCTCGACGGTGCGCCGGCCGAGCTGCTGGAGGGCGAGGACGCCGCGCGCACCTTGCGCGACCTCGCGATCGCGGGCCTCTGCCTCACCGCCGCCGGCGTCGTGGCCGGCGCGCGCGACCTGACCGCGGCGTACATCAAGGGGCGCACGCAGTTCGGCAGGTCGCTGGCGGAGTTCCAGGCGGTCGCGATGCAGGCGGCGGACGTCTACATCTCCTCGCGGACTCTCGACCTGGCCGCCCAGAACGTCGCGTGGCGGCTCGGTGCCGGCCTCGACGCGACCGACGACCTCGCGGTGGCGGCCTACTGGGTCTGCCGCGAGGCTCCGGCCACCCTGCGCACCTGCCACCACCTGCACGGCGGCATGGGCGTGGACGTCACCTATCCGATGCACCGCTACTTCTCCTGGGTCACCGACCTCACGCACGCCCTCGGCGCCCAGCCCGACGGTGTCGCGATCGAGGACCCGACGACCAAGAACCTCGAGCTCTCCGCGTCGCAGCGGGCCTTGAAGGCCGAGCTGCGGGAGTACTTCACGGGCCTCGCCGGGCGCGAGGAGCACGAGGAGATGGGCGTCGATCGTCACGGGGAGACCTATCAGCGGGTGATCCGCCAGATGGGCGCCGACGGGTGGATGGGCGTCGGCTGGCCGAAGGAGTACGGCGGTCACGGGCTCGGCGAGATCGAGCAGACGATCTTCGCCAACGAGGCGCAGCGCGCCGACGTGCACCTGCCTGCGGTGACGCTGCAGACCGTCGGCCCGACGCTGATCCGCTACGGCACGCAGAAGCAGAAGGACCTGTTCCTCGGGCGGATCCTGAAGGGCGACGTGCACTTCGCGATCGGCTACAGCGAGCCCGACGCGGGCACCGACCTCGCGTCGCTGCGCACCACCGCCCGCCGCGACGGCGATCACTACGTCGTCAACGGGCAGAAGCTGTGGACCACCGGTGGCCACCAGGCCGACTACATCTGGCTGGCCTGCCGCACCGACCCCGACGCGCCCAAGCACAAGGGCATCTCGATCCTCATCGTCGACACCCGCGACCCCGGCTACTCCTGGACGCCGATCATCACCGCCGACGGGTCCCACCACGTCAACGCGACGTACTTCAACGACGTGCGGGTGCCGGTCGACATGCTCGTCGGCGAGGAGAACCAGGGGTGGAAGCTGATCACCACCCAGCTCAACCACGAGCGGGTCATGCTCGGCCCGGCCGGGCGGCTCGAGGGCCTGCGCGACCGCGTCGCCGAGTGGGCGACCAAGGCCGGCGTGATCGACCGCCCCGACGTCCGGCGCACCATGGGCGAGGTGACCGCGGTGTTCCGGGTCAACGAGCTGCTCAACTGGGAGGTGGCCCGGGCGGCGGCTGTCGGCGAGATCTCCGTCGGTGACGCGTCGTCGTCGAAGGTCTTCGCCGCCGACGAGGTGCAGCACCTCGCGGCCGACCTGGTCGACATCGTGCACCGGTACGGCGACCCGTCGGACGAGGAGACGGCGTACCTCATGCGCTACCTCGACGGCCAGGCCAAGCGCAACCTCGTGCTCACCTTCGGTGGCGGGGTGCAGGAGGTGCAGCGCGAGCTGATCGCGATGTTCGGGCTCGGCCTGCCGCGGGTGCCGCGATGAGTCACGAGCGGATCATGGCCGAGGCCGAGCGGATCAAGGCGCTCGGCGAGGCCTCGGAGTCGGTCGCGCCGTACCCGGTCAACCAGGCCACGATCGGCACCTGGATGGACGCGATGGGCTACGACAACGAGCGTTTCCGCGGCGGTGAGGCGCCGCCCTCGATGGCACAGGTCTGGACGATGCCCGGTCTGGGACGCAAGCGGCCGCCGGAGGACCCACTGAGCCGGATGACCGAGTTCCTCACGAACGAGGGCTACACCGCCGTGCTCGGCACCAACTGCGAGCAGACCTACGAGCGCTACCTGCGCGTCGGCGAGCAGCCGCGCGTCACGAGCGCGCTCGACTCCGTGGTCGGGCCGAAGAACACCGCCATGGGCGAGGGCTACTTCGTGACCTCGCGCAACACCTGGTACGTCGACCATCCGGACGGGCAGAGCGAGGTCGTCGCCACGATGCTGTTCCGGGTGCTCAAGTTCATCCCGCGGGAGCGCGCATGAGCATCGTTCGCCCGATGATCGGGCGCGACTCGCGGTTCTTCTGGGAGGGCACGGCGCTCGGCGAGCTGCGCATCCAGCAGTGCAACGCCTGCGGTGTGCTGCGCTTCCCGCCGGGGCCGGCGTGCCCGTCGTGCGGGGCGCTCGACCGCGGGCACGTCGTCGCGGCCGGCACGGGCACGGTGTTCTCCTACGTCGTGCACCGGCACCCGCCGGTCCCCGGCAAGGAGCTGCCGATCGTGCTCGCGCTCATCGACCTCGACGAGGGCGTGCGGATGGTCGGCGAGGTCGTGGACGTGGCTGACGGTGAAGATGGACCAGAGATCGAGATCGGGATGCGCCTGCGCGTGGACTTCAACCGCATCGACGACGAGCTGACGCTGCCGATCTGGAGGCGAGCATGACTCCGTTGGATCTGAGGGTGGGAGACAGCCTCCCGGAGTGGAGCCTGCCGCTGACCCCCACGACGATCGTGAGCACCGCGATCGCCACCCGGGACTGGCAGGACGTCCACCACGACCGCGACATCGCCCAGGCGGCCGGGTCGAAGGACATCTTCATGAACATCCTCACCAGCAACGGCCTGGTGGAGCGGTACGTCGTCGACGCGCTCGGCCACGACACGGAGCTCAAGGGCATCGCCATCCGGCTCGGCGCCCCGGCGTACCCCTACGACACGCTGACGTTCCGCGGCGAGGTCACCGCCGTCGACGACGGCATCGCCACGATCTCGGTCGTGGGCTCGGTCTCGCTCGGCGACCACGTCACCGGCACCGTGAAGGTGGTCGCGCGATGACGCTCTCGGGCAAGGCCGCGATCGCCGGCATCGGGGCGACGGAGTTCTCCAAGGAGTCGGGCCGCTCGGAGCTGCAGCTCTCGGTCGAGGCCGTCCAGCACGCGCTCGCCGACTGCGGGCTCACGCCGGCCGACGTCGACGGGCTGACGACGTTCACGATGGACACCTCCTCGGAGATCGCTGTCGCCCGCGAGCTCGGCATCCCCGAGCTGCGCTTCTTCAGCCGCATCAACTACGGCGGCGGAGCGGCGTGCGCCACCGTCCAGCAGGCGGCGATGGCCGTCGCGACCGGCGTCGCCGACGTCGTGGTCTGCTACCGCGGCTTCAACGAGCGGTCCGAGAGCCGGTTCGGCCAGTTCTCGGTCGCCGCCGCCACCCAGGTCAACACCAACGGCCTCGACAACGCCTGGACCTACCCGATGGGCCTCGGCACGCCCGCCGCCACCGTGGCGATGCAGGCGCGCCGCTACATGCACGAGTACGGCGCGACCTCCGAGGACTTCGGCCGGGTCGCCGTCGCCGACCGGCGGCACGCCGCGACCAACCCGGCCGCGTTCTTCTACGGTAAGCCGATCACGCTCGAGGACCACCAGGCCTCGCGGATGATCGCCGACCCGCTGCACCTGCTCGACTGCTGCC
>NZ_JANINT010000348.1:1440-1936 GCF_024509035.1 Nocardioides sp. | reverse complement strand
CACGCCCTCCTGCTTGGGGTCCTGCTGGATCACGGCGGTCACCAACCCGCTGTCGATCCCCGCGATCACCTCGGCAGTCAGGTCCCAACCGATCACCTTGGTCGGGCCCGACGCGTCGAGCGCCGCCACGGCGCCGACCGTGGCCGGCTCACCGGTCGTGTAGACGAAGTCCAGGTCCGACTGGGCAGTGACCAGGTTCTGAGCTGCCGTCGCAGCCTTCTCCTGGACGTTGTCGCCGTTGACGCTCTGGGTGTAGGTCGCTCCCGCCGCGTCGACGACCTTGCGGAAGCTGTCCTCGCGCTGGTTCTGGATGAAGGAGTTCCGCGCGTCGACGACGCCGTAGGACTTGCCCTCGGCCAGGCCCTGGTCGATGACCCACTGGCCCGCCTGCTCACCGGCCTTCTCGTTGTCCACTCCGACGAAGGTCTCCGCGACGCCGTCGGGGAGCTGTGCGTCGATGGCGACGACGCGGATCCCGGCATCCCTGGCGAGATGT
>NZ_JANINT010000348.1:1040-1430 GCF_024509035.1 Nocardioides sp. | reverse complement strand
GCGTTGACCGCAGGGACGACGCCGTTGACGTCGATCGCGACGACGATGATGCCCGTCACGCCCTGGGAGACGAAGTTCTCGATGTCGCTGTTCTGCTTGGCGGAGTCGTTGTTCGCATTGGCGATCGTGAGGTCACAGCCGGCATCGTCGGCCGCCTGCTGGGCGCCCTCGTTCATCTGCGTGAAGAACGCGGCCGTCTGGTTGATCTGGGTCATGCCGATCACGCACTTGCCAGACCCTTCCTCGTCACTCTTGGCCGAGGAGCCGTCGCTGTCGTTGCCGGTGCTGCACCCGGCCAGGACGAGCGCAGCCATGGCCGCCAGAGCTGCCCCCCTGCGGCGGCTTCGGGATGTGATGTTCATGGGAGCCTCCATCTCGGAAATCGATTTC
>NZ_JANINT010000348.1:0-1030 GCF_024509035.1 Nocardioides sp. | reverse complement strand
TGACGGTCGCCGACGTCGCCCGCGAGGCCGGCGTCTCCCCCGCGACCGTCTCCCGCACGATCAACGGCATCCGCGACGTCGACCCACAGCTCCAGGAACGCGTCCTCGCGGCCGCGGAGGTCCTCGGCTACCGGGTCAACCTCGTGGGCCGGGCCCTGCGACAACAACGCACCGCGACCGTCGGCCTCATCGTCCCCGACCTCGACAACCCGTTCTTCTCCTCGCTCGGCCAGCACCTGGCCCGCGCGTTCCTGGAGTCCGGCACCGACCTGCTGGTCTTCAGCACCGATCGATCGCTGGAGACCGAGCGACGCGGCGTCCAGTCGTTCCTCGGCCGCCAGGTCGACGCGCTGGTGATCATCCCGTGCGACGAGACGCGCAGCGCGCCCAGCGTGCAGCTCGCGGCGTCCGCGGTGCGCACCATCCAGCTCGACCGACGGGTCCCCGGGACCGACGCTCACTTCGTCGGCGTCAACAACCAGACCGGGATGACGCTCATCCACGACCACGTCGCGTCGGTCGTGACTCGTCAGGACCAGCCGGTGATGTTCGTGGGCGGCGAGACGAGCTCGTCCTCCGGCCACGAACGCCTCGACGGCTTCCGCCGGCGGTTCGGCTCCGACGCACTCGCGATGGTCGGATCCTTCGACTACTCCTGGGGCATCACCGCAGCCGAGCAGGTGATCGAGAGCGGCTGGAAGCGCGGGACCATCATCGCCGGAGCCGACGTCATCGCGGTCGGGCTCCTCAGCCGTCTGCAGGCCGGCGGCTTCAGCGTCCCCGGCGACTTCCGGATCATCGGCTTCGACGGCATCGGGGTCGCCCGCCTCGCGCATCCCACGCTCACGACCGTCCGTCAGCCGGTCGAGGCGATGTCACGGTCCATCCGGGAGCTGGTCGAACAACCCGACCCGGGACCCGAAGCACCGGTCGTGCGTCGGCATCGGCCGCGCCTGGTCCTGGGCGAGTCCAGCCCGGCCTGAGCGGCCTGGACGCCCGCATGACTGCCCGGTCCCAGCGGAGGGAGCGC
>NZ_JANINT010000347.1:1266-1938 GCF_024509035.1 Nocardioides sp. | reverse complement strand
GGCGAAGACGTACTCGCCCGGACCGACTCTCGTGACGCTCGGTCTGTCGGTGGTGCGGCACGACCTACGCGCCCAGCTCAGCCCCATCCTCCGGTCCCTCGTGGAGCAGGCCGACGAGACCTGCAGCCTCCTGGCGCTGGAAGGGAGCGACTCGATCTTCCTGGACGCGGTCGAGTGCGATCGGCCCGTCCGCACCACGTCGCGCGTGGGCCTCGTGCGACCGGCCCACTGCACCTCGGGCGGGAAGGCGCTCCTCGCCGAGCTGTCGACCGAGGAGATCATGCGCCGCTATCCCCGCGAGGAGCTCTCGGGCGTCACGGAGCTGTCGATCAGCTCGCGCACCCAGCTCCTGGCGGAGCTGGCCAAGATCAGGGAACAGGGATATGCGGTCGCCGACCGTGAGAACGAGCCGGACATCTGGGCCATCGCCCGGGTGGTCCGGGGACCGGACGGCTCGAGTCTGTGCGCCCTCTCGCTCTCGTGCCCCGTGCAGCGATACACGCCCGAGAAGGAGGCGGAGCTCGCGCGGCTGCTCTCCGCTGCCGTGGCGGACGCTCAGCAGCTCGGCCGCTGAAAATTTCGCCCTCAAGAATGTTGATTCTTGACACTGGTGGAGTGACGCCGGTTACTCTCTGTCCAGAATTGACGTTCCGCAGGGTGGAAGATAGGCGA
>NZ_JANINT010000347.1:932-1256 GCF_024509035.1 Nocardioides sp. | reverse complement strand
GCACGCCCGGATCACCGTCCACACCGAGGCGGCCCTCGCTCGCCCCGGGGTGCTCATGGTCGCCACCGGCCGCAGTCTCGCCGAGCACGTGGGGCCGATTCCCAACGCCATGGACCCCGCGCCCACGGGCGGGCAGGCGATCGAGCTCCGCGTCCTGCCGGTCGACAAGGTCGTCTACGTCGGGCAGCCGCTGGCGGCCGTCGTCGCCGAGACCCTGCAGGACGCCCTGGAAGCGGCCGCCCTGGTGGAGGTCGCGTACGAGCCGCTGCCGCACGTGCTCGAGGCCGAGGACGCGCTGGCCGACGACGCGCCCCTGTTGTACGA
>NZ_JANINT010000347.1:0-922 GCF_024509035.1 Nocardioides sp. | reverse complement strand
GGGATCGAACGTCATGCTGGCCGGCACTGCCGGCCACGGGGACGTCGAGGACCTGGAGGCGCGGTCCTCGGGTGTCGTCCGGGGCACGCTGCGAACCGGGCGCGGAGCGCCCGCACCCATGGAGCCTCGGGTCTACGTGGCTGACTGGAGCACGCGGTCGCGGCGGCTGACGTGGTACGGCACCACGCAGGCTCCCCACCCGCTGCGGCACTCCATCGCGCAGTTCCTCGGGCTCCGCGAGCGCGACGTGCACGTCGTCGCGCCGCCGGTCGGCGGGTCCTTCGGGTTCAAGAACTTCGGGCACCCCGAGGAGTACCTCGTGTGTGTTCTCAGCCGCCTTCTCGGGCGCCCGGTCAAGTGGGTCGAGGACCGGGCCAGCACCCTGCGCTACGGCGCCCGGGACAGCCGGATCCACTACACCGCGTCGTTCGACGCCGACGGGCGCGTCACCGCGGTCAGCTGCGACCTGCTCGCGAACCACGGTGCGGCCTCCGCCACTGGTGCGTTCGGCATGGCGTTCGCCGGCGCTCTGGCCATGCCGAGCGGCTACGACGTCGCCCGCTTCCGCTGCGAGTGGCGCGTCGTCGTGACCAACAAGGGGCCGTGGAGCCCCTTGCGGCCGTTCGGCAAGGAGGCCGGCGTCCTGCTCATGGAGACCGTCATGGACGCGGTCGCGCGGGAGACCGGCCTGGACCCGCTCGAGGTGCGCCGACGCAACTGGGTCAAGCCCGACCAGTTCCCGTTCGTCACCGCGACCGGCCTCGAGCTAGACAGCGGCAACTACGAGGGCCTCCTGGACAAGGCGCTCACCGTCCTCGACTACGGGAAGGTGCGCCGCGAGCAGGAGCTGGCCCGCCAGGAGGGCAGGCACATCGGCATCGGCATCGGGTTCGAGGTGCTGCCGGAGGGCGCCGACATCCCG
>NZ_JANINT010000346.1:1539-1949 GCF_024509035.1 Nocardioides sp. | reverse complement strand
ACGCGGCCAACAAGCTGACCAAGCCGGCCTGGAACATCATCCTGGGCCTCGGAATCGTCGTGCAGGTGGTCCTAGGTGACCGGATCCTGCTCCTCAGCCTGGCGTTCACCGTGGCTGCCCTGGTCTATCTCCTCGACGTCCGGCCGGCGCTCTCCTCGCTCACGCGACGGCGCTGAACCAGATCCTCCAGGTTCCCGCAAGTTCCCTCAGGTCTCGTCCGCGCCGATCTAGGCGGCCCTAGCGTTGGCTCACCAACGACGACTGGGGGGTTAGTCATGGGGATGTCGGACATGCGTCCGTGGGGGTCGTGGGAGATCCTCGACGAGGGCGAGGGCTACAAGGTCAAGCGCCTGATGGTGAAGCCGCGACAGCGGCTGTCCTATCAGACCCACGCCTACCGCTCCGAGCAC
>NZ_JANINT010000346.1:0-1529 GCF_024509035.1 Nocardioides sp. | reverse complement strand
GGGTGGTGGTCAGCGGCACGGCGACGTACGTCCTCGACGGGGTCAAGCGGTCCGCCGGCCCCGGTGAGACCGTCGATGTCCCGTTGGGAGCCGCCCACCGGTTGATCAACGAGCACGGCACCCCGCTGATCGTCATCGAGGTGCAGCGTGGGCGCTACACCGGCGAGGACGACATTGTGCGCCTGCAGGACGACTACGGTCGCGCGGGCGTCATGATCGAGTCCGTGGGCCGGTTGGTCGACTCACGGCTCTGACAGGTCGGCGTCGACCATCCGACCCACGAGCTCGTCGAAGCCCACCGTAGGTGACCAGCCCAGGGTGGCGCGCGCTAGCGACGCGTCGCCCACCAGCTCGGTCGGGTCGGCCGGGCGCACGAACTCCGGGTCGATGCTCACCATCGGCTCCCAGTCGATGATGCCGGCGCGGGCGAACGCGGCGGCGACGAAGTCGCGCACCGAGTGGGAGACGCCGGTGGCGATCACGTAGTCGCGCGCGGTGTCGGCCCGCACCGCCCGCACCATCGCGTCGACGTAGTCCGGCGCCCAGCCCCAGTCGCGCCGGGCGTCGAGGTTGCCGAGCGCCAGCCGGTCGGCCCGGCCGTGGGCGATCGCGGCGACCGTCGAGGTGATCTTGCGGGTCACGAAGTCCGGTGGCCGGCGCGGGGACTCGTGGTTGTAGAGGATCGCGCTGACCGCGTGCAGGTCGCGGCGGCGGTAGATGTCGACCATGAGGTGGGCGTAGGCCTTGGCCGCGCCGTAGGGGTTGACCGGTCGCAGCGGCGTGCGCTCGTCCTGCGGGCAGCGGTCGGGCTGGCCGAAGATCTCTGCGCTCGAGGCCTGCACGAAGCGCACCGGTCGGCCCAGCTTGTCCTGCACCTGCAGCGCCGACTCCAGCAGGCCGGCGGCGGCCAGCCCGTTGACACTGGCGGCCAGGTCCGGCTGGTCCCACGACCTCGCGACGGAGCTGAGCGCCGCGAGGTTGTAGACCTCGTCGGGCGCGAGCTCCACCAGCAGCGTGCGCACCTGCTCGACCGCGGTGAGGTCGCCGCGGTGCAGCTCGACGCCGGGCAGGTCCGGCAGCGGCTCGAGCTCGTGGGCGAGCGCGTGCACCTCGGTGCCCTCGGCGAGCAGCTGCTCGGCGAGGTAGCGGCCGTCCTGGCCGCTGATCCCGGTGACGAACGCGCGGCGTCCTGCGCTCACAGCAGCGTCACCAGCCCTGCCGGATCGCGGCCACGTCGGCCTCCACCATGAGCGCGACCAGCTCGCGGAACGACACCCTCGGCTTCCAGCCGAGCACCTCGCGGGCCTTGCTGGCGTCGCCGATCAGGTGGTCGACCTCCGCGGGCCGCATGAACCGCGGGTCCTGACGGACGTACGGCGTCCAGTCGTCGATGCCGATGTGGCCGAACGCCGCGTCGAGGAAGTCGCGGATCGAGTGCGCCTCGCCGGTGGCAATCACGTAGTCGTCGGCCACCGGCTGCTGCAGCATCAGCCACATCGCCTCGACGTAGTCGCCGGCGAAGCCCCAGT
>NZ_JANINT010000345.1 GCF_024509035.1 Nocardioides sp. | reverse complement strand
CCGTCGACGGCTCGACCGCCAGCTGACGCCTCCACCGCCCGGGTCGCCGGCCTACTCCTGGACGGCGACCTCGACGCAGCCACCGCCACGCTGCTTGGCGCGGTACATCGCCTCGTCGGCCCGGCGCACGAGCTCCTCGAAGCCGTACGGCGGCGCCACGGCGATCCCGATGCTGAGCCCGGCGACCAGCTCGCACTCGGCCAGCTGCGCGGGCTCGCGACACGTCTCGAGGATGCGGTTCGCGATCACGAGGGCCTCCTCGACGCCCGTGTCCTCGCAGATCACCGCGAACTCGTCACCACCCAGCCGGCCGACCGTGTCGGTGCCGCGCACCGAGGTCAGCAGCCGCGCCGCGACCTCGCGCAGCACCGCGTCCCCGGCCTCGTGGCCGTGGCTGTCGTTGATCTGCTTGAACTCGTCGAGGTCGATGAAGAGCACCGCGGTGCCCTTGCCCTCGAACCGGCGGTGCCGCGCGGCCGCGGTCTCGAGCCGGTCGAGGAACAGGTAGCGGTTGGGCAGCGACGTGAGTGGGTCGTGCAGCGCCCGGCGTCGCAGCGCGCGCTCGGCGTTGCGGGCATCGGTCACGTCGTAGACCGAGACCAGCGAGCCCAGGTGGCCGTTGCGGCTGTTCAGCGGCCGGCGGGACACCTCGAGGATCCGCTCGCTCCCGTCGGGGCGCAGGTGCACGACCTCGTTCGAGGTGACCTCGTCGACCGTCCGCAGCTCGGGGAGGCCGAACAGCTCGCGCGGGTCCACGCCGTACATCTCGTCGACCGTGAGCCCGACGAGCTGGGCCGCCGTCTCGTTCGCGAACATCACGCGACCGTCCGGCGAGGTCGCCATGATGCCTTCCTGGGCGGTCTCGACCATCGCGCGGTGCAGGGCCTCGGAGAGCCGGAGCGCCTCTTCGGTGCGCACCCGCTCGGTGACGTCACGCAGGTTGGCCACGATGCCGCCGATCTCGGGGTCGTCGAGGCAGTTGGTCGCGGTGATCTCCATCCACCGCCAGCGCTCCTCGCCGTCTCGCAGCCGCAGGATCGCGTGCTCGGCCGTGCGCGGCTCGGCGAGGAGCCGGTAGCGCATGCCGGCCAGGATGGGCGCGTCCGAGGGGTGGAGGTACTCGCGGCCCTGGCGGTGCAGCACCTGCTCGGGCCGGTAGTGCAGCAGCCGGGCCAGCGAACCGCTGACGTAGGTGATCCGCAGCCGGTGGTCCATCACCACCGCGGTCTCCCACGCGCGTCGACCGAGGGCGTCCGCGAGCACCCGGCGGGCCTCGTCGGCGTCGCCGTCCGCGACCACCGCGCCTGCGTCGTCCGCGTCGTCGCGGTCGTCCTCGAAGGGCTCGTCGAGGCCCCCGACAGAGGCCGCGATGGCGTAGGGGCGACCGTCCTGCTCACGCAGCAGCGCCGCGTCGAGCCGCAGGCTGAGGTCGCCGCCGCCCGCGTCGCGGAACAGGCCGCGGTAGCTGATCGAGTCGATCTCTCCGTCACCGAGCCGCGCCAGGCGGGTGACCACGCGGTCGGCCTCGACGGGGTGGACCAGGTCGACGATGTCGCAGTCGGCGAACCAGCCCTCCCCGTGCCCGAAGAGCTCGCACCAGGCCGGGTTGACCGCCTCGAGGTGGCCGCCGAGGTCGAGGATCGCCTGCGGGGTGGTGGCCTGGTCGAAGTGCGCCCGCGACATCTCGAGCGCTAGGGCGAGCTCGCGCCGCTCGTGGAGCTGCGCGGTCACGTCCCGCAGGATCACGACCACGCCGGAGATCGTGTCGTCCGGTCCCTCCACCGGCCCGAGGGTGACCTGGGCGGTGAACGCGGACCCGTCGTGGCGCACGCCCTCGTCGACGAAGGGCTCCACGCGCTCCCCGGCCAGCAGCCGCGCGACGGCCGCCGCGGCCCGCGTGCTGCCCTCGCGGGGGAACACCGTCCCCAGCTCGTGCCCGGCCAGCTCGCTCGGCG
>NZ_JANINT010000344.1 GCF_024509035.1 Nocardioides sp. | reverse complement strand
TCGCGTGCGGGATCGTGCGCACGTCCAGCTCGGGGTAGCCGGCGGCATCGGACTCTCCGCACCCGCAGCCACCGTGCCCGTGCCCGTGGCCGGCCGCCTGCTGCGCCGCGGCGGGTGCCTCGGCCACCTCGGTGTGGTGGGCGTGCTGCTCGAGCTCCTCGTGCATGCCCTCGAGCAGGTCGGCGAGGGAGGCGTCGGCCGCGGTCGCCAGGAGCGGGACGAGGAGGTCGTTCTCCTTGCCCAGGTGGCTCTCGAAGACCGTGCGCAGCGACCCCGCTGCCACCGCCGCCGTCACGGCGTCGCCGGCCTTCTCGAGCTCCTCGACCAGGCCGAGCAGCAGCTGGTGCTCGGTGATCATCGCGGTCACCAGCAGGGACGCGGCGGCCTGCTCCGCGGCGACCGGGTAGAGCGCGGCCTCCTCGGCCAGCGCGTGCGGCACCAGGTCGGCTCGGCACCACGCGACCAGCTCGGCCCGGACCTGCTCGGCGTCCTCGGAGCGTCCGGAGCGGGCCGCGAAGGTCAGCCGCGAGACGAGGGTGGTCAGCGTGCCGGCCATCGCCGCGTGGTGGGCCACCATCGCCTCGGCAGCGCGGGCGTCCGCGGCGGTGGAGGCGACCATCAGGTCGTTCATCGGTGCTCCTCAAGGGGTCAGGAATGTCGGATGTGCGTCGGTGCTCCATATTTACTACAGTTCGACCCGTGAAAAACAATCCGCTCGGTCCCCGCCCGGGACGACGCCCTCGGCCGCTCACGGCCGGCCGGGCGGCCGTCCTGCAGCTGCTGGTCGACCAGCCGCGACCTCCGCGGCTGGCGGCGCTCGCCCAGGCGAGCGGCCTGCACCCCAACACCCTGCGCGAGCACCTCGACGCGCTGATCGCCGACGGATGGGTACGCCGGGTGCGCAGCGAGCCCCAGGGGCGCGGCCGGCCGGCCTGGCGCTACGAGGCGATCGACGATCGCGGCCGCGACGAGTACGCGGGGCTCGCCACCGCCCTGGCCGCCTCGATCGCCGCGACCAGCCCGGCTCCCGCCGAGACCGCGCGCTTCGCGGGCGAGCAGTGGGGCCACACCCTCGCGGCCGACCGCGACGTCGCACCGCAGACCCCCGACGAGGCCCGCGCCGAGGTGGTCGCGATGCTCGACGAGCTCGGGTTCGACCCGGATGTCGACACCGACCGGCCCGAGCGGGTCCGCCTGACCCGCTGCCCGCTCCTCGACGCCGCCCACCGCCACCCGGGCGTGGTCTGCGAGGTCCACCGCGGCATCGTCAGCGGGGCGCTCACGACGTACGGCGCGGACCCGGAGGGCACCGACCTGGTGCCGTTCGCCGAGCCGGGCGCCTGCCTCCTGACGGTCCCCCCGATCCGCGCCTGACCCCCAGCCCGTCGAGCACGAATCAACGTGGCGGCGCGCCAGCGAGAAGGCGCATGAGGACGCAGAACGGCCCCAGTCCCGAGGGACTGGGGCCGTTCGAGTGCTACGTGGAGCGGGTCGGACTCAGAAGTCCATGCCGCCCATGCCGCCGGACGGGTCGCCCATGGGGGCGGCCTTCTCCGGCTTGTCGGCCACGACGGCCTCGGTGGTGAGGAAGAGCGCCGCGATGGAGGCGGCGTTCTGCAGCGCGCTGCGGGTCACCTTGGCGGGGTCGATGATGCCCTCGGCGATCATGTCGACGTACTCGCCGGTGGCCGCGTTGAGACCGTGACCGGCCGTCAGGTTGCGCACCTTCTCCGCCACGACGCCGCCCTCGAGGCCGGCGTTGATCGCGATCTGCTTGAGCGGGGCGTCGGTCGCGAAGCGCACGATCTGCGCACCCACGGCCTCGTCACCGGACAGGTCGAGCTTGTCGAACGCCGCGTTGGCAGCCTGCACCAGGGCGACGCCACCACCGGCGACGATGCCCTCCTCGACGGCCGCCTTCGCGTTGCGAACGGCGTCCTCGATGCGGTGCTTGCGCTCCTTGAG
>NZ_JANINT010000343.1 GCF_024509035.1 Nocardioides sp. | reverse complement strand
GTCGCGGTGTTGGCGATGCGCACCGACACCGGCTCGCCGCTGGTGCGGATGTCAACGCAGGTCAGGCCCAGGTCGGCGCTCAGGGCGTGGTCAGTGGGGTTGGTGAACCGGAACGACCGGATCTTGGCCCGCGGGTCGGTCCCGCGGTCGACCAGCCCGGCGTCGACGCGTCGCGAGGCGACGATGCCCTTGGCCTCGTCGGCGCACGTCAGCTGGGTCTCGACGGTCTGCCCGGCCGGGACCGTGATGGTCTGCGCCCGGTGGTCGATGCCCAGCGCGTGGTAGTGCCCGGCTGCCGTGGTGGTCCGCGCGCCCAGGCACGTGACGCCGAAGTCACCGGTCCCGGCGGCGGGGGAGTCGACCACGAACGTCCAGCTGCTGCCGCTCTCCTTCGACGTCGTCACGACGCCGGCTCCGGAGAGGGCGTACGACGGCGCGAACGGCGTCTGCCCGGCCGGGCACGCCACGGCCACGGTGCTGGTGCCCGCCGCCAGCGGCTGGGCGGGCGCGGACGCGGTCGTGGTGACCAGGTCGTGCTGGTGCGCACCGGTGACCGTGGTGCGGGCCAAGCACGCGACTGTGACCTTCGCCAGCGCCGCGCCGGGGTTGTCGTTGCGCAGCGTCGCGGTCCAGCCGCTGCCGTCGGCCGTCGGGCCGCTCGCCGGGACGCTGGTCTTGGTGACGTCACCGCCCTGGTCGACCGCGTCGAGCCGGATCCCGCCATCGGTGGCGAGGTACCCGGTCGGGCAGGACGCCGTGGCCGTCTTGGTCTCGCCGCGCTCGACGCGCAGGTCGGTCTCGGCCTTCTGCTCGAGGATCTGGTGGGCGGTGTTCGGGTCGGCCTTCATCGGGATCGGGTCGACGGTCGCCCGGATCGTCGCGGTCTTGCTGCTGCCCGTCGCGATCGTGCCGAGCTCGCACCGCACGGTCCCGTCGGTGTTGGTGCACCCCTCGCTGGCGTCCGCGAACGTCACGCCCGCCGGTAGGACGTCGGTCACGACGGTGTTCGTCGCGTCGCCGGCGCCGGCGCCGTTGGTCGCGGTCAGCGCGTACGTCACCGTGTCGCCCGGCAGCGCCTCAGCCGGCGAGACGGTGTTGGTGACCGACAGCTTCGCGGGTGTGCCGGTGGGCGGGTCGGTCGGGTCCGGGTCGTCCGGCACCTCGGGCGCAACGATCGGGATCGAGAGCGTCGCCGTGTTGTTGGCAGGTGTGCGCTCCTCCGACGAGCTCGATGCCGTGGCGGTTGCAGAGACCGAACCGACGGCGCCGCTCGCGACCTTGAGCTCGATCGATCGGGTGACGCTCTTGCCGGGGGCGAGGTCGCCGGCGGGGATCTGGCAGACCACCGGGCCGTCGTCAGATCGGGAGCAACTCGGCGGGAGCGAGATCAGCGTGGTGCCGAACGGCACGGGGATGGTGACTCGTGGGTCGACCGGCGTCGCTGCGCTGGTGTTCGCCACCGTCGCGGTCATTAAGAGCGTGCCATCGGGCTGAACCGTCGGCGTCGACGCGGAGAGCGCCACCGTCAGATCGACTGAGTCGTTCGTGACCGAGATGGGTTCGCTGGGACAGCGCTGTTGGGTGTTGCCGACCTTGTCGCCTCCGGTGCAGGTGAGGTGGTAGGTGCCGGCGGGGGCGTACTGGGGGACGATGACGTTGCCGCTCCAGGTTCCGTCGGTGACGGTGCCGGAGGTGAGGCTGGGGTAGCCGTAGTAGCCGGGGCCGCTGTCGGGCAGCAGGCGGAAGCCGACGATCGAGACGCCGGAGAGGTTGTCGGTGGCGTGGACGGTGACCGGGATGGTGGCTGATGCGCGGGTGACGTCGATGGTCGTCACGGTGGTGTGCAGGTCGCCGAAGACGGGTGCGGCGGTGTCGGCGACGCTGATGACGGTGATGTCGGTTCGGGGGCACTGCTGTTGGGTGTTGCCGACCTTGTCGCCTCCGGTGCAGGTGAGGTGGTAGGTGCC
>NZ_JANINT010000342.1 GCF_024509035.1 Nocardioides sp. | reverse complement strand
TCCGGTCGAGCTGGCACTCCTCGGGCATCGCCGGCTTGATGACGTCCTCGGACGCGTCGACGATCTGCAGGAAGTCCACGCCGGTCGTCCAGCCGAGCTTGTCGCAGACCCCGATGAACGCCTCCAGAGGCGTGTTGCCGGCCCCGGCGCCGAAGCGGCGCACCGAGCCGTCGATCTGGGTCGCGCCCGCACGGGCGGCGATGATCGTGTTGGCGACGCCGAGCCCGAGGTTCTCGTGGCCGTGGAAGCCCACGTCGGCCTGGTCACCGATCTCCGCCACCAGCGCCGAGACCCGGTCGGCGGTCTGCTCCATGATCAGCGCCCCGGCGGAGTCGACGACGTACACGCACTGGCAGCCGGCGTCGACCATGATCCGCGCCTGCTTGGCCAGCACCTCCGGCGGCTGGGTGTGGCTCATCATCAAGAAGCCGACAGTCTCCAGCCCGAGCTCGCGAGCCAGGCCGAAGTGCTGGATCGAGACGTCGGCCTCGGTGCAGTGGGTGGCGATCCGGCAGATCTGGCCGCCGTTGTCCTGCGCGGCCCGGATGTCGTCCTTGGTGCCGACGCCCGGCAGCATGAGGAACGCGATCTTGGCGCGCTTCGCGGTCTCGGCCGCGATCCGGATCAGCTCCTGCTCCCACGTCTTGGAGAACCCGTAGTTGAACGACGAGCCGCCGAGCCCGTCGCCGTGGGTCACCTCGATCACCGGGACGCCCGACGCATCGAGCGCCGCCACGATGTCGTGGCACTCCTGGGCGGTGAACTGGTGCCGTTTGTGGTGCGACCCGTCGCGCAGGCAGGTGTCGGTCAGTCGCAGGTCGAGATCACCCCAGGGATCGGTGCCGTGGGTGCCGGACCAGGTGCGGGTGAGGGCGTTGATGTCGTGCTCATTCATGTCAGTTGCCTTCCGGGGTCTCGACAGGCTCGACCAACGAGCGCGCAATGTTCTGGCCGACCTGCGTGGCGGCGGCGGTCATGATGTCGAGGTTGCCGGCGTACGGCGGCAGGTAGTCCCCCGCGCCCTCCACCTCGACGAAGATCGAGACCTTCGTCTGGCCCTGCGTCGCGGGCGAGGGGTCGTCGATCTGCGGCTCCTGGAGCAGCCGGTAGCCCGGGACGTACTCCTGGACCGCCTTCTCCATCGCGAACACCGACGCGACGATCGCGTCGCGGTCGGCGTCCGGTGGGACCGCGCAGAAGATCGTGTCGCGCATGATCATCGGCGGCTCGGCCGGGTTGAGGATGATGATCGCCTTCCCGCGCTCGGCACCGCCGATGGTCTCGACCCCGGCGGCGGTGGTGCGGGTGAACTCGTCGATGTTGGCCCGGGTCCCGGGACCCGCGGACATGCTCGAGACCGACGCGACGATCTCGGCGTACGACACCGTGGCGGCGCGGGAGACGGCCGCCACCATCGGGATCGTGGCCTGGCCACCGCAGGTGATCATGTTGACGTTGGGCGCGGCGACGTGCTGCTCGCCGTTGACCGGCGGGATCACCGCCGGGCCGACCGCGGCGGGCGTGAGGTCGATGGCGCGGATGCCGGCCTCCTCGTAGCGCGGCGCGTACTCGCGGTGCACGTAGGCCGAGGTCGCCTCGAAGATCAGGTCGGGCAGCTCGTCCTGCTTGAGCAGCCAGTCGACGCCCTCGTGGGTGGACTCGAGTCCCTGGGCCGCGGCGAGCTTGAGGCCCTCCGAGGACGGGTCGACGCCGATCATCCAGCGTGGCTCGATCACCTCTGAGCGGAGCAGCTTGTACATGAGGTCGGTGCCGATGTTGCCGGGCCCGACGATCGCGGCGGTCAACTTGTGCACAGTCTTCACTCCTTGAAAGTGACGCTCAACGGCGCGAAGCCGCTGATGGTCGCGACGACCCGGTCCCCCGGGGCGAACGGCACGAACGGGCCCAGGGCCCCGGACAGGATCAGGTGACCGGCGCGCAGCGGGTCGCCGAACCGGGCGGCCTGCACGGC
>NZ_JANINT010000341.1:1055-1981 GCF_024509035.1 Nocardioides sp. | reverse complement strand
TCTCCCTGGCCCTGCTGCGCAGCCGGGGCGCCGACCGGCGGGCGCTGCTCCTGCTCGCCCTCGGCTTCGCGTGCTGGGTCCCGAGCGATCTGGCGTACGCCGTCCTGGTCGCCAAGGGCGACTTCCAGTTCGGCACCCCCCTCGACCTCGGCTGGATCCTCGGCTACGCGCTGATCGCGCTCGCGGCCTGGTACCCCAGCGTCGAGACGGACACCCCCGAGGACCCCGGGAGGCCGGCGCAGGTGCCGGACACCGCCCTCGTCTACACGGCGCTGATCGCGGCGGCCACCGTGCAGGTGATGTCCGGGGGCGGGGCGATGAACCCCGCGAGCCGGGCACTGTGGCTGGCGCTCGCGGTGGCGGTGGCCGGCCGCCAGATCCTGCTCACCCGGGACAACGTCGCGCTGCGCCGCGGGCTGGGGCAGCGGGTCCAGGAGCAGACCGCGGACCTGCGGCGGCTGGCCCGGCAGACCGAGGTGCTGCTCACGTCCGTCGACGACGGCATCTACGGCGTCGACGCCTCCGGCGACCTCACGTTCGTGAACCCGTCCGGTGCCCGCGCGCTCGGCTATGCGGGTCCGGACCTACTCGGCCGCAACGCACACGACGTCTTCCACGCCGCGGCCGAGGACGGCGGGTCGTACCCCTACAGCGGCTGCTACATCGCCGAGGCCATCGACACCGGCACGGTCACCTCCGCCCAGGACGACGTCTACAGCCGCGCGGACGGGTCCACCTTCCCCGTCGAGATCAGCGCGAGCCCGCTGGTCGACGAGCGGCCCGACGCGCGAACGGTGCGCGGCGCGGTCGTGGTGTTCCGCGACGTCACGCAGCGGCGCGAGGTCGAGCGGATGAAGAACGAGTTCCTGTCCGTGGTCAGCCACGAGCTGCGCACGCCGCTCACCTCGATCCGCGGGTCCCTGGAC
>NZ_JANINT010000341.1:624-1045 GCF_024509035.1 Nocardioides sp. | reverse complement strand
CCTGTCGACGGCGGCCGACAGCACCGAGCGGCTCACCCGGCTGATCAACGACATCCTCGACCTCGAGCGGATCGAGTCCGGCACCCGGACCATGGAGCTCACCACGATCGAGGCGAGCGAGCTGCTCACCCGCTCGGCCACCGAGATGGCCGGCCTGGCCCGCTCGACCGGCGTCCGCGTCGAGGTCTGCCCCGGCCCCGGCCGCGTCGTCGCGGACCCGGACCGGATCGTGCAGACGCTGACGAACCTGGTCAACAACGCGATCAAGTTCTCGAGCGAGGGCCAGACGGTCGTCCTCGACACGCGGCTCGAGGACGGGCACGTCCTGTTCCGGGTGCGCGACCAGGGCCGCGGCATCCCGGAGGACAGGCTGCAGTCGGTGTTCGAGCGGTTCGAGCAGGTCGACTCCTCCGACTCCCGC
>NZ_JANINT010000341.1:314-598 GCF_024509035.1 Nocardioides sp. | reverse complement strand
GATCAGTCGCGGCATCGTGGAACGGCACGGCGGCCAGATCTGGATGGAGAGCACGCTGGGTAAGGGCACCACGGTGCTCTTCACGCTGCCCCGGCCCGGGCACGCCCGGCAGCCGCACACGACGCACGCCGCGCTGACCGGCACCGAACGGAGCCAGCCGTGAGACAGCCGACCGTCCTGATCGTCGACGACGACGACGACATCCGGGAGATCACCCAGCTCGCCCTCGAGGCCGTGTCGGGCTGGCGGGTGATCGCCGCCGACGGCGGCGCGGCCGCGATCGA
>NZ_JANINT010000341.1:0-304 GCF_024509035.1 Nocardioides sp. | reverse complement strand
GCACCGGCCGGACGCCGTGCTGCTCGACCTGATGATGCCGGTCGTCGACGGGCGGGCGACGTTCCAGGCGCTGCGGGCGGACGAGCGCACCCGCGACATCCCGGTGATCCTGCTCACCGCCAAGCTCCGCGCCGGCGGCGCCCAGGCGTGGGACGATCTCGACGTCGTCGGCGTCATCGCCAAGCCGTTCGGCCCGATGACGCTGGGCGCCGAGGTCGCCGAGATGCTGGGGTGGGAGGACGTGTGACGACGCTGCGGCACGCCGCGGCGGCCCTGGCGACGGCCGGCCTGATCGCGGGCCTGG
>NZ_JANINT010000340.1 GCF_024509035.1 Nocardioides sp. | reverse complement strand
AACAAGTACGTCGGCTACGAGGCCGCGGCCAAGATCGCCAAGCAGGCGCTCGCCGCGGGCGCGACGATCCGCGAGACCGTGATCGCGATGGGCTTCGTCGAGCGCGGCGAACTCACCGAGGCCCAGCTCGACGAGGCGCTCGACGTCGAGAGCATGACCCACCCATGAGACATCGTCTGCCGAACGCGGCTGCGGCCGCCGTACTGACCCTCGTCCTGGCGACGGCCGGGTGCGGCAGCGACGACGCGCGCTCAGGATCAGGCCTGTCCGCGACCGAGCACAACGACGCCGACGTCGCGTTCGCGACCGACATGATCCAGCACCACGCGCAGGCCCTGTCGATGGTCGACCTGACGATGGGACGCCCGCTCGACCCCGAGGTCCAGCGGCTCGCGGAGGACATCCGCGCCGCTCAGGGACCGGAGATCGAGACCATGAGCGACTGGCTCAACGAGTGGGGTGAGGAGGTGCCGCCGACGATGCGCGACCACTCCCACGCCGGCCACGACATGGAGGGCATGGGCGAGTCGATGGAAGGCATGGACGACACCGAGATGCCCGGGATGATGTCCGCCGAGGAGATGACGGCGCTCGAGGAGGCCTCCGACGCGGAGTTCCAGTCGATGTGGCTGGAGATGATGGTCGAGCACCACGAGGGTGCGGTCGAGATGGCCGAGGAGCAGCAGGACGACGGGCGCTACCGCCCCGCGGTCGACCTGGCGGCGAGCATCACCGAGGCGCAGCAGGCCGAGATCGACGCGATGGAGTCGATGCTCGAGCGGTAGAGATCGCGAGCGCGCTGGCCGGCTCGTGCGCGGGCGTCTAGTACCAGCCGACGGACTGGGAGTGGCCCCAGGCGCTGCAGGGGCTGCCGTAGCGGTCGCGGATGTAGCCCAGGCCCCACTCGATCTGGGTGACCGGGTTGGTCGCCCAGTCGGCGCCCGCGGAGGCCATCTTGGAGCCGGGCAGCGACTGCGGGATGCCGTAGGCGCCCGAGGAGGCGTTCTGGGCCGAGGGGTTCCAGTTGCTCTCGCGGGTCCACAGCGAGTCGAGGCAGCCGAACTGGTCGGAGGAGAAGCCGAACTCGGGCAGCAGGGCCCGGGCGATCTCGCGCGGGTCGCCGTCGGCGACGTCGACGGAGCGGGTGACGGCAGGCCCGTCGTCGACCGACAGCGCGGCCTCCTTGGCCGGGTCGGCCTTGTCGCGACGATCCTCGGAGACGCGCGAGATCGAGCCGCGGGAGACGACGGCGTCACGCTCGATGACCTGGCCGCCCGAGGTGACGTGGGCGGCGCCGGTGCCGAGGTCCTCGGCGGCAGCGCTCACGTTGGTCGGCGAGGTGAGCACACCGCCGGAGACGGCCGCCCCGGTCGCCGCGACAGCGACCGACGACATCACCACCGTGTTGCGCAGGATCTTGCGCGGTGCGGCGGTGAGGGTCGGCTCCGGGACGTGCCGGTGCTTGGGAACGTACTTCGTGCGTTTCGACAAGGGCTCGTTACTCGGGTAGACGACGATGGTTCCCCCCGGACCACCGGCACCCGAGGCCGGTAGGTCACGAAAAGATCACGGGCCACCCTGCCTGAGGACCGAGGTGGTTGCAAACCGAACGGCCCAGCTTGTGAGCAACGACTACCGATGTCGGGACCTAGGTCACCTCAGGAGTCACACCAGTCACAGGAGGCTGTGCCAGAGCCTCAGAGCGTGACGTTCTCCAGCATCTCGGTGACGAGCGCGGCGATGGGCGAGCGCTCGGAACGGGTGAGGGTGACGTGGGCGAACAGCGGGTGGCCCTTGAGCTTCTCCACGACCGCGACCACGCCGTCGTGACGGCCGACGCGGAGGTTGTCACGCTGGGCCACGTCGTGGGTGAGCACGACCTTGGAGTTGGCGCCGATGCGCGAGAGAACGGTGAGCAGCACGTTGCGCTCGAGCGACTGGGCCTCGTCGACGATCACGAAGGAGTCGTGCAGCGAGCGGCCGCGGATGTGGGTCAGCGGCAGCACCTCGAGCATCCCGCGGGCCAGCACCTCCTCGATGACCTCGCGCGAGGTGATCGCGCCGAGGGTGTCGAAGACCGCCTGGGCCCACGGCGACATCTTCTCGGTCTCCGAGCCGGGCAGGTAGCCGAGCTCCTGGCCGCCGACCGCGAACAGCGGGCGGAAGACCACGACCTTCTGGTGCTGCCGACGCTCGAGCACCGCCTCGAGGCCGGCGCACAGCGCCATCGCGGACTTGCCGGTGCCGGCGCGCCCGCCGAGCGAGACGATGCCGACCTCGGGGTCGAGCAGCATCTCCAGGGCGATCCGCTGCTCGGCCGAGCGGCCGTGGATGCCGAAGGCCTCGCGGTCGCCGCGCACCAGGTGCACCCGCTTGTCGGCGCCGACCCGGCCGAGCGCGGTGCCGCGGTCGGAGAGCAGCACCAGGCCCTGGTGGCAGGGCAGGTCGCGGGCGACCTCGAGCTCGAGCACCCCGTCGTCGTAGAGCTCGTCGAGCTCGGCGGCGGCCACCTCCAGCTCGGCCATGCCGGAGTAGCCGGTGTCGGAGTCGCTGATCGCCTCGGCGCGGTACTCCTCGGCGTCCAGGCCGACCGCGGAGGCCTTGATGCGCAACGGCAGGTCCTTGGAGACCAGCGTGACGTCGTACCCCTCGTTGGCGAGGTTGCGCGCCACGGCCAGGATCCGGGTGTCGTTGTCCCCCAGGCGGAAGCCCGAGGGCAGCGACTCGGCGTCGGTGTGGTTGAGCTCGACGCGCACCGAGCCGCCCTCGTCACCGACCGGGACCGGCTCGTCGAGCCGACCGTGCGTGACACGCAGGTCGTCGAGCATCCGCAGCGCGCTGCGCGCGAAGAAGCCCAGCTCCGGGTGGTGCCGCTTGCCCTCCAGCTCGGTGATCACCACGACCGGCAGGACGACCTCGTGCTCGGCGAACCGGTTGATCGCGCCCGGGTCGGCGAGCAGGACACTGGTGTCGAGCACGTAGGTGCGCACCGAGGGTGCGGTGGAGCGCTGGGTCTTCTGCGTCTTCTGAGCCTTCTGGGCCTGCGGCACGACTAACCCCTTCGCAGGCCGGCGCGTGCACTCGCGCTCCGGCCGTGTGTCAAGCAGACGGACCGGAACGAGCCCGAGCGCCGGAGTGCCGGCGCCCGGCCGCGCGGCAGCCCGGCTGCCGTGCGATGCAGTCGTGAGTTCTCACGAACGGGCCTCCCGATACGGGGAGCTTCCCCACTCCCCGATAGCGCGAAAGTACGCCGCGATCGGGGCGATTTCGGGCGACACGCCCGGGCGCGCGGGTGAACGTCATGTGTCCGAAACAGCCGCTCGGACGGGGGCGGCGGGCGGTCAGGCGCCGAAGCGGCGCTCGCGCAGCGTGTAGGCCCGCAGGGCGCGCAGGAAGTCCACGCGGCGGAAGTCGGGCCAGTAGGCCTCGCAGAAGTAGAACTCCGACTTCGCGCTCTGCCACAGCAGGAAGCCACCGAGCCGCTGCTCGCCGGAGGTGCGGATCACCAGGTCGGGGTCGGGCTGGCCGCGGGTGTAGAGGTGCTCGGCGATCGCCTCGGTGTCCACGGCGGCCGCGAGCTCCTCGACCGAGACGCCCTTCTCGGCGGCCTCGAGCAGCAGGGAGCGTACGGCGTCCGCGATCTCGCGACGCCCGCCGTAGCCGACCGCGACGTTGACCAGCATCCCTTCGACGCCGCGGGTCGCCTCCTCGGCGGCCTTGAGCCGCTGCGCGACCGGGGTCGGCAGCAGGTCCAGCGCGCCCACGGGGTGCAGGCGCCAGCGCCGCTGGGCGGCGAGCGAGTCGACGGCGTCGGCGATGATGTCGAGCAACGGGCCGAGCTCGCGCTCGGGGCGGTTGAGGTTGTCGGTGGAGAGCAGCCACAAGGTGACGACCTCGGTGCCGACCTCGTCGCACCAGCCGAGCAGCGGCTCGATGTTGGCCGCGCCCGCCTCGTGACCGTCCGCGGTGTCGCGGCCCACGGCCCGGGCCCAGCGGCGGTTGCCGTCGAGCATCACGCCGATGTGCTTGGGGAGGTTCTCCGACGGCATGCGGCGCAGCATCCGTGCCTCGTAGGCCGGGTAGAGCACCCGCCGGAGGCCACGCTTCCAGTCCGCCACGACTGCGATGCTACCGGCGCCGGCCGAGGCTCACCGGCGTCCGCGCGAACGTGACGTTCACCGCGTCGGGGACTGCGCGGGGGTTCAGCCGACCTACCACCGGGTAGATTTCGAGGCATGAACCAGGCGATGGACCGAGCGAGGACGGGCGCGAACGACGCCGTGCGCTCGGGCCTCGACCACTTGCACGACTTCCGCGACGACCTCCACGAGAAGGTCGCCGACCTCAAGCCCAAGCTGCGTGGCTGGCTCCACCTCGGGGTGGCCCCCCTGACGCTCGCGGCCGGGATCGTGCTGGTCGCGCTCTCGCCGACCACGGCCTCGCGGATCGGCTCGGCGGTGTTCACCGGGTCGGCACTGGTGCTGTTCTCGGTGTCGGCGATCTACCACACCGGCACCTGGTCGCCCCGCACGTGGGCGTTCCTGCGGCGCTTCGACCACGCCAACATCTTCTTGCTGATCGCGGGGTCGTACACGCCGTTCAGCCTGTTGCTGCTCGAAGGCACCCAACGGGTCGCGCTGCTCACGACCGTGTGGACGGGAGCCGTGCTCGGGGTGCTGTTCCGGGTGTTCTGGACCGACGCGCCGCGCTGGCTCTACGTCCCGATCTACATCGCGATGGGCTGGGCCGCGGTCTTCTTCATTCCCGCGTTCCTCGACGGCGCGACCGCCATCGGCGGCGTCGGGATGGGCATCGCGATCTTCACGATGATCGTCGTCGGCGGCGCGCTCTATACCTTCGGTGGTGTCGTCTACGGCTTCAAGCGGCCCAATCCGTGGCCGCGCTGGTTCGGCTTCCACGAGGTGTTCCACACCTTCACGATCCTCGCGTTCGTCTCCCACTACGTGGGCGTCTCGATGGCGACGTACGCCCTGCGCTGACCCGCGCTGACCTGCGCTGACCTGCGCTGACCTGCGCCGTCAGGCGATCAGGACCGGGAGCGCCGACTCGCACACCACCGCGTTGCAGTAGTCGCACGCGGCCGCGCCGATGGCGAGCCTGCGGAGTGGTGCGCGGCGGTCCGCGACATGTGCGGCGGCGCATATTTGCGCTTGCGCATGGACTGCCGAGCCGCGGGTACCTCGACGACGTCCTCCTGCTCGCCCCTCGACCTGGAGTCGCCGGTGAACCGTCCGTTCGCTCCCCACACGTTGCGGCAGTACGCACTGCTGGCCGACGGCGAGCGCGGCGCGCTGGTGGGCCCTCGCGGGGATGTCGCCTTCATGTGCGCCCCTCGCTGGCACGACGACGCGGTGTTCGCCGCGCTCCTCGGCGGCGAGGGCAGGTACGCCGTCACGCCGCGTGACCCCCGCTTCGTGTGGGGTGGCCACTACGAGGAGGACAGCCTCATCTGGCGCAGCCGGTGGGTCACGACCGACGCGGTCATCGAGTGCCGCGAGGCGTTGGCCTGGCCCGGCGACCCGGCGCGGGTGGTGCTGCTCCGCCGCATCGAGGCATGTGACGGCGACGCCAAGGTCGACGTCGTGCTCGCGCTGCGCGCCGGTTTCGGAGCGCGGAGGATGACGGTCAAGCGGGTCGCGGACGATCTCTGGGAGGGCCGCACCGGCGACCTCCGTTACCGCTGGTCGGGGGTACCTGCCCACGCCCGACCCGACGGCGACAGCATCGGGTTCGCCCTGACGGTGCCCGAGGGCGAGCACCACGACCTGGTGCTGGAGGTCAGCCGCGACCCGCTGCCGGACCTGCCGCCCTCGCCCGAGGACACCTGGCAGCGCACCCGGCAGGGCTGGCTCGGTGCCGTGCCGCCCTTCGACGGGTCGGCCGCGCCGGGCGACTCGCGACACTCCTACGCCGTGCTGCGCGGCCTGACCAGCGAGACCGGCGCCATGGTGGCTGCAGCGACGACCTCGCTGCCCGAGCGGGCCGAGGCGGGCCGTAACTACGACTACCGCTACGCCTGGATCCGCGACCAGTGCTACGCCGGCCTCGCTGCTGCGGTCTCGGGCGGGGTCGACCTGCTCGACTCCGCGGTCCGGTTCGTCACCGACCGGATCTTCGCCGACGGCGACCAGATCAAGCCCGCCTACACCGTCACCGGCGGTCCGGTGCCCTCCGAGCGCCGGGTGAAGCTGCCCGGGTATCCCGGCGCTCCGGTCCAGGTCGGCAACCACGTCAACGCCCAGTTCCAGCTCGACGTCCTCGGCGAGGCCCTCCAGCTGTACGCCGCGGCCGACTCCGCCGGCCGCCTCGACGAGACCGGGTGGCGAGCGGTCGAGCAGACGGTCACCGCGATCCAGAAGCGCGGCGACGACCCCGACGCCGGCATCTGGGAGCTCGACGACCGGCGCTGGGCGCACTCCCGCCTGGCCTGCGTCGCCGGCCTGCGGTCGATCGCCGCGCGGCGTACCGGCGCCACGGCCCGCGCCTGGGAGGACCTCGCAGCCCAGATCCTGAGCTCGGTCGAGTCCGACTGCGTCCACTCCAGCGGACGCTGGCAACGCGCGCCCGACGACGAGCGAGTCGATGCCGCCCTGCTCCTGGGCGGGCTGCGCGGCGCCGTGCCCGCCGACGATCCCCGGCACGTCCGCACCTGGGAGGCGGTGGCCGCCGCGCTCGCCGACGACGGGTACGTCTACCGGTTCCGGCAGGACCCCGAGCGCTCCTTGCACGTCACCGAGGGTGCGTTCGTGCTGTGCGGCTTCCACATGGCGCTCGCGACCCTCCAGCAGGGACACGTCAGCGACGCGGTGCGCTGGTTCGAGCGCAACCGGGGCGCCCTCGGTCCACCCGGCCTGTTCGCCGAGGAGTTCGACGTCATCCAGCGCCAGCTCCGCGGCAACCTCCCGCAGGCCTTCGTCCACGCCATGTTGCTCGAGGCCGCCCAACGCCTCGGGGGCGCCGGCGTGTCCACGCCCGGGTTCGGCGCCGCTGCCCGGTAGCCGGCCGCCGTACCACCCCGAGCACGACCAGCAGCTCCGAGAACACCCAGTCGGGAAGTGAGGGAAGGACGATGGTGAAGAGTCCACGTGTCGTGGTGGTGACCGGCGCGAGCGGAGGGATCGGGCGCGCCTCGGCCCGGGCCTTCGCACGGCGCGGCGACCGGGTGGCGTTGATCGCCCGGGGCGAGGCCGGCCTGCGCGCTGCAGCCGCCGAGGTCGCCGCTGCCGGCTCGCAGGCGCTCGTCGTCCCAGCGGACACCGCGGACGCCGACGCCGTGGAGGTGGCGGCGCAGCGGATCGAGGACGAGCTCGGCCCGATCGACGTCTGGGTGAACGTCGCGTTCACCTCCGTGTTCGCGAAGTTCACCGACATCGAGGCAGACGAGTTCCGGCGGGTCACCGAGGTGACCTACCTGGGCTACGTCAACGCCACGCGAGCGGCGCTCAAGCGGATGCTGCCCCGCGACCGCGGGGCCATCGTGCAGGTCGGCTCCACGCTCGCCTACCGCGGCATCCCGCTGCAGTCGGCGTACTGCGGGGCCAAGCACGCCCTCCAGGGCTGGCACGAGTCGTTGCGGTGCGAACTGCTCCACGAGCGCAGCAACGTGCACGTCACGATGGTGCAGATGCCGGCGGTCAACACGCCGCAGTTCGACTGGGTGCTGTCGCGGCTGCCGCGCCACGCACAGCCTGTGCCGCCGATCTACCAGCCCGAGGTCGCCGCCGACGCGGTCGTGTACGCCGCCGACCACCCCAAACGGCGCGAGTACTGGGTCGGCGAGACCACCGCCGCCACCCTGATCGTCAACGCGGTTGCGCCCGGTCTGCTCGACCGCTACCTCGCGCGCACGGGCTTCACGTCCCAGCAGACCGACCAGCCGAAGCCGCCGGACCAGCCGGCGAACCTGTGGGAGCCGGCCGACGAGGACCGTGACTTCGGCGCCCACGGGGACTTCGACGACACCTCGCACGCACACAGCCCCCAGGTGTGGGCCTCCCAGCACCACGGCGCGCTCGCGCTCGCCGGCGCCCTCGTCGCCGGCGCGGCCCTGACGCTGCGGCGGCGCTCATGAGGGGCGCCGACGCGGTCCGCCTGGTCCTCGGCGTGCCGGCGGCCGTCCGGCCCGACCTGCCGGCCCGGCTCCTCGGGGTGAGACCCAGTGACGACCTCGTGCTGGTCACCCGCGTCCTCGGAGTCCGGTACGCCGTCCAGGGTGTCGCGACCGCGGTGCTCACCCGGACGCCCTACCGGCACCGCACCCTGGTCGCCGGCTCGGTGGTCGACGGCGCCCACGCCGCGTCCATGCTCCCCGTCGCGGTCCTCCTTCCCCGCGTCGCGCGACCCGCACTGGTCAGCGCGACCGTCGCGACGACCCTCGCGGTGCTGGACGCCCACGCCAGTGGCCGACCGGCACCACCCGCGGGAGCGAGAGGAGCCCGGTCATGACGGCGGTGTCGACCGACCGGCTCGCGAGGGCCGAGGAGCTGTTGCGCGAGCGCGTCCGGGGCGAGGTGCGCTTCGACGACGGATCCCGGGCGGCGTACTCCACCGACGCCTCCAACTTCCGTCAGGTGCCGATCGGCGTGGTCGTCCCGCGCACGATCGAGGACGTCGTGGCGACCGTGGCTGTCTGTCACGAGCTCGGCCTGCCGATCGTCAACCGCGGCGGGGGCACCAGTCTCGCCGGCCAGTGCACCAACGAGGCGATCGTCATCGACTACACCAAGCACTGCAACCGCCTGCTCTCGGTCGATGCCCAGGCCCGGCGCTGCGTCGTCGAGCCAGGGATCGTGCTCGACGATCTCAACCGACAGCTCGCCGACACGGGACTACGGTTCGGCCCCGAGCCCGCCACGCACCCCAACTGCACGCTCGGCGGGATGATCGGGAACAACTCCTGCGGAGCCACGGCCCAGCGCACCGGCAAGGTCGTCGACAACATCTACGCGCTGGACGTGCTGCTCCACGACGGGACCCGCTTCACCGCCAAGGCGCTCGACGACGAGGAGTACGCCGAGCTCGCCGGCCGCGCCGACCGCGTCGGTGAGATCCACCGCACGCTGCGCCGCCTGCGCGACGACCACGGGGACCTGATCAGGGAGCGCTACCCCCGGATCCCGCGCCGCGTGTCCGGCTACAACCTCGACTCGCTGCTGCCCGAGCACGACTTCGACATGGCCGGGTTCCTGGTGGGCAGCGAGTCGACCCTGGTGACGGTCCTCCACGCCGAGCTGGAGCTGGTGCCCGTCGTCGAGGCCCGCACGCTGGTCGTCCTGGGATACCCCGACATCTTCGTCGCCGCCGACGCCGTCCCGGCCATCGTCGAGCACGAGCCGATCGCGCTCGAGGGCGTGGACCATTACCTCGTCCACGACCAGCAGCTCAAGGGCATGAACCCCGATGCCCTGCAGGAGCTCCCCGACGGTGCGGGCTACCTGATGGTGCAGATGGGCGGCGAGGACAGCGACGAGGCCGACCGCAGGGCGAAGGCGATGCTCGACGCGATCGGCCGCACCGACCACGCCCCCGGCGTCGCCTTCTACGACGATCCCGAGAAGGAGCACGCGCTGTGGATGGTGCGTGAGTCGGGACTCGGCGCCACCGCCCACGTGCCCCACCACGCCGACACGTTCGAGGGCTGGGAGGACTCCGCGGTCGCGCCCGACCGGCTCGGCGACTACCTCCGCGACCTCAACGGGCTCTATCAGGAGTTCGGCTACGCCAGCGACACCGGTCCCAGCCTCTACGGCCACTTCGGACAGGGCTGCGTGCACACGCGGATCCCCTTCGACCTCTACACCACCGAGGGCGTGGCGACCTACCGCCGGTTCATGGAGACGGCCGCCCGGCTCGTCGCCGGCTACGGGGGCTCCCTCTCCGGCGAGCACGGCGACGGCCAGTCGCGCGGCGAGCTGCTGCCGATCATGTTCGGCGACGACGTCGTCCGCCTGTTCGAGGAGGTCAAGGGCCTCTTCGACCCCGGCGACCTCATGAACCCGGGCAAGACCGTCAAGCCGGCCGCCCTCGACCAGCACCTGCGCCTGGGCGGCGACTGGGAGCCGCGGCGGATGCTGCCGTTGGCGTTCGGATATCCCGACGACGGCCACAGCTTCGCCCAAGCCGCCAACCGCTGCGTCGGCGTGGGCAAGTGCCGGCAGCTCACCCACCAGGGCGGCCAGGTCATGTGCCCCTCCTACCAAGCCACCCACGAGGAGGAGCACTCCACCCGCGGCCGCGCGCGGCTGCTGTTCGAGATGATCGACGGCCACGGCGACAGCCCGATCCGCGACGGCTGGCGCTCCGAGGCGGTCCGCGACGCCCTCGACCTGTGCCTGGCGTGCAAGGGGTGCACGTCCGACTGCCCCGCCCACGTGGACATGGCCACCTACAAGGCCGAGTTCATGTACCAGCACTACCGGGGACGCCTGCGCCCCCGGGCCGACTACGCGACCGGCTACCTGCCGATGGCCGCGCGGGTGGTCGACCGGCTCCGGCTCGCGCCGTTCGTCAACCGCCTGGCGTCGGTCCCCGCGTTGCGCCGGGCCGGCACCCGCGCCGCCGGCCTGGAGGACCGCACCCCGCCCACCTTCGCCGCCCAGTCGCTGCAACGCTGGTTCCGCACCCACACACCCGCCCCGGGCGCCGGTCGGCTGGGCACCGTGCTGCTGTGGCCGGATACCTTCACCAACCACTTCCACCCCGACTCCGGCATCGCCGCGGTCCGCGTGCTGGAGGCAGCCGGCTGGGCGGTCACCATGCCGGAGCGTCCGGTGTGCTGCGGCCTGACGTGGATCTCCACCGGACAGCTCGACGTGGCCCGCCGGCGCGTGCGCTCCACCATCGAGACCCTCGCCCCCCACGTCCGCGCGGGCGGGCTGGTCGTCGGCCTCGAGCCCAGCTGCACCGCGGTGCTCCGCTCGGACGCGGCGGAGCTCATGCCCGACGACCTGGACACCCGCCGGGTCCGTGACCACACGGTCACCCTGGCCGAGCTGCTCATGGAGCACACCGACGGCTGGGAGCCGCCTCACGTCGACGACCTCACCGCGAAGGTCCAGGTCCACTGCCACCAGCACGCCGTCCTGACGTGGGACGCCGACCGGGACCTCCTCGAGAAGTCCGGCGTCCAGGTCGACCGGCTCGACTCCGGCTGCTGCGGGCTCGCCGGCAACTGGGGCTTCACCGCCGGCCACGGCGAGGTCAGCAAGGCCTGCGCCGAGCAGGGCCTCCTGCCCGCGCTACGCGAGACCGACCCGCACGACCCGCGCACCGTCGTGCTCGCCGACGGCTTCTCCTGCCGCACCCAGATCCACGACCTCGACGAGGCCGGCCACGAGCCGCTGCACCTCGCACAGCTCATCGACCGGCTCTCCCGCACGACGCTGCCGACCCACCCACCCGAGCGGTCCATCCACCCACCCAACGAGCAAGGGAGCACGACATGAGCACCACCGTCGCCGACCACCTGCTGGCGCGCTTGAGGGAGTGGGGCGTCGAGCACGTCTTCGGCTTCCCCGGGGACGGGATCAACGGGATCCTGGGAGCGTTCTCGCGAGCTGACGACCAGCCGCCGTTCATCCAGTCGCGCCACGAGGAGATGAGCGCCTTCGAGGCGGTGGGCTACGCGAAGCTGAGCGGACGGGTGGGGGTCTGCATGGCCACCTCCGGGCCTGGTGCGATCCATCTGCTCAACGGCCTGTACGACGCCAAGCTCGACCACGTGCCCGTCGTCGCGATCGTCGGCCAGACCGCCCGGTCCGCGATGGGCGGGAGCTACCAGCAGGAGGTCGACCTGCTGAGCCTGTTCAAGGACGTGGCCGGGGACTACGTGCAGATGGTGACGGTGCCCGAGCAGCTGCCCAACGTGCTGGACCGCGCGATCCGCACCGCGCTGTCCCGCCGGGCGCCGACCGCGATCATCATCCCGTCGGACGTGCAGGAGCTCGAGTACGTGCCTCCGGGCCACGAGTTCAAGATGGTGCCCTCCAGCCTGGGCATCAGCTGGCCGCAGGTGCAACCCGACGACGACGCGCTGCGCCGCGCCGCCGACATCCTCAATGCCGGCACCAAGGTCGCCATGCTGGTCGGGCAGGGGGCTCGCAGCGCGGTGGCCGAGGTCCAGCAGGTCGCCGACCTGCTGGGCGCGGGCGTGGCCAAGGCCCTGCTCGGCAAGGACGTCCTCAGCGACGACCTGCCCTACGTCACGGGCTCGATCGGCCTGCTCGGCACCCGGGCGAGCTATGAGCTCATGAGCGACTGCGAAACGCTGCTGACCGTCGGATCCAGCTTCCCCTACACGCAGTTCATGCCCGAGCTGGACCAGGCTCGGGCCGTCCAGATCGACATCGACGGCTCGATGATCGGGCTGCGCTATCCCTACGAGGTCAACCTCGTGGGGGACGCCGCGGCCACGCTGCGCGCCCTGCTGCCGCTCCTGCAGCGCAAGGAGGACCGGTCGTGGCAGGACAAGGTGTGCCAGGACGTCGCGGACTGGTGGGACGCGGTCGAGAGCGAGGCCATGGCCTCCGCCGACCCGGTCAACCCGCTGCGGATCTTCTCGGAGTTCGCCGAGGTCGCCCCGCACGACGCGATGATCCTCGCGGACAGCGGCTCGTGCGCCAACTGGTACGCGCGACTGGTCAAGATGCGCGGCACCATGCGCGGGACGTTGTCGGGCAACCTCGCGACGATGGGACCGGCGGTCCCCTATGCGATCGGCGCCAAGTTCGCCCACCCCGACCGCCCGGCGGTCGCGTTCGAGGGCGACGGCGCGATGCAGATGAACGGCCTCGCCGAGCTCATCACGATCAGCCGCTACTGGAAGGAGTGGTCCGACCCTCGCCTGGTGGTGGCCGTGCTGCACAACAACGACCTCAACCAGGTCACCTGGGAGCTGCGCGCCATGGGCGGCACCCCGAAGTTCGTGGAGTCCCAGGCCCTGCCGGACGTGACGTACGCCGACTTCGCCACCTCGCTGGGGCTCGGCGCGCGGGTGGTCACGGACCCGGCCGACCTGGCCGGCGCCTGGCAGGAAGCGCTCGCCGCCGACCGTCCGTTCCTGCTGGACGTGCACTGCGACCCCGACGTACCCCCGATCCCCCCGCACGCGACGCTCGAGCAGATGACCAACCTCGCCAAGGCGCTCGCGAAGGGCGACGACAATCGGTGGGGCGTGATCAAGGAGGGCATCAAGACCAAGGCTCGCGAGGTCCTGTCGTGAACGACCCTCCCGCCCCGATGGTCGAGCGGCTCGAGGCACACGCCTACCGGATCCCGACCGACGTCCCGGAAGCCGACGGCACCCTGAGCTGGAGCTCCTCGACCCTGGTCGTGGTCGAGGCACACGCCCGAGGTCATGTCGGAACCGGCTGGACGTGGGCGCCCGCCGCGGCCGTCCAGGTCGTCGAGGAGCTGCTGCGTCCCGTCGTCCTCGATGCCAGCGCCCTGGCACCCGCCGGCCTCCAGGAGGCGATGGTCGTGGCGGTGCGCAACGCGGGGCGGCCCGGGCTGGTCGGGATGGCGATCTCCGCGGTCGACATCGCACTGTGGGACCTCGGCGCCCGGCTTCTGGAGGTATCGCTGGCCCAGTGGTGGGACCTCGAGCCCCGCGCCGTCCCGGTGTACGGCAGCGGCGGGTTCACGACCTACGACGACGAGCGGCTGCTGTGCCAGGTCGAGGGCTGGAAGCTGGCCGGTGTCGGGGCGGTGAAGATCAAGATCGGCGAGTCCTCGGGTGCCGAGGAGCAGCGCGACCTCCACCGCACCGCGCTCGTGCTGGACGCCGTCGGACCGGGGACCGAGGTGTTCGTCGACGCCAACGGCGGCTACGGCCGAGCGCAGGCCGCCCGTGTAGGGCACGCCCTCGAGGACCTCGGCGCCACCTGGTTCGAGGAGCCGGTGAGCTCTGACGACCTGGAGGGTCTCGACCGGCTCCACCAGGAGCTGACCCTCGACGTGACCGCCGGCGAGTACGGCTACGACCTGCCCTACTTCGAGCGGCTCGCCCCGGTCGTGGACTGCATCCAGCTCGACGTGACGCGGTGCGGTGGTTACACGGAGTGGCTCCGGATCTGCCGGCACCTCGCGTCGCGGGGCCGGGACGTCTCGGCGCACTGCGCGCCGTACCTCACCGCTCCCGTCGCCACCGTCACACCGAACCTGCGTCACCTCGAGTGGTTCCACGACCACGTTCGCATCGCTCGCGAGCTGGTCGACGGCTACACCGAACCGGTCGGTGGCGCCCTCCAGCCCACCGACCGTCCGGGCCACGGCCTGTCGTTCCGCGCCGACCGGGCCGAGCGCTATCGCTTGGCCTGACCGGCGCTCACACCACCGACGAAGGGAATCGACATGACGCACCAGAAGTCCACGGGCAAGCACCGCGTCCGGCCTCGCCGGGTGTGGGGCGGGCTCTTCGTCGCGATCGTCGGCGCCGCCGTGATCGGGCTGGCCATCCTGGTCGCGTCCTGGTCGGTCGCCCTCGCCGGCCTCGTGCTGCTCGGCATCGGCGCGTTGGTGGCGTGGCGGGGCGGCGCCCTGTACGACGCGACCGGAGCGTTCGAGCTCGACGCCGAGGTCCGCGACATCAAGGAGGGCAACGCCCGCGAGGGCACCAAGGCCGGCGAACAGATCCGCGACCCCGACGCCCGCCGTGAGAGCCGACGCGCCGATCACACACGCCGGGCAGCCACCGCCGGGACGCTCCGAGCCCCTCGGCCCGGTCTGTCGGTGGCGGGCGCCATCGTCCTGCTCGTCGCCGCCGCGTTCGTGCTGAGCACACAGGGCATGTACCCCCACACCCACACCGGGCAGATCAACGGCGAGCGCGACCTCGGGCTGGCGATCCTGGCCGGCCTGGTGGGCCTGCGGGTCCTGCTGTCGCCGCGCCCCCACCGCGTGGGCGTGGCCGTCGCCCTGCTGTGCGCCGCCGGCATGGCGCTCCAGGCGTGGCTGGCACCGCACGACGCCACCAGGTCGGCAGCGTTCGAGACAGCCGCGGCGGTCGCCTACGTGGTCGGCGGGCTGATGGCGCTCGACGTCCGCGAGCCACGCGCGGGCCTGCCGGCGCGAGCCATCGACCGTGCGTCGAGCGTCGTGGCCCGGTGAGACGGGAGCCGGACATGCCGACCTCCGGCCCCTGCGCCGAGGGCCTCACGACCCGCGACGTGACGACGAGGAGAGCGTGACCCATGACCGACCAGGCCGCCGGCGACGCCCTCTCGAGCAGGCGTCGGCAGCGCCGTGCTGAGGACCGCTCCGCGCACGACCGGGCGAGCGACGCCATGCTGGCCGTCTCGGGCACGATGACGGCCGTCGTGGCGCGCACCCTGACGGAGATGAGCGAGGAGATCAGCGTCCGACAGCTGCGGACGATGGTCCTGCTCAGCTCACGTGGTCCGCTCAACGTCTCCACGATCGCCGAGCACCTCGGTGTCAACGCGTCGAACGCCAGCCGCACCTGCGAGGAGCTCGTCCGGCTCGGCATGGTGGCACGCACCGAGCACGACGAGGACCGGCGTCACACCCTTCTGGTCCTCACCGAGGAGGGCACCGCGCTCGTCGGCCGCCTGCTGGCGGCGCGCCGCGACATCATCGCCGGGATCGCCGCCCGGATGGACCCCGCCGATGCGGCGGGCCTGGCCGACGGCCTGGCGGCGTTCTCAGCCGCCGTCGGCGCGGCGCCCCCCGAGGACGAGGTCGGCCTGCCGGACGGCCGAATCATCCCCTGGCTTCTGTGATCGCCGCACACCTCGGGCGGCCAGGGGTCCCGCATGATGGACGACTTCCCGCAGGAGGCGATCCCGCTGATGAGCGTGCTCAGCGCCATGTGCCACCACACCTAGGGTGCGGCGTTGCACGCGGCCGCTCTGGCGACGGTGACGGGGAGCCGCTGGCTCGAGACGATCGGTTCGCAGACGTCATGGCGGACTGCTGGCCGCCTACTCCATGGCGGTGTTCGCGGCGCCGCAGGCAGCCTGGGGGCGTTCTTCGCGGCCCGACATCCCGGCACCTCATGACACCGTGGCGCGGCGCGCGCCTCGCCCGGTCCCGGGCCCTGCACCCAGGTCGTCGAGCGCGAGCGCTCGATCGAGACAGGTCCGCTCGCGGTCGACCGCAGGCGAGGCGGGCAGACGATCGAGCTCGTCCTGGAGGGCCGCGACGTCGCGGCGGATCCGCTCGACCAGCGGCGGGGATGCCAGCTCGGCCAGGAAGCGGTAGGTCTGCAGGACCCGGACCGCCTGCTGGTGCTGGCGTGACTCCCGGGCGACCACGGCCGCCGAGTAGACGGCCTCGAGCAGGGTCTCGACATCCCGGTCCGGGTAGACCACGCTCGCCGACTCGTCCCCGACCCGTTCACCCTCGATCAGCCACCGGGCCCCGAGGTCGCGCAGCGCGTGCAGGGCCTGCCCGGCGATCGCCGGGTTGTGCTTGGAGGTCGAGCCGCTGGTCCAGCCGATGTTGCTGATGTCCCGCACGGCCGTGCTGGGGTCGAAGTCGATGTCCGGCGCGGGACTCACCGGGAGCGCGTTCGCGAGCTCCCGGCAGATCCGCTGCGCTTCAGCGCGATCGGGGTGGCGGACGCGAGCAAGGAGGGCGCCCAGGACCACCTGGTCGCCGATGGCGACCAGGATCTCGACCTCCGGGCGGCTGCCCGGGTCGGCGACACCGCTCCCGCCGCCAGCGCCCATCGCCCGTTCGATGCGATCGAGGTCGACGGACTCGACGTACCCGAAGGTGTCCGCTCGCAGCTCGGCGTTGACCGGCGCCGTGGACGTCGAGGTGCGACGGGTGCGCGCCACGATGCGCCCCTCACGCTCGTGAGCCGCGACCGCCCGGTCGTGGAGCTGCCGCATCACGTTGTCGGGTCGCATCTGGTCGATCGTCGAGTAGACGAGGAAGAGCAGGCACCCCAGGGCGACGACGGTGAGAACGGTGGCGAAGAACGCGCCGATGATGGGCGGTGTCTTCGGCTGCACGGCCGCCATCACCACGTACGAGTACAGGGCCAGGCCGACGAAGAGGCCCAGGTAGACCTGGTTCGTACGACGGCGCACGAACTGGTCGAAGACGACCGGAGAAAGGCTGGAGGCGGTCTGCTGCACCGCGAGCAGCAGCACGGAGAACGTGATGGAGGTGACGGTCACGAGACCGGTGGCGACCGCGGTCAGGGTCCCGGTGGCACTGCTCGCCCCGATGTAGTGGCCGAGGAGCCGCCGCGCACTGGCGAAGAACGCGCCGTGCGCTTGGTCTCCGACGATGGACACGCCTGCGAGGACGAGAAGGACCACCACCACGAGGATCGGCACGAGGGCGAACTCGCGCAGAGCGCGCGGCACTCGAACGCGCATGGGTGGAGTCGCGCTTGCCCCGTTGCCCACTTCTACCTCCTCGACGAATGGCCGCGGCACCTCGGAGATGTTTGCGTACCCGCACAGGTTCTGGGGTAATCGTCTCTTCGTGACGACCTCCATCGCAACGGTCGCGTCACTGGCACTCGGAGCAGGACTGGTGGCAGTGACGCTGGCCGACGTCTTCTACACGGTGCTGTTCCCCGGCAGCGGCCGGGGACCGGTCCGTCGCCCCTTGAGCCGCTCGATCCGCTGGCTCTTCCGCCGGACCCGGCGACTGCCGAAGGGCCGGCGGCAGCGGCTGCTCGCGTACGCCGGCCCGGCCGAGGTGACCCTCACTTTGCTGTCCTGGTTCGTGCTGCTGCTGGCCGGCTGGGCGGCGATCTACCACCCGGCACTCGGCGGCCCGGTCACCGCGGCGCAGGGCGCGACGGACCAGAGCTGGGGCACCGCGGTCTACTTCAGCGGCTACAACCTCACGACCCTCGGGCTGGGCGACCTGGTCGCCACGACCCCCGCCTACCGGGTGCTGGTCGTCGTCGAGGCCGGGACCGGCTTCACCACGTTCACCTTGGCGATCTCCTACTTCGTCTCGGTCTACGGCACGCTCGCGGGGCGCAACAGCTTCGCGATGGCGCTGCACGACCGCAGCCGCGGCACCGGCCACGGCTCGACGATCGTGGCCGCCCTCTGGGCGGAGGGGCCGGTCGCCGCCACCGTGGACCTGCACTCCATGGCGGCCGGCCTGCGCGAGCTCGTGCAGACCCACAGCTCCTACCCGGTGCTGCGGTCCTTCCACTACCAGCGCGAGTACGACGCGCTGCCGCGGATGCTGTTGACCTGCTGGGAGACCGCCACGCTGCTGCGGACCACCGTGGACGTGCGCGACGGCTCCCGACCCGAGCTCACAGGTAGTGACGTCGCGGAGATCGAGGTCGCCGCGACCACCATGACCGAGCGCGTGACCGGTTCGGGGCCCGGCGACGTACCCACACCGGACGAGGAGCAGCTCGAGCGGTGGCGGCGGCACCACCAGCGGATGGAACGCGACCTGCACGCGGCCGGCGTACCCCTCCTGTCCGGCGCGACCGACCGCTACCTCGCCGCACGAGCGCGCTGGGACCCGCGGCTGAGCCACCTGGCCCATCGGCTCATGTACGACTGGCCCGACCACCTCCAGCCCGGCCCCGGATCCTGACACACCGCCCATATCGTTGCGCTAGAGCATGAATCTGGTGCCACCGGGCACCGGGGTGATGTCGCACCTGCAGGCCTGGACCTCGGCTCACGTGCTCGCCTTCGGCCGGCACAGGTTGGTGCGGCGACTGCTCACGCCATCCCGACGCTGCGGAGGACGACATGCGCATCGCTCAGACCCTCGTCGCCTGGTCGGCCCTCGCCGGCGTGAAGCGGGCCCTGGCCCGCCGGAAGGGCCCGAGCGGGGAGCTGCGATACCACGTGCCGGTGGGCCACGACCCTGCGGCCGCGCTCGCGGCCGTCCGCGGCAGCGGCCTCTCGGCCACGATCGCGATCGACGGGGGCTACGAGGACGTCGTCATCGCGTGCGACCCGACCGAGGACCGCGAACGCGTGCGGTCGGTGCTGCGCGACGCCCCGACGAGCATGGGCGGGGACCGGAGCGCCGGCGCGCCCGTGGTCTTCGCGGACGAGGAGCCCGGCTGACCCCGCGCGACCCCCTGCTCAGCCGCGCCCGTGCAGGGTCCTGACGATCGCCGCGAGCCGCTTGTCGGCCTTCTCGGTGCGCTCGAACGTCGTCAGCGCCAGCGCCGGCTTGAACCGCTGGCGGGCGATGGCCTTGGCGTAGGTGAACTCCTTGAGCCCTTCGGGCCCGTGGATGCGACCGAAGCCGGAGTCGCCGACGCCGCCGAACGGCAGGCTCGGGATCGCCGCGAACGAGATCACCGAGTTGATGGCCGTCATGCCCGAGCGGATGCGCTCGGCGATGGCCATCCCGTTGTCCTTGCTGAACACCGTGGCGCCCAGGCCGTACGCCGTCCCGTTGGCCAGCGCGACCGCCTCGTCCATGTCGCGCACCTTGGCGATCGTCACGGTCGGGCCGAACGTCTCCTCCTGGACGGCCGCGGAGTCCTCGGGCACGTCGACGAGGATCGTGGGCTGCACGAACCGCTCGCCGACCGCGTGGGCGCCACCGACCACGGCGCGGCCACCGCGGGCCAGCGCGTCGTCGATGTGCCGGCGGATCACCCCGACCTGGCTCTCCATGGTGATCGGGCCGATCTTGGAGTCGTCGCCGGCGTGGGCGCTCAGGCCCTCCGCGCGGCGGGTGATCTCGGCGACGAACTCGTCGTACACCCGCTCGTGGACGTAGACGCGCTCGACACCGGTGCAGGTCTGGCCGGCGTTGCTGCAGGCGCCCCACAGCGCGGCGTCGGCGGCGGCCGCGACGTCGGCGTCCGCGTCGACGAGCAGGGGGTCCTTGCCGCCGGCCTCGATGACGACCGGGGTGAGGGTCTCGGCGCAGGCGGCCATCACGCGCTTGCCGGTGCCGGTCGAGCCGGTGAACGCCACCTTGTCGACCCCGGCGCGGCACAGCGCGGCCCCGGTCTCGCCCTGCCCGGTGACGAGCTGGAGGACGGGGCGGCCCACGACCTCGGAGAACGTGCGCACCAGCCACTCCCCGATGGCCGGGGTGTGCTCGCTGGGCTTGAACACCACGGCGTTGCCGGCCGCCAGCGCGTAGGCGATCGAGCCGAGCGGGGTGAAGACGGGGTAGTTCCAGGGGCCGATGACCCCGACCACGCCGAGCGGGCGGAACTCCACGGTCGCGGCCTGGTTGACCATCAGCATCCCCGGCGAGACGCGGTGCCGGCCCAGCACCTTGCCGGCGTGGTTGGCGGCCCAGGCGATATGGTCGATGCCGAGCGTGGCCTCCATGACCGCGTCGGAGCGCGGCTTGCCCATCTCGCGGCGCATCAGGTCGGCGAGCTCGGGCAGCCGCCGGGCGATCGTCGCCTTCCACGTGTTCAGGTAGACCTTGCGGTCCTTGAACGTCAGCCCCGACCACCACTCGGCCGCCTTGCGGGCGCGCGCGACCGCATGGCGGACCTCGGCCTCGCCGTGGATCGGGAAGATGCCGACGACCTCGCCGGTGGCGGGGTTCAGCGACTCGAAGGTCGCGGCCTCGTTGCCGGGCTCGGAGCCGGACGAGGGGCGGGCGGGGGCCTGGGTCATCGCGTGCTCCTGGGGGACCGTCACAGTGATGCTCACAGTGGGACTGTCACGGTACCTGCCGGACGGTCACGGGGGAACCGTCCGG
>NZ_JANINT010000339.1 GCF_024509035.1 Nocardioides sp. | reverse complement strand
GCAGTCGCACGGTGACCCCGACCGCGCGCAGGTCGCCGCGGCGCCGCGGGAGGAGAGGCGTGCGGAGGACCGCGCGCTCGCCGGCGCCCAGAGCGAGCCGGTGTCGGTTGCCGCTCGCGCCCGCCGACGGCTGCCAGGCGTCGCGCACCAGCCCCCGCACCCGCCGACGGGCCTGGTTGGTCGCGACCAGACGCGTCTCGGCGGGCTCCCCGAGCCGCACGGTGCCGATCGGTGGCCGCTCGAGCACCAGCCGAGCGGGCGAGGGCGCGAGCAGCACGTCGGCACCGACGAGCAGCCCGACGGCGAGTGCCCACAGCCACACCGTGCCCATCTCCGGGCGCAGCACGACCGCCGCCACTCCGAGGAGCAGCAGCAGTGGGACGCGTCCGGTGATCGCCATCGTCAGCGAGGGACCGGCACCGACCCGAGCGCCGAGGCGAGCACCTCGCCCACGTCCACGCCCTCCAGCTCGGCCTCGGGCCGCAGCCCGAGCCGGTGCACGAGCGTGGCGTGGGCGAGCGCCTTGACGTCGTCGGGGGTGACGAAGTCCCGTCCGGTCAGCCACGCCCAGGCGCGCGCGGACCGCAGCAGGGCCGTCGCGCCCCGCGGGCTGGCCCCCAGGCTCAACGACGGGGAGACCCGTGTCGCCCGGGCGACGTCGACGACGTACGCCGCGACCTCGGGGCTCACCTGCACCCGGCCCACCGCGGCCCGGCCGGCCGCGATGTCGGCGGCACCCGCCACCGGCCGGACGCCGGCGGCCGCGACGTCGCGCGGGTCGAACCCCGCCGCGTGCCGCTGCACGATCTCCAGCTCCGCCTCGCGGTCGGGCACCGGCAGGACCACCTTGAGCAGGAACCGGTCCAGCTGGGCCTCGGGCAGCGGGTAGGTGCCTTCGTACTCGACCGGGTTCTGGGTCGCGGCCACCAGGAACGGCTGGGGCAGCGGCCGGGAGACGCCGTCGACCGAGACCTGGCCCTCCTCCATCGCCTCCAGCAGCGCGGACTGCGTCTTGGGCGGCGTCCGGTTGATCTCGTCGGCGAGCAGCAGGTTGGTGAAGATCGGGCCCTCGCGGAAGGTGAGCTCGCCGCGGGTGCTGTCGATGACCATCGAGCCGGTGATGTCGCCGGGCATCAGGTCGGGGGTGAACTGCACGCGACGGGTCTCGACCGACAGGGCGGCGGCGAGGGTGCGGACCAGCAACGTCTTGGCGACCCCGGGCACGCCCTCCATGAGCACGTGGCCGCCGCAGAGCAGCGCCACGAGGAGGCCCGAGACCGCGGCGTCCTGCCCGACGACCGCCTTCGCGACCTCGGACCGTACGGCGCCCAGCCGCTCGCGCGCCTCCTCGCCGGCGTCGGCGTCGGGGCCGGTGGTCGTGGGCGGAAAGGGTGTCTCGCTCATGGGCGGCGTACCTCTCTGTCGAGCTCGGCCAGGCGGCCGGCCAGGGTGATCAGGTCGTGGTCGGTGCGCGGGGGAGGGGCGTGCGGGCCGAGCAGCAGGTCGAGCTCGGCGCGCGGCCTCCCGGTGTGGCGGGCCAGGTCGGCGAGCAACGCGTCCAGGTGGGCGGGTGCCTCGGCCCGGGCCCCCAGGCCGAGGCGGTCGGCCAGCCGGACGCGGGTGGCGGACCGCAGCGCGGAGGCGGCGTGCGCACGATCGCCGGCGCGGCGGTAGAGGCGCCCTCGGCTCCGCGTGGTCTCGATCGCCTTGACGACCACGGGGAGCGGCTCGGTGGCCAGCGGTCCCAGCCGCCGTGCGCGCCAGACCAGGAGCGCCAGGACCGCCAGGGCGCCCAGCCAGAGCGCAGGCCGCAACCACGGCGGCAGCAACGTCGCCAGGCTCACCCCGTCGTCACCGACCAGGTCGTCGAGCGACGGGACGTACCAGACGAGACGGTCCCGGCCGCCCAACAGGCGCAGGGCGACCGCGGCGTCGTCGGCGCGCAGCACCTGGTCGTTGCTCAGCAGGTCGCCGGCGCCGAGCAGCACCAGCC
>NZ_JANINT010000338.1 GCF_024509035.1 Nocardioides sp. | reverse complement strand
GCCCTCGAGCTCGCCCGCCGCGGCGCACGGGTCGTGCTGGCCGGCCGGACCGCTGCGCGGCTCGAGGAGACCCGCGCCGCGATCGTCGACGAGGTCCCGGACGCCGAGATCGAGTCGCTCGTCGTCGACCTCTCCGACCTGTCCTCGGTACGCCGGGCCGCGGCTCAGGCGGCCGGCCTCGGCGCGATCGACGTGCTGGTCAACAACGCCGGCGTGATGGGCACGCCGTACCGTCGCACCGCCGACGGCCTCGAGCTGCAGATGGCGACCAACCACTTCGGGCCGTTCCTGCTCACCGGACTGCTGCTCCCCCAGCTGGTCGAGAGCGGCGCCGCCACCGTCGTCAGCGTGTCCTCGCAGATGCACCGCGTCGCGCGCTCCGCGCCGCTGGGCGACCCGCGTACCCAGCAGGGCCGCTACCAGCGCTGGCCGACGTACGGGCAGTCCAAGCTCGCCAACCTGCTGTTCACCTACGAGCTCGACCGGCGCGCCCGGCGGGCCGAGCTGCCGGTGCGCGCGCTCGCGGCACACCCGGGCTTCGCCGCCACCCACCTCGCCGCCAACGGGCAGTACGGCCGGGCCCGCGGCGGTCGGGCGACGATCCTCGACGCCGCGATCAAGGCGGTCTCGCCCAACCGCGCCGACCAGGGTGCGTGGCCCACGCTGATGGCGGCCACCGCGGACCTGCCGGGCGGCACGTACTGCGGCCCGAGCGGTCTCGCCGAGTGGGGCGGGACGCCGCACGTGACCACCAGCAACAAGCTGTCGCACGACGAGACCGCGCAGCGGCGGCTGTGGGAGATCAGCGAGGAGACCACGGGCATCCGCTACCCGTGATCCACGTCGACCCGCCCGAAAGTTTCGGGCGGGTCAACGCCGGTCGCGCACCCGCACCAGCCCACCGAGCACGGGGACGTACGCCGAGCGGCCCGGGCCGAGGGTGACCTCGCCACCGTGGTTGTCGCGCAGCACGCCCAGGCCGGTGCGCTCCGCCCAGAGCAGGCGGCCGGTGTCGAGGTCGAGCGCGGCGAGGTACCACGCGTCGACGCCGAGCCAGCTGTGCCGCTTCACGTAGGCGTACACGATCCCGTCGCGCACCGACACCGCCGGCACCCCGCTGGGCGCGTCCAGGTCGGTCGTCCACGCGACCCGGCACTCGCCGTCCGCCCCGTCGTCGAGCACGTCGACCCGCGCGATGCCCCGGTCGGTGGTGCGGCCGAGCACGGTCGCGAGCGGGCCGGTGTAGCCGTGGGCGTTCTGCACGACCACGCTGCCGCCCGCGGCGACCAGCCCGCCGTCCACCGCGCCCGCGTCGTCGTCGAAGACCTCGGTGCGGCACACCACGTCACCGGTGTCGGCGCGGTGGACCACGACCTGGAGGCGCGGGTCCCGGTTGTCGGCGACCGCGACCAGCCCCCCGTCCATCGGCACCGGCGCGGCGCCGCGCTCGCCCCCGCCGTCGTACGCCGAGCTCCACGCGAGCCGCGGCTCCGGCCCGTCGAGCACCAGCCGGTGCAGCGCGTCCGCGCCGGCGACGTACGCCCCGACGTCGTCGACGGCCAGCGGCCGGTCGACGGTGTCGCCGAGATCGACGGTCCGGACCTTCTCCCCCGTCACCACGCCCACCGTCCCCTCACGGGAGACGACCCACGTACGCCGGCCCTGCACCGCGAGCCCGGCCACGCAGTCGTCGTCGCCGAGGCCCAGCTCGACGGTCGCCTCGGTGGTGAGGTCCGCGTCACCCTCGGCGTCGGCGGTGCCGACCACGAGCAGCCGGTCGCGGCCCGCGACCACCACCCGGCCGTCGGCGTCGAGGTCGAACGCGGCCGGGCAGCCGCCGCGCGCCGGGAGGTCCTTGGTGGCGAGGCGCCGCAGGCTGCCGGAGTCGACCAGGCGCAGGACCGGGCGGTCGTCGCTGCCACAGACCGTCACCAGCCGGTCGTGGGCGCCGACCTCGAGCCGCCGGCAGTCGTCGAGCCCGTAGCCCTTGGTGGTCACGC
>NZ_JANINT010000337.1:3155-20806 GCF_024509035.1 Nocardioides sp. | reverse complement strand
GACCGACCCGGGAGCGGCGCGTCGCCGCGATCGTCGGCAGCCTCGCGATCGTGGGAGCCACCACCTCGCTTGCGGTCGCCTCCCAGTCGGCCCTGCCCGGCGACTCGCTGTACCCGATCAAGCGCGCGATCGAGCAGGCGCACACCGGCCTGAGCGTGGGCGAGGGGAGCAAGGGCTCGACGATGCTCGCCAGCGCCTCCGACCGACTCGACGAGGTCGACGCGCTGGCCCGCCAGGATGGCCTCGGCGACGCGGCGCGCATCGCCGAGACGCTGAACGCCTTCACCGACCAGGCCACCCAGGCCTCCGACCTGCTGCTGGCCGACTATGCCCACAGTGGCTCGGCCTCCTCGATCGCCCGCCTGCGCGACTTCGCCTCGACGAGCCTCGGCCAGCTGGCGGCGCTCGAGCCGCTGGTGCCGGCCGACGCCCGCGACGAGCTGATCCGCGCGGCCGGGGTGCTCACCACCATCGACACCGAGGCGGCCCTGCGCTGCCCCGACTGCGGCGGTCTCGGCATCGACTCGATCCCGCCGGTACTCGCCGCCGGCGAGACGATCAACGTGCCGCAGCCCCCGCCGAGCGATCCCGCCCAGGCCGAGCGCACGCACCGCGGCGGCAAGCACGGCGGCAAGCGTGGCGGCGACACCTCGCTCCCCCAGGTCGACCCCGAGGACGTGGGCCCCGGCAGCATCAACCCCGGCGGCGGCCTGCCTTCTGGCGGCACGTCCACCAGCGGCGGCTCCAACCCGCTGCAGGACCTCACCGACGGGCTCACGGGCGGCCTCACCGGTGGCTCGCCCACCGGCGCCCCCTCGATCCCGGTGGTCACCGACGTCGTCAAGGGCGTCACCGGCATCCTCGAGGGCGTCGTGGAGGGCCTCACCGACCCGTTGCAGCCGAAGACGCCCTGACGGGGGACGCGCCAGCGGACCCCGTGATGGTGGTCGAGCAAGGCGCGCGACCGAGGAACGAGGTCGCGACCGCCGGGTCGAGACCCGGTGGGCAGGCGAGCGGCGTCGAGCGCACCCCTACTTGAAGACCGACTCCCGCTGCATCAGCAGCGTGTAGAGCGTCTGCTGGATGGTCTCGCGGACCTGGTCGGTGACGTTGAAGACCAGCATCGGGTCGTCGGCGGCGCCCACGTCGAGCTCGTCGGTGCGGATCGGCTCGCCGAACTCCAGCAGCCACTTCGAGGGCAGCGGCACCAGCCCGAGCGGCCCGAGCGCGGGGAAGAACGGCGTGATCGGGAGGTACGGCAGGCCCAGCAGTCGCGCCAGGGACGGGACGTTGCCGACCAGCGGGTAGATCTCCTCGGCGCCGACCACCGACAGCGGGATGATCGGCACCCCCGTGCGCAGCGCCGCGGCCACGAACCCCCCGCGCCCGAAGCGCTGGAGCTTGTAGCGCTCGCTGTAGGGCTTGCCGATGCCCTTGAACCCCTCGGGCCAGACCCCGACCAGCTCGCCGGAGGTGAGCATCCGCTCGGCGTCCTCGGCACAGGCCAGCGTGGCGCCGCTCTTGCGGGCCAGCGAGCTCACGAACGGGAGCCGGAAGACGAGGTCGGCGCCGAGCGGGCGCAGGAAGCGGCCGGTGTGGTCGTGGATGGACACCAGCGTCATCAGCCCGTCGACGGGGATGGTGCCGGAGTGGTTGGAGACGACCAGGGCGCCACCCTCGGTGGGGATGTTCTCGACGCCGCGCACCTCGATGCGGAACCACTTCTCGGCGATCGGCCGCAGCGTGGCCATCAAGAAGCGCTCGGTGACCTCCTGGTCGAAGCCGTACTCGTCGACGAGGTAGTCGCCGGTCACCCGCCGCCGCAGGAACGCGAGGAAGCTCGCGAGTTGCGGCTCCCACTGCTCGCCGAAGACCTCGCGCGCCCCGTGCTGGATCGCCGCGAGCCAGTCGGAGGCCGGGATGCCGCTCATCGGCGCCCGGTCGCGGGTCGTGGCGGCAGGACGATCGACGGGGGGCTCGACGGGGTGCTCGACAGGCACCTGCGCGGTCGCCTGGGGTTCGTCGTGGGCCGGGCGCTGCGCGGAGCGCTTGGCCGCCGCCGTGCCCGCGGACCCGGCTGTCGACCCGGCCGTCGACCCGGCCGAGGACCGGGGGGCGGGCTTGGCCGACGCCGACCGGGCGCCCGGGGCCAGGCCGCGCGCGGCCGAGGACGGCTGCTTGCCGGTGCCGCGGCCGGGACGGCCGCGGGTGCCGATGGGGATGATCTCCGCGTCACCCACGGTCGACTCCTCGCGCGTAGGTCGGCTCCGGCCCGTCGGCGACCGCTGCGGCCGGCGCGCCGGCTTCGGGCAGGCTCTGGGCGACCCGGCTCAGCAGCCGGTCGGCGTACCCGCCCGTGGGCGGCAGCGGCGCAGCGAAGTCGGCGAAGGCCTCCGCGGTCGTGTATGTCGGCTCGAACCCGAGCTCGGTGCGCATGCGCACCGTGTCGACGCCGCGGCCGTAGGTCAGCAGCCCGAGCTGCTCGGGCGAGAAGTCGGCCACCCGCGCCGAGCGCAGGGTCGTGCCGACGCGGCCGACCGCGAACGACGGGAGCGGGACGGCGGGCCGCTGGAGTCGTCGTACGGCCTGGGAGAGCATGAGGACCCCGTCACCGGCGACGTTGAAGGTGCCGGCCACCTCCGCGGCGATCGCGTGCCGCAGCACCTCGAGCAGGTCGTGCTCGTGGAGGAACTGCAGGCGGGGGTCGTGACCGATCACGGTCGGGATCACCGGCAGGCGGAAGTAGGAGGTCAGCGGGCTGGTGACCTCCGGGCCGATCACGTTGGCCGCGCGCAGCGTCGTGACGCGCACGTCGGGGCGACGGCGCGCGAAGCCGCGCACGTAGCCCTCGATCTCGATGACGTCCTTGGCGTAGCCGGCCCGTGGCGCGCGTCGCGGCTCCATGTCCTCGGTGAACATGGCGGGGTCGCGCGGGCTCGCGCCGTAGACCGTCGTCGAGGACTTCACGACCAGCGCCCGGAGCCCGGGTGCCTTCTGGCACGCCGCGAGCAGCTGCATCGTCCCGATGACGTTGAGCTCCTTCATCGTGTTCCGCCCCCCGGCGCTGCCGGGGGTGGAGATGAGGCTCATGTGGACGACGGTGTCGACGTCCTCCTTGACGATGACCTTCGCGATGACCGGGTTGCGGATGTCGGCCCGGACGAAGGAGACGTCGCCGATGTCACCGCGGGGCGGTACGGCGTCGACACCGACGACCCGTTCGACCGACGGGTCGGCGGCCACCGCGCGCGCGAAGCGACGGCCGAGGTCGCGTGAGACCCCGGTGACCAGGACGACCCTGCCGGCGCTGCCCATGCGGCGAGAAGCGATCGCGCTCGGGGCTTACTTGCCGAGCTTGCGCCGCTGCACGCGCGTCTTCTTCAGCAGCTTGCGGTGCTTCTTCTTGGCCATGCGCTTGCGCCGCTTCTTGATGACAGAACCCACGGGATACCTTTCAACAGCCGGTGCGTCCGCCGAGATTCGCCCGGAGGACCGGCCTAGCCTAGCCGCCGGGTCCGCACAGGCAGAATCGGCCGCGGAAATCCGGGATGCGTGACCTCCGTCGCAGGCGGCCCGGCCGTCGCCGTGCCAGAGCCTGCTCAGCCGGCGCTGTAGAAGCTCTTGCGCAGGTACTCGTCGACGTCCTTCTCCAACACGCGGAAGGAGCGGCCGACGCGGACGGCGGGAAGCTCGCCGTTGTGGACGAGGCGGTAGACGGTCATCTTCGAGACGCGCATCATCGCCGCGACCTCGGCGACGGTGAGGAACTTCGACGTCGAGGAGTCCCCAGGGGTGGTAGCCATCGTGCACCGATCTTTCTGTCTGACGCGCCACCGGCTTCCCCACCGGTGAGTGCACGCGTCGCGCACGGTGAGAATAGAGCCTGATGTGACTCATGGGGAAGGGGTTCACCAAAGTAGCTCGCGAGGTGACGGCGTGTCGGCTTGCATCGCCTCAGCTGTCTGGTCCGCCCTCCGTCACGGGAACGGGTCGAGGCCGTGCAGCGGGAAGACCTCCATCCGCGTGGAGTGGATCGACCGGTCGAGCCAGGTCTCGGGGTCGTAGCCGTCGATCCAGTCGCGGTAGGCCGGGGTGCGGCCGTCGGTCATCCGGTGCGGTGCCACCTGGTCGAGGAGGGTCTGCACGTGGTCGCGCCACCCCTGCGGCGTCGGGGTCGCCGGGTCGAGCGGGTGGCCACCCACGATCGCCAGGAGGTGGGTCCAGGCGCGCGGCACGACCTCGACGACGGCGTACCCGCCCCCGCCGGTGGCGAGCCACTTGCCGTCGCTGACCTCGTGCGCGAGCTCGTGGAGGGCGAGGTACGCGGCGCGCTGGCCGTCGACCGAGAGCATCATGTGCGCGAGCGGGTCCTCGATGTGCGAGTCGCAGCCGTGCTGGGTGACGAGCACGTCGGGGGCGAACTCGCGCACGAGCGGCGGCACGATCGCGTGGTAGGCGCGCAGCCACCCGCCGTCACCGGTGCCGGGCGGGAGGGCGACGTTGACCGCCATGCCGCGGGCGTCGGGCCCGCCCAGGTCGGTCGGGAAGCCCGTGCCGGGGAACAGCATCTGCCCGGTCTCGTGCAACGAGATCGTCAGCACCCGCGGGTCGTCCCAGAAGATCTTCTCGACGCCGTCGCCGTGGTGGACGTCGACGTCGACGTAGGCCACGCGCTGTGCGCCGCTGTCGAGCAGGTGCTGGATGCCGATGGCGACGTCGTTGTAGATGCAGAAGCCGCTCGCCCGGTCGGGCATCGCGTGGTGGAGGCCGCCGCTGATGTTGACCGCGTGCAGCGACTCGCCGGTCCACACCTGGCGTGCGGCCTCGACGGTCGCGCCGACGATGTGCGCCGCCGCGTGGTGCATGCCGGGGAAGGTGGGATTGTCGTCGGTGCCCAGGCCGTGCGCCTCGTCGAGGATGCCGGGCGTGGTGCCGGCGCGCTCGACCGCCTCGATGAGCGAGCGCCGATGGACCGTCGCGATCACGTCGTCGCTCGCGACCGGGGCGTCCACGCGGCGCAGCGACCTCAGGACGCCGAGCTCGTCGGCCAGCCGCATCGTGAGGTCGACCCGCAGCGGCGACATGGGGTGCGTCGGGCCGAAGTCGTAGTCGGTGAGGGTGGGGTCGAAGACGACGGTCGCCGGTCCCGCGCACTCCTGCATGTGACGGACGCTACCGGTAGTCTGGCTCCGTGCTGACGTTCCGTTCCACACAGTGTCCTGAGACACCGTGTCGTCCCACCCAGTGGTGGCCCGCCTGACGGCGGACCGCGACTGAAGCACACCCACTTCACCTCACGCACCGCCCACGGGCGGTGCGTTCGTCATTTCCGACCCGTGGGCCCTCACCCCAGGAGCACCCATGGATCGCCACCTCTCCCTCCTCACCCCCAGCGGGCACCTCACGCTCGGCAACCTGCTGGGCGCACTGCGCCCGATGGCCGCCGGCCAGGACGGGAGCACCTGCTTCTACGGCATCGCGGACCTGCACGCGATGACCACGGCGCACGACCCCGCCCGCCTGCGCGCGCTCACCCAGGAGACCGCCACCCTGCTGCTCGCGGCGGGTCTCGACTCCGCGACGCTGTTCGTGCAGAGCCGGGTGCCGGCGCACGCCCAGCTCGCCTACCTGCTGGAGTGCACCGCCACGACCGGCGAGCTGGGCCGGATGATCCAGTTCAAGGAGAAGGCTCGAGACCAGCCGTCGACGCGGGCATCCCTCTACACCTATCCGGCGCTGATGGCGGCCGACATCCTGCTCTACCGGCCGCAGCGGGTGCCGGTGGGCGCCGACCAGCGCCAGCACGTCGAGCTCGCCCGCGACCTGGCGATCCGTTTCAACGGCACCTACGGTCCCGTGTTCACCGTCCCCGAGATCAGCCTCCCGGCGGCCGGTGCGCGTGTCATGCGGCTCGACGAGCCGACCCGCAAGATGGGCAAGTCCGGTGACGGGCCGGGGGTGCTGCGGCTGCTCGACCCGCCCGACGTCGTACGCCGCAAGGTCGCACGCGCCGTCACCGACTCCGACACCGGCGAGGACGCGGTCCGCCGCGACCCGGCCAAGCCCGGCGTCACCAACCTGCTGGAGATCCTCGCCGCCTGCGGCGGCTCGGCGGACGGCATCACGACCTACGGCGCGCTCAAGAAGGCGGTCACCGACGCTGTGGTCGCCCAGCTGGAGCCGTTGCAGAAGCGCTACGCGGACCTCGCCTCGGACCCGGCGTACGTCGCGAGCGTCTACGACGTGGGCGCCGCGCGCTGCCGCGAGGTCACGGCGCCGGTGCTCGCCGCCGCCCAGGCGGCGATGGGCCTGTGAGAGTCCCGGTCAGCTGCCCTCGGCGAGCGCGCGCGAGCGATCCCGGGCGGCCTCCATCGCGGCGAGGAACGCGGCGCGGACCTTGTGGATCTCGAGCTCGCGCAGCGCGGCGGCGGTGGTGCCGGCCGGGGAGGTGACCTGCTCGCGCAGCACGGCCGGGTGGGTGCCGGTCTCGCGGAGCATCTTGGCGGAGCCGACGACCGTCTGGATGACCAGGTCGGTGGCGGTCGCGCGGGGCAGGCCGAGGTGGACGCCCGCCTCGATCATCGACTCGACGACGAAGAAGATGTACGCCGGACCGGAGCCGGAGATCGCGGTGACCGCGTCCTGCTGCCGCTCGGGGATCCGGAGCACCTTGCCGACCGAGGCCATCAGCGCCTCGGCCTCGGCGAGGTGCTCCTCGCTGCAGTGCGAGCCCGGCGAGATCGCGGCCATGCCCTCGTCGACGAGCGCCGGGGTGTTGGGCATGACGCGGACCACGGCGACGCCCTCGGGCACGCGGGCCTCGATGAACGCCGTGGTGATGCCGGCGGCGAGCGAGACCACGAGCTGGCCGGGGCGCAGCACGCCGGCGATCTCGTCGAGCAGGTCGCCCATGTCCTGGGGCTTGACGACGAGCGCGAGCGTGTCGGCCTTGCCGGCCGCCTCGACGTTGCCGACCACGGCGACGCCGTACCGCTCCTCGAGCTCGTGGGCCCGGTCCGGACGCTTCTCGCCGACCAGGAGGTTGTCGACGCGGCGGCCGGCACGGACGAGACCGGAGAGCAGGGTCTCGCCCATCACCCCGGCGCCGAGGATCGCAGTCTGCGTCACGGTGTCAGCCGCCTTCCGGGTGTCACTTCTTCGAGATCAAGGACCGCAGGAAGAATGTCAGGTTCTGCGGACGCTCGGCGAGCCTTCTCATGAGGTAGCCGTACCACTCGGTGCCGTAGGGGACGTAGACGCGCACGTTCTCACCCTGGGCGACCAGCCGGCGCTGCTCCTCGGGGCGGATGCCGTAGAGCATCTGGAACTCATAGCTGCCCGCGGCCCGCCCGAAGCGGCTGGCCAGCGACGAGGCGATCTCGACCATCCGCGGGTCGTGGGTCGCGATCATCGGGTAGCCCTCGCCGGCGAGCAGCACCTTGAGGCAGCGCACGTAGGACTTGTCGATGTCGAGCTTGTCCTGGAACGCGACGGACTCGGGCTCGAGGTAGGCGCCCTTGCACAGCCGCACCCGGGAGCCCTCGTAGGCCAGCGCGCGGCAGTCGGACTCGGTGCGGTGCAGCGCGGCCTGCAGGACCGCCCCCGTCTCGGGGAAGTCCTTGCGCAGCTCGCGCAGGATCATCAACGTCGAGTCCGTGGTGGTGTGGTCCTCCATGTCGAGGGTCACCGTGGTGCCGGCGTTGCGGGCGGCCCGGCAGATCGTCCGGGCGTTCTCGAGAGCGATCTTGTGGCCGTTCTCGGGCAGGAACTGGCCCACGGCGCTGAGCTTGACCGAGACCTCGGCGTGCCGGGTCAGGCCCCGGGCCGAGAGCTGCTGCAGGAGGTCGAGGTAGGCGGCGGTCGTGGCGTCGGCCTGGGCCGCGTCGGTGGTGTCCTCGCCGAGGAAGTCGAGCGTCACGCGCAGGCCGTCGTCGCTCAGGGACGCGGTGGCGCTCACCGCGGACTCCGTGCTCTCTCCGGGGACGTAGCTGCGCACGATGCCGGCGGAGACCGGCATCGTGCTGACGGCTCCCTTCACCAGCGAGCTGCGCGAGAGGAGGAGGAGCGGCTGACGGAGGAGCGACATGTCCCCCAGGCTACGACCCGAATCCGGCGTCGACGGACCCAGGGCGCACGGCCCGGGACCGATGGCCCGACGCGCTCACGGCGCTCGGTTCACGGCGTGCGCCGTCGCAGGGTCGCGGCGCCGATCGCGAGGCCGGCGGCCGCGAACGCCGCGACCACCGCGATGTCTCGCCACACCGGCCCGGTCGCGGAGCTGGAGGTGAGGTGCTGCATGGCGTCGACGGCGTACGACAGCGGGAGGGCGTCGCTCACCAGCTCGAGGGCGCGGGGCAGCTGGTCGCGGGGGACGAGCAGGCCGCACAGCAGGAGCTGGGGGATCACCAGCGCCGGCATGAACTGCACGGCCTGGAACTCGGTCTGGGCGAACGCCGAGACGAACAGGCCCAGGGCACTGCCCAGGACCGCGTCGACGACGGCGACGGTCGTCAGCAGCCAGAGCGGTCCCGAGACCTCCAGGTCGAGGAGGCCGACGGCCACGGCGACGGCGAGCACGGACTGGAGGGCGGCGACCAGCCCGAAAGCGATCGCGTAGCCGACGAGGAAGTCGAGCTTGCCCATCGGCATCGCCAGCAGGCGTTCGAGAGTGCCGCTGGACCGCTCGCGCAGGGTGGTGACGCTCGTGACCAGGAACATCACGATGACCGGGAAGATCGCCAGCAGCGCGGGGCCGATGCGGTCGAACAGCATCGGGTTGGCGTCGTCGTAGATCCACCACAGCAGGGTGATCAGCAGGCACGGCAGCACGAGCAGCATCGCGAGCGTACGGCGGTCGCGGCGCAGCTGGGTCAGCACGCGACGGGTGACGGCCATCGTGATGGAGAGGCTCATGCTGCGTCCTTCCGGACGAGGGCGAGGAACGCCGCCTCGACGTCGTCGACTCCCGCGCGGTCCTTGATCTCGGCAGGCGTGCCGTCGGCGAGGATCCGGCCCTCGCGCATCAGCAGCAGCCGGTCGCAGCGCTCGGCCTCGTCCATGACGTGGCTGGAGACGAAGACCGCCACGCCCGAGTCGGCGAGCCGGTGGAAGAGCTGCCAGAGGTCCTCGCGGAGCACCGGGTCGAGGCCGACGGTCGGCTCGTCGAGGACCAGGAGATCCGGCGTGCCGAGCAGCGCGACCGCGAGACTCGCGCGCGACTGCTGTCCGCCGCTGAGCCGACCGACGACGTCGTCGCGGAAGTCGACGAGGTCGACGGCCTCGACCGCACGGTCCACGGCCTCGCGCCCGACGCCCAGCACCCGGGCGAAGAAGCGCAGGTTCTCGGCCAGGGTCAGGTCGTTGTAGACGCTGACGGCCTGGGTCACGTAGCCCACCCGCGCCCGCAGCGGCGCACTGCCGGCCGGCTCGCCGAAGACGGTCACGGTGCCGCCGGTGACCTGCTGGACGCCCACCAGGCAGCGCATCAGCGTGGACTTGCCACACCCCGACGGGCCCAGGAGCCCGGTGACCCCGCCGCCGATCGAGAGGTCGAGGTGCTCCAGGACGGTGTGCCTGCCGCGCACCACGTGGAGGTCACGCACCTCCACCGCGTTATTCACCATGTGTTGAATTGTGCTCGCCGAGGCGCCGGTCGGCAAGGCCGAAAGGCCCTGCTCGTCAGGGAGTTCTTTCGCTTGTCGGCCGTTGCAACGGGTGACAAGCGGAGGTTTCCCCGGTCCACCGGGGATTCCGACCGGGCCGGCACCGCTTACGGCAGCGGACCGGTGAGGTAGCGCTGGATCGTCGGGGCGAAGACCGCCACGACGTCCTCGGCCGGCATCGACGCGATCGGGTCGACCTCGAGCAGGTAGCGCATCAGGATCAGGCCGACGACCTGGGTCGCGAGCAGCGGCATCCGCACCTCGGGACGGTCGACCCCCAGCGCCACGCCGATCGGCTGCAGGATCGCGGGCAGGAAGCCCTCGGTGAGGAGGCGGTGCCCGGAGGGTTCGAGCATGTTGCGGGCCAGGCCCAGCAGCGGCAGCCGCAGCTCGGGGTCGTCCCACACGGCGAGGAAGACGCGGAGCATCCGCTCCCCCGCCCCGTCCGGTCCGAGGGCGACCACGTCGGCGAGCATCTCCCGCGGGTCGACCGGCAGCTCGAGCGCGGCGAGGAACAGGTCGTCCTTGGTGCCGAAGTAGTGGTGGACGAGCGAGCCGTCCACCCCGGCCGCGGCACCGATCGAGCGCACCGACGTGCCGGCGTACCCCTGCGCGGCGAAGAGCTCGCGGGCAGCGGCGAGGATGGCCGCGCGGGTGTCCGGCGCGCCGGGCCGCCGGCCCCGGCGCGGGGTCGCCTGCGTCACGGGGCGCCCACGACCGAGTGCGCGCGGGCGAACTCCAGCGACTCGCGCAGGTCGGTCTCGCGGTCGGCGGTGTCGCGGCACTTGCGGGTGTTGATCTCCACGACGATCTCGCCGCCGAACCCGGCGCCGGCCAGGTGGCGGAGGAAGGCCTCAGCACCGATCGACCCGCGGCCCGGCACGAGGTGCTCGTCCTTGGCCGAGCCGGTCCCGTCGGTCAGGTGGATGTGGCGCAGCCGGGCGCCGAGGCGTTCGGCCATCGCGATCGGGTCGGAGCGGGCGATCGCCGCGTGCGAGAGGTCGATGGTCGTGTTGGCGTAGGGCTCGTCCGAGGGGTCCCAGCCGGGCAGGTACATCTCCATGCCGCGACTGGAGGCCCGCCAGGGATACATGTTCTCGACCGCGAACGCGATGCCGCTGGACTCCTCGAGGGCGGCGATGCCGTCGACGAAGTCGCGCGCGTAGGTCTTCTGCCAGCGGAACGGCGGGTGCACGACGACCACCTCCGCGCCGAGCGCCGCGGCCATCTCGGCGGAGCGCTCGAGCTTGCCCCAGGGCTCGGTCCCCCAGACGCGCTGGGTGAACAGCAGGCACGGCGCGTGGACCGCCGACACCGGCACGCCGTGGTGGCGCGAGAGCTGCTGGATGGCCGAGGTCTGCTGGCTGAGCGCGTCGATGCCGACCATCACCTCGATGGTGTCGTAGCCCAGCGAGGCGGCGTACGCGAAGGCGTGCGCGGAGGACTCGGGGTAGACCGAGACCGTCGAGAGTCCGATGCGGGGCGCCATCGCTAGCCGACCACCGTCAGCCCAGCACGCTGAGCTGGTCGAGCCGTTCGAGGATCACGCCCTCGCGCAGCGCCCACGGGCAGATCTCGAGCGCCTCGAGGTCGAAGATGTCCATGGCGGCCTCCGCCACGAGGGCGCCCGGGACGATCTGGTGCGTCCGGCTCGGCGAGACGCCGGGCAGCCCGGCCAGAGCGTCGGGGGTCATCGCCACCAGCTTGGGGATCCACTGCCGCAGGGACTCGCGCTCGAGCGTGCGCGGCACCAGCGGCCCCTCGGCCGAGGGTGCGGCGCCGCAGATGCGCGCCAGGGAGCGGAACGTCTTGGACGTCGCGGCCGCCCGGTCGGGGGCGCCGGCGCGCAGCAGGTGGCCGGCGTCGCGGGCGATCTCCGCGCGGATCTGCTTGCGCAGGCCGCGGATCGCCTCGTCGTCCGGGGCACCGCTCCCGAAGAACTGGCGCGCGAGCCGGCCCGCGCCGATCGGCAGCGACCAGGCGACGTCGGGCGACTCGTCGGCGCCGCCGGCGATCTCCAACGAGCCGCCGCCGATGTCGAAGACCGCGAGCCGGCCGGCCGACCAGCCGAACCAGCGGCGTACGGCGAGGAACGTCAGCCGCGCCTCGTCCTCGCCGGAGAGCACCGAGACCCGCAGCCCGGTCGCGTCGTGCACGTGGTCGAGGACCGCGTCGGAGTTGACCGCGTCGCGCACCGCTGAGGTCGCGAACGCGAGCATGTCCTCACAGCCCTTGTCCTCGGCGACCACGAGTGCCTGCGCGGTGAACGCCGCGAGGGCGTCGATGCCGCGCCGGGAGACCGCACCGGTGTCGTCGAGGTGCTCGGCGAGGCGCAGCGGCTCCTTGTAGGAGAACGCCGGGAGCGGCGCGGCGCCGCCGTGGGCGTCGACGACGAGGAGGTGTCCGGTGTTGGACCCGATGTCGAGGACGCCCAGGCGCATGCGTCCACGTTACAAGGGCCCCTCCCGCCGCCACGTAGGGTTGGCGGGTGCCCGAAGTGGACCTGGTCTTCCCCCGCGCCTACGTGGAGTTCGTCAACCCGGCCGACGAGACCGAGGTGATGCGCTGCGACCTCACCTGGCTGACCTCGAGCTACACCTGCATCTTCGGCCAGGGCTGCCAGGGGATCTACGCCGACGCACCCGACGTCGGGTGCTGCACGCTCGGCGCGCACTTCGCCGACAAGGACGACGAGAAGCGGGTGGCGGCGTACGTCGAGATGCTCGACGAGAACCTGTGGCAGCACAAGCCGCAGCGCCCGGGCGGCACGGTCCGCAAGCAGGACTGGATCGAGCTCGACGAGGACGGCGAGCGCAAGACCCGCACGATCGTCGTCGACGGGCAGCAGGCCTGCATCTTCCACAACCGACCCGACTTCGCGCCGCCGAAGGGCGGCGGCGGGGCCGGCTGCGCGCTGCACGCGCTGGCCTACGTGCTCGAGAAGAACCCGCTCGAGACCAAGCCCGACGTCTGCTGGCAGCTGCCGATCCGGCGCACCTTCCGCGAGGTCACCCGGCAGGACGGCTCGACCTACACCGAGGTGTCGATCGGCGAGTACGACCGGCGGGGCTGGGGTCCGGGCGGGCACGACCTCGACTGGTACTGCTCGGGCAACACCGAGGCGCACGTCGCCGTCGAGCCCGTCTACGTCACCAACGAGGCCGAGCTGACCGCCCTGATGGGCAAGGCGGCGTACGACGAGCTCGTGCGCCACTGCGAGGCGCACGTGCGCTCCCGCTCGGCGCTCGCGCTGCACCCCGCCGATCAGTGGACCGACCCGCACTGACCGCGACCGGTCCCGACCCGTGCCTCATCGGCGCTCGGAGCACCAGGGTCCACGGGCTCTAGACATCTCGACATCAAGAGAACCCGACCCCGGCGTCCGGCGTTCCTGAGAGAACGCCGAGAATCGTGGCATGCGCCTGGACCATCTCTCTTTCGCAGCCGGACCTGATGGCCTCGCCAGCACTGCCCAGCGCATCGGGGGTCTGCTCGGCAAGGACTTCGTCGACGGTGGTGTCCACCCTCGTTTCGGCACCCGCAACATGATCCTGCCGCTCGCCGGCGGCACCTACCTCGAGATCGTCGAGGTCCTCGACCACCCCGCCTCCGACAAGGCACCGTTCGGCCAGGCCGTCCGCGCCCGCTCCGCCCTCGGCGGCGGCTGGCTCGGCTGGGTCGTCGCGGTCAAGGACATCACGGTCGTCGAGCAGCGGCTCGGCCGCGAGGCCGTCATCGGCAGCCGGCACCGGCCCGACGGCACCGAGCTGCGCTGGAGGCAGATCGGCGTCAACGGCCTGATCGCCGACCCCCAGCTGCCGTTCTTCATCCAGTGGGACACCCCCTCCGAGCTGCACCCCAGCGCCGACGCCGACCCGGCGTTCTCCCTGGCCTGCCTGGAGATCGCGGGCGACCCGCTGCGGGTCAGCGAGTGGCTCGGCGAGACCGTCGAGGCGCCGCTCGAGGACGTCAAGGTCGATTGGGCCGCTCCCAACGGCACGCCGGGCATCGTCGCCGTGCAGTTCCAGACCCCGAACGGGCTCGTCCGCCTCTGAGCACGGCTCCGACCGTGGCCGCCGTGAAGGAGCAGGCACGCGCGGAGCGCGTGCCGTCGCGAACCAGGTTGAGCAAGCCCCACGGCCGAGGCACGAGGTCGTGACGGGCGCGTCGAAACCCGTCACACCCGGAGCTCGGCCGAGCCCGAACATCTGGCACCACACCGCGACCTACGAGATCGAGAACCGCGCCGTCGACCCCGACGGGGCGCTGGCTGCGGCGATGCTCGCGGTCGACGACTGGGCCGGGCGCACCGTGCTCGACCTCGGGTGCGGCACCGGGTTCCACCTTCCGTGGTTCGCCGAGACCGCTGACCGCGTCATCGGCGTCGAGCCGCACGGCGACCTGGTCGCGCTGGCGCGGCGGCGCACGCGGCGGCTCGAGAACGTCGCCGTCCGCCAGGGCGCTGCCCAGTCGCTGCCGCTGCCGGACGCCTCGGTCGACGTCGTGCACGCCCGGTGGGCCTACTTCTTCGGGCCCGGGTGCGAGCCGGGCCTGGCCGAGCTCGATCGCGTCGTACGCCGCGGTGGCACGGCGTACGTCATCGACAACGACCCGACGCGCTCGACGTTCGGGTCGTGGTTCCGCCGCGGCTACCCCGAGGTCGACCCGACCGCGGTCGAACGGTTCTGGTCGGGCCGTGGCTGGACCCGGGTGCCGGTGGAGATGCGGTGGTCGTTCGGCTCGCGCGCGGACCTCGAGGCCGTCGTCCGCATCGAGTTCGCCCGCGACGTCGCCGACGAGGTGCTGGCGGGCCACACCGGCACCGAGGTCGACTACGCCGTCAACCTGTGGTGGAAGCGGTTCTAGCCTCGCTAGCTGGTCCCGCGGAGGGCGAGCGTCGGGGTGAGCATCACGCCGGGGCCGACGGTGGGCGGGTGGGCGAGCAGGCCCTCGAGCGCCGTGACGATCTCGACGGCCGCGTCCTCGAGGGGCTGACGTACCGAGCTCAGCCCGGGCCAGACGACCTGGGCGACCTGGGAGTCGTCGAACCCGATCACGGAGATGTCGCGGCCGGGCACCAGCCCGCGGTCGCCGAGCGTGCGCAGCACGCCCATCGCGAGGGTGTCGGAGGCGCAGACGAACGCCGTCGGGTGCGCCTCGTCGAGCAGCACCGCGCTGGCCTCGGCGCCACTGCTCACGGTGTCCTCGACGCGGGAGGCCAGGCCGGTCGTCGGCAGGCCGCGGGCGTGGAGGGCACGGCTCCATCCCGAGCGACGGTCCTCCCCGATCCAGGAGTCCTTGCGCCAGCCGATCCAGGCGATCCGCTGGTGGCCCCGGTCGAGCAGGTAGGAGGTGGCCAGGTCGGTGCCGGCCGCGCCGTCGACGTCGACCCAGGGGTGCTCGGCCGCGGGGTTGTCCCACGGGCGCCCGAACGCCACGAACGGCGCGCGCCGCTCCTCGAGCCAGGCGGCCTGCGGGTTGCCGAGATAGGTGTCGGTCACGACGAAGGCGTCCACCGCGGTCGAGCGGAGCAGGTCGTCGTAGCCGGTGAGCGGGTCGTCGGCGTCACCGGCGAAGAGCAGCACGTGGTAGCCGGCCTCGCGCGAGGTCTCGACCAGCGAGTGCACGAAGCGGTCCATCGTGGCGTTGGCCGTGCCCTCCTGGGCGGGGCTGATCCGCATCCCGATCAGGTGGGAGGCACGGGTGCGCAGGTTGCGGGCGGCTCGGTTGGGTGAGTAGCCGAGGTCGTCGATGGCCCGCAGCACGCGGGCCAGGGTGTCGGCGCGCAGCAGGTCGGGGTTGTTGACGGCGTTCGAGACGGTCTGGCGCGAGACGCCCGCGCGCTCGGCGACGTCCGCGAGCGTCGGAGGGGTCGTCGGGACCCGGGCCGCGCGCCCCGTACCGGCCGGTGTCCTGGACAACCCCACCTCCTCGACTGACGGGGATCGTCTTGATCGTTCCAAGGTGAGCATATCCGCGACCGGCACCGCTGCGCGCGCAGAGACGGGCATCGCGTGGCGCGAGCCGGCTGCGCGGCGTACGACGGGCTGTCGGCGCGGCCGCCTAGGTTGGCGCCATGGCCAAGTCGTCCTCGCCCGGGTTCCGCTGCTCCGAGTGCGGCTGGGAGACCGCCAAGTGGGTCGGCCGCTGCGGGGAGTGCCAGGCGTGGGGATCGGTCGCCGAGGCGGCCGCCGCGCCCGCCGGCCGCACCGCGGCCAGCCCCGTGACCCGGCCGGCGGTCCCGATCGCCCAGGTGTCGGTGGAGGACTCGCGGTTTCGCACCAGCGGCGTCCCCGAGCTCGACCGGGTCCTCGGCGGCGGGCTGGTGCCCGGCGCCGCGATCCTGCTCGCCGGCGAGCCCGGCGTCGGCAAGAGCACCCTGCTGCTCGAGGTCGCCGCCCAGACCGCGCGCTACCAGCGCCGCACGCTCTACGTCACCGGCGAGGAGTCCGCCTCCCAGGTGCGGCTGCGCGCCGACCGCACCGGGGGCGTCCACGACGAGCTCTACCTCGCCGCCGAGACCGACCTGGGCGCGGTCCTCACCCACATCGAGCAGGTCCGCCCCACGCTCCTGGTCGTCGACTCGATCCAGACCATCGGCGCCTCCGGCATCGACGGGGTGCCCGGCGGCGTGACCCAGGTCAAGGAGGTCGCGGCCGCGCTGGTCCGGGTCGCCAAGACCCGCAACATCACGACGGTCATCGTCGGCCACGTCACCAAGGACGGCTCGATCGCGGGGCCGCGGGTGCTCGAGCACGTCGTCGACGTCGTGCTGCACTTCGAGGGCGACCGCGAGTCCCGGTTCCGGATGGTCCGGGCGATGAAGAACCGGTTCGGCCCGGTCGACGAGGTCGGCTGCTTCGACCTGGGCGCCGACGGCATCACCGCGGTCACCGACCCGACCGGGCTGTTCGTCGAGAGCCACCACGCCCAGGTGCCGGGCACCTGCGTGGCCGTCACGATGGAGGGCCGGAGGCCGCTGCTCGCCGAGGTGCAGGCGCTGGTGACCCACAGCTCGGCGGAGCGGCCCCGACGGACGACCTCCGGGCTCGACTCCAGCCGCATCGCGATGGTGATGGCCGTGCTGCAGCAGCACTGCGGGGTCCACCTGCACAGCAAGGACGTGTTCGCCTCCACGGTCGGCGGCGCCCGCATCGTCGAGCCCGCCAGCGACCTGGCCGTCGCCGTGGCGCTCACCTCCGCCAGCCGGGGCGTGCCCGCGCCGCGCGGGGTGGTCGCGATGGGCGAGATCGGCCTCTCCGGCGAGCTGCGCCGGGTCCGCGACCTGCCGCTGCGGCTGGCCGAGGCCGCCCGGCTCGGCTTCCAGCTCGCGGTGGTGCCGACCGAGCCCGGCCGGCCGCCGGCCCGCTCGCCGGAGTCGTGGACGGTCGACGGCATGCGGGTGCTCGACGTCTCCGACGTCCACTCGGCGCTGCGGCTGCTCCAGCTCGTCACCGCCGAGCACGGGAAGCCGCGTTCCGTCGAGGGTCTCTGAGACGCTCCCCTAGACTCAACGCAGCGGCGGACGGAGCCGCGCTAGAGGGAGGACCGTCGAGGTGGCCACGGATCGCTCGGACGAGACGCTGCGCCTGCGCGCGACTCTCGCCACCATCGCCCCCGGCACCCCCTTGCGCGACGGCCTGGAGCGGATCCTGCGCGGGCGCACCGGCGCCCTGATCGTCATGGGCCACGACAAGGTCGTCGAGTCGATCGCGACCGGTGGCTTCACCCTCGACGTCCCCTTCACCGCGACCGGGCTGCGCGAGCTGGCGAAGATGGACGGCGCGATCATCGTCGACAAGGACGTCACCCGCATCCTGCGAGCGGCCGTGCACCTGATGCCCGACCACACGATCCCCTCGGAGGAGACCGGCACCCGCCACCGCACCGCCGACCGGGTCGCGCGCCAGACCGGGTTCCCGGTCATCTCGGTGTCGCAGTCGATGCAGATCATCGCGGCCTACGTCGGGGAGACCCGCCACGTGCTCG
>NZ_JANINT010000337.1:0-3145 GCF_024509035.1 Nocardioides sp. | reverse complement strand
GACTCCGGCCAGATCCTCTCCCGCGCCAACCAGGCGCTCGCGACCCTGGAGCGCTACAAGCTGCGACTCGACGAGGTGTCGAGCACGCTGTCCGCGCTCGAGATCGAGGACCTCGTCACGGTCCGCGACGTGGCGGTGGTGGCCCAGCGGCTCGAGATGGTGACCCGGATCGCCAGCGAGATCGAGGACTACGTGCTCGAGCTCGGCACCGACGGTCGGCTGCTGTCCCTCCAGCTGGAGGAGCTGATCACCGGCGTCGACACCGAGCGCGAGCTGGTCATCCGCGACTACCTGCCCTCCGGGCGTCGCTCCAAGAGCCCCGAGGCGCTGCTCAACCGGCTGGAGTCCCTGTCGTCCACCGAGCTGGTCGACCCGGCCGCCGCCGCACGTGCGCTCGGCCTCGGCAACGGCGAGCACCTCGACGGCGCGGTCGCTCCCCGCGGCTTCCGCCTGCTGGCCAAGGTCCCCCGGCTCCCCGCCACCGTCGTCGACCGGCTGGTCGACCACTTCGGGACGCTGCAGAAGCTCCTGTCCGCCGGCGTCGACGACCTCCAGGCCGTCGAGGGTGTCGGCGAGCTGCGCGCCCGCAGTGTCCGCGAGGGGCTCTCGCGCCTCGCCGAGTCGACGATCCTCGAGCGGTACGTCTAGCTCGTCGATCTGCCGGCAGGCGTCCAGGGCGCCCGGACCACGCCACAGTCCGCTCAGTCAGGCTCGACGGCACCGGAGGGCGACTTCCCGGGACCCTGACCGGGGCCCTGACCGGGGGTCTTGGTCGACTGACCCGGAGCGAGCGGGCGGCCGGACGGGGAGTTGCTGGGCGTGTTCTTGGGCGTCGCCGTCTTGGTGATCGTCCCGGCCACGGGAGCGGTCAGCTCGAACTGGACGTCGGAGGGCTCACCCCCGAGGGCCGCCGCGGTCACGTGGTACCAGCCGGGCATCGCCCATCCGGTGAACCGCGTGCACCCGTCGCTGTCGGAGCGCTTGGCCTGGGTCCAGATCAGGGTGACGTCGGCGGTCACGGCCTTGCGGACGATGACGTCGCGCGTCCGGATGGCGGCCGGGCAGTCGCGGCTGGTCCAGATCCGGTCCTTGCCGGAGGTGATGTTCACCGTGACCGTGTCGGGTGAGACCCGCCAGGTGCAGGCGTCCGCGGTGCGCGAGCGCAGCTGTAGCACGATCGGGACGTCGCGGCCGCCGACGGCCTGCTCGACCGAGGGCGTGATCGCCACGTCCTCGTTCGCGCACGGACCGTCGGGCTGGGCGAGCGGTGTCTTGGTCCTCGACGGCTTCTTGGTGGGGCTCGCGCTCGGGAGGCGGGTGGTCTGCGTCGGCAGGCCGGTGATCTCCGTCGTCGAGGTCGAGGTGATGTCCGCTCCCACCTGGGCGGCCTCGTCGGCGCCCGACGAGCCGTCGCTGCCACCGCCGAGCAGGCGACCGATCGCGACGACGAGCAGGACGGCGGTGCCCAGCACCATCGCACGACGCACCCAGTAGACGCGCGCCGGCAAGGGGCCACGGGTCATTGCGGGCATGCGGCAACGCTAGTCAGGGGCGGGGCCGGACTGGTGGTGCCACACCGGCGACAATGCAGGCGACATGAGCGATCTTCACTCACCGCTGCTGCGATGGTACGACGAGCACGCCCGCGACCTGCCCTGGCGTCGACCGGAGGCCAGCGCGTGGTCGGTGATGGTCTCGGAGTTCATGCTCCAGCAGACCCCGGTGGCGCGCGTGCTTCCCGTCCACGAGCAGTGGCTGGCCCGGTGGCCGACACCGGCCGACCTCGCGGCCGAGCCCACGGGCGAGGCGGTCCGCGCCTGGGGCCGCCTGGGCTACCCGCGCCGGGCGCTGCGCCTGCATGCCGCCGCGACGGCGATCGTCGAGCGGCACGGCGGCGAGGTGCCGTCGGCGTACGACGACCTCATCGCGCTCCCGGGCGTCGGCGACTACACCGCGGCTGCGATCGCGTCCTTCGCCTTCGGGCGGCGCCACGTCGTCCTGGACACCAATGTGCGTCGCGTGTTCGCGCGGACCGTCCAAGGGGTGGAGTTCCCCTCGGCGTCGGTGACGAAGGCCGAGCGCGAGGTCGCCACCGAGCTGTTGCCCGACGACGACGCGACCGCCGCGACGTGGGCGGTCGCGGTGATGGAGCTCGGCGCCCTGGTGTGCACGGCGAGCAACCCGCGGTGCGCGGCCTGCCCGGTCGCCGAGCAGTGCACCTGGCGCGCGTCCGGCTACCCGGCGTACGACGGGCCGCCGCGCAAGGTGCAGACCTGGGCCGGCACCGACCGGCAGTGCCGTGGCCGGCTGCTGGCCGTCCTGCGCGACGCCGACGGCCCGGTGCACCGCAGTCGCCTGGACGCCGCGTGGTCCGAGGAGGCCCAGCGGGTCCGCTGCCTGGCCAGCCTCGTCGAGGACCGCCTGGTCGTGCACGCGGGCGCGGACACCTACGCGCTGCCCTGAAATGACGTTGACCCGCCCGAAAGTTTCGGGCGGGTCAACGTCGACTGGTCAGTCCTGGGACTTGGGGACGTCCGCGCCGCTGTCGGAGTCGTCGGGACCATCGACCGGGGCGGCCTCGCTGGAGGCCACCTCAGCGGTCTCGAACGGCGGCAGGTCGGGCAGCTCGCCGACCTTCTGGCCCTCGAAGGTGAAGGTGGCCGTCGGCCCCTCGCCCTCGACGCCCACGAGCACGATCTGGCCGGGGCCGACCTCGCCGTACAGCATCTTCTCGGCGAGCACGTCCTCGATCTCGCGCTGCACCGTGCGGCGCAGCGGGCGCGCGCCGAGCACCGGATCGAACCCACGCTCGGCCAGGAGCTGCTTGGCGGGCTGGGTCAGCTCGATGCGCATGTCGCGGTCGCGCATCCGCAGCTCGACGGAGGCGATCATGTTGTCCACCATCGCCACGATCTGCTCCTGCGAGAGCGGCGGGAACACGATGATCTCGTCGACACGGTTGAGGAACTCCGGACGGAAGTGCTGCTTGAGCTCCTCCGACACCTTGCCCTTCATCCGCTCGTAGGACCCCGCGGCGTCGCCGGACTGCTGGAAGCCCAGGTTGATGCCCTTGGCGATGTCACGGGTGCCGAGGTTGGTGGTCATGATGATGACGGTGTTCTTGAAGTCCACCACGCGGCCCTGG
>NZ_JANINT010000336.1:1082-2006 GCF_024509035.1 Nocardioides sp. | reverse complement strand
TCCTCGAGGAGAACCGGGCGGTCCGGGAGGACGACTCGTGGCGGGTCGCGGACCCCGCGCCGGGACTGGTCGACCGGCGGGTCGAGATCACCGGGCCGACCGACCGGAAGATGACGATCAACGCGTTGAACTCCGGTGCCAAGGTGTGGCTCGCCGACCACGAGGACGCGAACACGCCGCTGTGGGAGAACGTCGTCGGCGGCCAGCTCAACCTGCGCGACGCGATCACCGGCCAGATCGACTTCACCAGCCCCGAGGGCAAGGAGTACCGCCTGAACGACGGCGAGCACGCGACGATCGTCGTCCGCCCGCGCGGCTGGCACCTGCCCGAGAAGCACATCGAGGTCGACGGGGAGCGCACGTCGGGCAGCCTCGTCGACTTCGCGCTCTACCTCGCCACCAGCGGGCAGCTGCAGATCGACCGGGGCCAGGGCCCGTACTTCTACCTGCCCAAGATGGAGTCGCACCTGGAGGCCCGGCTCTGGAACGACGCGTTCGTCCTGGCGCAGGACTTCCTCGGCATCCCGCGCGGCACGATCCGCGCGACGGTGCTGATCGAGACCTACCCGGCGGCGTTCGAGATGGAGGAGATCCTCTACGAGCTGCGCGAGCACTCGGCGGGGCTGAACGCCGGGCGCTGGGACTACATGTTCAGCGTGATCAAGTGCTTCCGCACCCGCGGCGACGACTGGGTGCTGCCGGACCGCAACTCGGTGACGATGACCGTGCCGTTCATGCGCGCCTACACCGAGCTGCTGGTCCGCACCTGCCACAAGCGCGGGGCGCACGCGATCGGCGGCATGGCGGCGTTCATCCCGAGCAAGGACGAGAAGCAGAACGAGTTCGCCTTCGCGAAGCTCACCGAGGACAAGACCCGCGAGGCCAACGACGGGTTCGACGGCTCGTGGGTCGCGCACCCCGGGA
>NZ_JANINT010000336.1:859-1072 GCF_024509035.1 Nocardioides sp. | reverse complement strand
CCAGCGCGACCGGCTGCGCGAGGACGTGCACGTCACCGCGGAGGACCTGCTGAACGTGCGGGACACGCCGGGCGACGCGACCGAGCAGGGCCTGCGCAACAACGTCGCCGTCGGGTTGCGCTACCTCGAGTCGTGGCTGCGCGGCTCGGGTGCCGTCGGCATCTTCAACCTGATGGAGGACGCGGCGACCGCGGAGATCTCGCGCAGCCAGGT
>NZ_JANINT010000336.1:0-823 GCF_024509035.1 Nocardioides sp. | reverse complement strand
GCGGCGAGAAGGTCACCCGCGAGCTGGTCGAGGGGATGATCGAGGAGGAGCTCGCGAAGGCCCGCGAGGAGGCGGGTGGCCAGGAGTCGGAGTCGGGTCGCCGGTGGGACGACGCCCGCGCGCTCTACGCCGAGATGGCGCTCTCCGACGAGTACGCCGACTTCCTGACCCTCCCGGCCTACGAGCGGATGCCGTGACGGTGGAGGCCGTCGCCCGGCGGGCCCGCGAGGTCCTCCCGGCCGACGCGGTCATCGACGACCGGGCCCGGTTGCGGACCTACGAGTGCGACGGGCTCGCGCACTACCGCGTCGTCCCGGCGCTGGTGGTGCTCCCCGAGAACGCCGACCAGCTCGCGTCGATCGTGCGGGCCTGCGCGGAGCACCGGGTGCCGTTCGTCGCCCGTGGCTCGGGCACCGGGCTCTCCGGCGGCGCGCTGCCGCACGCCGAGGGCGTGCTGGTCGTGACGTCGAAGATGCGGACGATCACCGAGGTGCGCCCGGAGGACCAGCGGGCGGTCGTGGAGCCCGGCGTCGTCAACCTCGACGTGACCCGGGTCGCGACCCCGCACGGCTACTACTACGCGCCCGACCCGAGCAGCCAGCAGATCTGCGGGAACGTGGCGGAGAACTCCGGGGGCGCCCACTGCCTGAAGTACGGCTTCACCACCAACCACGTGCTCGGCGCGGACTTCGTGACCGCCGGCGGCGACGTCGTACCCCTCGGCGGGATGGCGCCCGACGCGCCCGGCTACGACCTGCTCGGCGCGGTCATCGGGTCCGAGGGCACCCTGGGGATCGTCACGTCCGTGACCGTGCGCCTGACC
>NZ_JANINT010000335.1:1204-2019 GCF_024509035.1 Nocardioides sp. | reverse complement strand
TGGGGGGCGGCTGGGAGCTCGCGCTGTCCTGCGACCTGATCTACGCCTCGGAGGCCACGAGGTTCGGGCTCCCCGAGATCAACGCGGGCACGCTCGCCGACGCCGCGACCATCAAGCTGCCGAAGCGGATGCCGTACCACGTCGCGATGGAGCTGTTGCTGACCGGGCGCTGGATGAGTGCCGCGGAGGCGGCCCGCTGGGGCGTCGTCAACGAGGTGCTGCCCGACGAGGCGGCGGTGCGCGCCCGCTCCTGGGAGGTCGCCCGGCTGCTGGCGGCGGGACCGCCGCTGGTCTTCGCCGCGATCAAGGAGACCGTCCGGGTCGCGGAGTCGCTGACGTTCCAGGAGGCGATGGACCTCGTCACCACGAGCGCGCTGCCGACGGTCGCGACGCTCTACGGCTCCGAGGACGAGCAGGAGGGCTTCCGGGCCTTCGCGGAGAAGCGCAAGCCGGTCTGGAAGGGCCGCTGAACAAGGGAGTTCGTCGTGAACCGCAACGTCATGATCACCTGTGCCCTGACCGGTGCCGGCGACACCGTCGGCCGGTCCGAGCACGTGCCGGTCACCCCGGAGCAGATCGCGGAGTCCGGCATCGCCGCGGCCCGCGCCGGGGCCACGATCGTCCACGTCCACGTGCGCGATCCCGAGACCGGCAAGGGATCCCGCGACGTGGCGCTCTACCGGGAGGTGGTCGAGCGGATCCGCGCCTCGGACGTCGACGTCATCGTCAACACCACCGCGGGCATGGGCGGCGACCTGGTGCTCGACCCGCACGACCCCACGACGTTCCTCGACGGCACCGACCTGGTCAGCGGC
>NZ_JANINT010000335.1:867-1164 GCF_024509035.1 Nocardioides sp. | reverse complement strand
AACTTCGGCGAGGGCAGCCTGGTCTACGTCAGCACCCCGGACATGCTCCGCGAGGGCGCGAAGAGGATCCAGGAGCTCGGCGTCCGCTGCGAGATGGAGATCTTCGACACCGGGCACCTGTGGTTCGCCAAGCAGCTGGTCGAGGAGGGACTGATCGACCCGCCGGCGATGTACCAGCTCTGCATGGGCATCCCGTACGGCGCTCCCGCCGACCCGCTCACGCTGACCGCGATGGTCAGGCAGCTGCCGGACGACGCGGTCTGGGCGTCGTTCGCACTCGGCCCGATGCAGATGCCC
>NZ_JANINT010000335.1:370-857 GCF_024509035.1 Nocardioides sp. | reverse complement strand
CTCGAGGACAACCTCTACCTGAGCAAGGGCGTGAAGGCGACCAACGCGCAGCTCGTCGAGCGGGCGCGGACCATCGTGGAGGCCATGGGTGCGCACGTCGCCACCCCGGACGAGGGCCGCGAGATCCTCGCGCTGAAGCAGCGATGAGGCCCGCACCGGAGGACGTCCGCACCGTCGCCTGCGTCGGCGCCGGGGTCATCGGCGGCGGCTGGGCGGCGTACTTCCTGGCCCGCGGCTACGACGTGGTCGCGCTGACCGAGCTCGGGCTGGCCGACGGCGCGAGCCGCGACCACCTCGTCGTCGAGTCCGACCTCGCCGCCGCGTGCGCGCGTGCGGACTTCGTGCAGGAGAGCGCGCCGGAGGACCTCGAGCTCAAGCGGAGGCTGCTGGCCGACATCGACGCGGTGACGCCGGCGGACGTGGTCGTCTCGTCGTCCACGTCGGGCTACCCGATGAGCGAGATGCAGGACCGGTGCGCGCATCCCGA
>NZ_JANINT010000335.1:0-335 GCF_024509035.1 Nocardioides sp. | reverse complement strand
CGGCACGCCGGGAAGTCGGTCATCACCATGGACCGGGAGGTGCCGGGCTTCATCGCGAACCGGCTGCAGGAGGCGCTGTGGCGCGAGGCGCTGCACATGGTGAACGCCGGCGAGGCGACCGTCGAGCAGATCGACCGGTCCATCACCGACGGGCCCGGCCTGCGCTGGCCGGTCCACGGCCCGATGCTGACCTTCCACCTGGCCGGCGGGCAGGGCGGCATGGCGCACATGCTCGACCACTTCGGCCCCTCCCTCCAGTCGCCGTGGACCAGGCTGGTCGCCGCCGAGCTCACGCCCGAGCTGCGGGACGCCGTGGTCGACGGGTGCGACCGCGA
>NZ_JANINT010000334.1 GCF_024509035.1 Nocardioides sp. | reverse complement strand
TGGCCCTCAACCTGGACTCGACGTTCCTCTCGGTCCAGGCCGAGGCGATCGCGATGATCCGCAGCGGCCGTGGTGGCTCCGTGGTCAACGTCGGGTCGACCAGCGGCATCACGGCCGCACCCAACATCGCGCCGTACGGCGCCGCGAACGCGGGCGTCATCCACCTGACCAAGACCGCCGCGATCGAGCTCGCGTCGTACGGCGTGCGCGTCAACTGCCTCGTGCCCGGGACGCACTGGACGGTCGGCACCCGCGCCCACATGAACAACCCCGACGCGCCGGCCTCCGTGCGTGAGTTCTTCGCCCGCTCTGCCGCGGCCACACCGCTCGGCGACCTCGGGGAGCCCGACCAGACCGCCGGCGTGGCGCTGTTCCTGGCCTCCGACCTGTCGTCCTACATGACCGGCCACTCGGTCATCTCCGACGGCGGCATCCTGCACACCACGGCCCGACCCGCCTTCGGAGGCGGCACCGTGCCCGACGCGATCAAGGAGTACGTCCGATGAGCGAGCTGACGATCATCGACATGCACTGTCACCTGTACCGCTCCGAGGAGCACGGGCAGGAGATGCGCGACTACTTCCTCACCGCTCCGTTGGTGAAGCCGGGCGCGACCAACCTCGGCACGCTGAGCGAGTTCGAGGGGATGATGGACGCCTGCGGCATCTCGGCGTGCAACGCCCTCATGCTGACCTGGTCGGGGCGCTACCACCGCCACGGGCAGTACCTGCTGCCCGACGACCCGGCCGAGCGGGAGGCCGCCGACGCCGACCTGCGGGCACGCGCTGCCAGACGCGCCCACGACAACAACTCCTGGGCGGCGCAGGTGAGCGCGGACAACGACCGGTTCACCTACTTCGCCGGCGTCAACCCGCTGGTGATGGGGCCGGAAGGCGCAGCCGAGGAGGCCGCCGTCCAGCTCGCGCAAGGCGCCCTGGGGATCAAGCTCAGCCCCGGCGACATCGGCGCCCCGGGCGGCGACCCCGCCTACTACCCGCTCTATGAGTACTGCGTGGCCCACGACGTCCCGATCCTGACCGAGACCGGCGGCCACAACCCGAACGTGCGCCCGGCCGGTTTCGCCGAGGCGCTGGCGGCGTACCCGGACCTCAAGATCTGCTTCGCCCACTTCGGTCATGACAAGGCCCTGCGTGGCCCTCTGGACCTGGAGGTGCTGGAGCTGGCTCGACGCTACGAGCGGGTCTACACCGACACCTCGCTGCGCCTCAACGAGGTGTACGACGGCACCTGGACCCCCGAGGACATGGTCGCTCACCTGCGCGACCTGGGCATCGAGCGTGCCATGTTCGGGACCAACTACGTCTTCTCCGACCTGCTCAACACCCGACCGGGCCACGTCGAGGCACCCGACCACGTCGACCCGCGGTTCACCCAGGTGTGGAAGTCGGTCGACGTGCTGAAGAAGCTGCCGCTCACCGACGACGAGCTGATCGGTCTCGCCTCCGGCAACTTCCGCACCTTCACCGACCGAGCCGCATGACCGCACTGATCTCCCAGCGCGCCCCGGTCCCGAGGGACCCGCACGCGCTCGACGCGCTCACCCGGCTCGTCGACGCCACCCGCGAGCTGATGGCAGCGGCCGCCACGACCGACGTCGAGCCCGACGAGGTGGCGCGGGCGACGTCGCTGATCGAGCAGGCCACCGAGGAGCTCTCCGCCCGGCGCCGCGACCGCGTGCACCGGATGCCGCTCGACGCGGACTGGGCCGCACGAGCCCGCGCGGGCGAGCCCGTGACCATGGCCTGGCTGAACCCGCTGCGGTTCCCGCTCGAGGTGGTGATCGAAGGACGCCGCGCCACCACGACGATGGTGCCGGAGGCGATCCACGAAGGCCCTCCCGAGAGCCTGCACGGCGGGTGGACCGCGGCGATCCTGGACCACCTGCTCGGCATCTTGATCTGCGCCCACGACCTGCCCGCCCGCACCGCGCAGCTGACGCTGACCTACCGCCGGGGCACCCGTCTCGACGTCCCGACGGAGTTCGGCGGTGAGATCGTCGAGATCCAGGGCCGCAAGGCGGTGACCCGGGCCTGGGTCCGCCAGGAGGGCGTGACCACCGTCGAGGCGGACGGCCTGTTCGTGCTGCCGCGCACGGAGGCGGTGTCCCCCTCGTGACCGACCTGTCCGTGACCGACCTGTCCGCCCCGGGCCGGGTCGTCGTCGTCACCGGCGGCAGCCGCGGGATCGGGCGCGGCATCGTCGAGGCCTTCCTGGCCCGCGGAGCCGTCGTCGAGACCTGCGGGCGCAGCGCCCCGGCGGCGCTCATCTCGGTCGAGGGCCGCGAGGCGGCCTTCACCGCGGTCGACGTCCGCGACCCCGCCGCGGTGCAGGCGTGGGTGGACGGCATCGTGGCGCGACACGGCGGCATCGACGTCCTGGTCAACAACGCCGGCGGCGCGCCGCTGGTCGACTTCTCCGACTCCTCGATCCGGCTGCTGACCAAGGTGTTGGAGCTCAACCTGACCTCCGCCGTCATCGTGACCCACGCCGCCCGGGACGCCCTGCGCGAGGGGTCCTGCGTCCTCTCGATCAGCTCCATGTCCGGCGCCCGTCCGAGCCCCGGCTCGGCGGTGTACGGCGCCGCGAAGGCCGGCCTCGACGCGTTGACCGCGTCGCTGGCCGCGGAGTGGGCCCCGCGGGTGCGGGTCAACGCGCTGCGGTGCGGCCACGTCGACTCCGACGGCGGCGACGAGCACTTCGGGGACGCCGCGTCCAAGGCCCGCATCGCCGCCACCATCCCCAGCCGCCGGATGGCGACGCCCGCCGACATCGGAGACGTCTGCCTGCTGCTCGCCTCCCCGCTCGCCCGTCACGTCACCGGCGCCGTCCTCGACGTCGACGGCGGTGGCGAGTGGCCCGCCTTCTTGATGGAGAGCCGCACGGCTCTTGTTCCACCCACCCCAGGAGAACCAACGTGAACGCCTCGACCGACGCCGTCATCGTCGCCACCGCTCGCAGCCCGATCGGCCGCGCCCACAAGGGCTCGCTGGCCATCATGCGGCCCGACGACCTCGGCGCCCAGGTCGTCGGCGCCGCGCTGGCCCAGGTGCCCGAGCTGGACGTCCGGACCCTCGACGACCTGATGCTCGGGTGCGCCCAGCCGGCCGGCGAGCAGGCCTACAACCTGGCTCGCCTGGTCGCCCTGGGCCTCGACCTCGACGGCGTACCCGGCACCACCGTGCACCGCTACTGCGCCTCCTCGGTGCAGACCACCCGGATGGCCTTCCACGCCATCCGGGCCGGCGAGGGCCGCGCGTTCGTGTCCGCCGGCGTCGAGTGCGTCTCGCGCTACGCCCGCGGCAAGTCCGACGGCATGGAGGACACCAAGAACCCCCGGTACGCCGAGGCCATGACCCGCACCGGCGAGCGTGCCAGCGGAGGTGCGACCTGGACCGATCCGCGGGCCATCGGGCTCCTCCCCGATCCCTACATCGCGATGGGCGAGACGGCCGAGAACGTCGCGGCGGCGTACGGCGTGAGCCGCGCCCGCCAGGACGAGTGGGGTGTCCGCAGCCAGAACCGGGCCGAGGAGGCGATCGCGCGCGGGTTCTTCGCGCGCGACATCACGCCGGTCACCCTGCCCGACGGCACGGTGGTGAGCACCGACGACGGCCCGCGGGCCGGCGTGACGCTCGAGAAGGTCTCCTCGCTGACGCCGGTCTTCCGGCCCGACGGCACCGTGACGGCGGCCAACTGCTGCCCCCTCAACGACGGCGCGGCCGCCCTGGTGATCATGGCGGCCGACCACGCCGCGAACCTCGGCGTCACCCCGCTGGCCCGGATCGTCGCGACCGGGGTCTCGGCGCTCAGTCCCGAGGTCATGGGCATGGGGCCGGTCGAGTCGTCACGTCGGGCGCTGGCCCACGCGGGGCTCTCGGTGTCGGACCTCGACCTGGTGGAGATGAACGAGGCGTTCGCCGCCCAGGTCCTGCCCTGCATCGACGAGCTGGGCCTGGACGAGGAGATCGTCAACGTCAACGGCGGTGCGATCGCGCTGGGCCATCCCTTCGGCTCCACGGGCGCCCGGTTGACCACCACGCTGCTCAACGGCCTCGCCGAGCGGGACGGCACCCACGGCCTGGTGACGATGTGCGCCGCCGGTGGGCAGGGCATGGCCCTGGTGGTCGAGCGCCTCAGCTGAGCGCGGTCTTGAGGACCTTGCCCGCGGCGTTGCGCGGCAGCTCGTCGACCAGGGTGACGACGCGCGGCACCTTGTAGTTGGCGACCCGCTCGCGCAGCCACGCGACCAGGTCGTCCGGCTCGGCCGCCATGCCGGGCCGCAGGACGACGTGGGCGTGGCACACCGCTCCCATCCGCTCGTCCGGCGCGCCGACGACCGCGGACTCGGCGACCGCGGGATGCCGGGCCAGCACGTTCTCGACCTCGACCGGCGAGACGTTGAAGCCACCCACGATGACGATGTCCTTGATCCGGTCCACGATCGTGAGGCAGCCGTGCTCGTCGATCCGGCCGACGTCGCCGGTGTGCAGCCACCCCTCGGCGTCGATCGCGCGAGCCGTCTCGTCGGGGTCCTCGAAGTAGCCGATCATCACCAGCGGACCGCGGACCAGGATCTCGTCGCGGTCGCCCAGCCGGACCTCGAGACCGGGCACGGGCGGTCCGGTCGTGCCGCGGACGTGCTCGAGCGGCTCACCGTGGCGCGACATCGTCACCACGACGCACTCGGTCAGCCCGTAGGCCTGCTTGACCTCGTCGAACCCGAGCACGTGCACCATGTCCTCGAAGAGACGCTCGGCCACCGCCGTGGCTCCGCACGTCGCGAAGCGCAGCGACGACAGGTCGAAGTCCGGACGACGAGGGTGGTCCAGCAGCCCGAGGAAGAGCGTGGGCGGTCCGGGCAGCACGGTCACGCGCCGGCTCTCCACCAGCTCCATCAGCGAGACCGCGTCGAAGACGTCGACCGGGAGGACCGTGGCGCCCGCGCTCAGCGACGCCAGGATCCCGGCCTTGTAGCCGAACGAGTGGAAGAAGGGGTTGACGACGGCGTAGCGGTCCGACGGCATCAACCGCGCGCCGTCGGCCCACGTGGTCGCTGCGCCGACGGTCTGGGCGTGGCTGCTCATCACGCCCTTCGGCAGGCCCGTGGTGCCCGAGGTGAACATGATGTCGGCGACCGTGTCGGCGCCGACCGCGTCGAGGGCGGCACCGAACACCGTCTCGTCGCAGGCGTCGGCCCCGGCGAGGAGCTCCTCCCACCCCAGCACCCGGCGGTCGTCGTCGCCCGAGGACGCATTGAGGTCGACGACCAGGGCGAGGTGGGGAAGCCCGGGCCAGCTCGCGTCGCTGGCGGGGTCGAGCTCCGCGCCCGCCGCCACCAGCATCGCCAGGTGGTCGAGCCCGAGGAAGCCGCGCGCGACCACCAACGTGCTGGCCCGCGAGCGGGCCAGCACCTGGTGCGCCTCGTGCCCCTTGTAGCGGGTGTTGAGCGGGACGACCGAGGCGCCGATGCACTGGGCGCCCAGGAGCGCCGCGACGTACTCCCACCGGTTGGGGCTCCACAGGGCCACCCGGTCGCCAGGGGCGACGCCCCGCGCGAGGAGCGCCCTCCCGACGCGGTGCGCGACCCGCTCCAGCTCGCGGAAGCCGATCGTCGTCGGACCGTCGACGACCGCGGGGTGGTCACCATGGGTGGCCGCGCCCTTGCGCAGCAGCTCGACGACGGTGGCGGCCATCCTCAGTCCTGGACCTCTCGGTCGCGGAGGCTGTGCGGATCGATCACCATGCGGATCAGCTCCAGCTCCTCCGCCGTCGGCTCCCGGGTGACCTCCGTCGTCGACACGTCGATGTCGAACCCGGTCGCTGCCTGCACCTGCTCGGGGGTCACGCCGGGGTGGAACGAGCGCACCTTCAGCCGGCCGTCGTCGCCGTAGTCGAGGACCGCGAGGTTGGTGATGACCAGACCCAGCTCGTGGAAGCGCAGCGCCGTCGAGGTGTGCGCGCGGGCGCGGTCGTTGCCGACCCCCGAGACGATGTCGACGGCCTCGACGAAGACCCGGCTGTCGTGCCGGGAGACCCAGTAGTCCACCCGGTGGTTGACCGTGTTGCCCGGAGCGCCACGCACGCCGATCAGCTGCCGCTTCGGCTGCCTCCAGTCGCCGATGGCCGAGATGTTCTGGTTGCCCCACTGGTCGATCTGCGACCCGCCCATCATCGACTGGCGGCGCCCGGAGTTCACCACGTCGAAAACCCGCCGGTACGGCAGCCAGCCCTCGACCTGACCGCCCGCTGCTGCACTGCCGCCCAACGGGGGCACGTCGGACATGAGGAACGCCTCGCCGTCGCCGACGACGAGGTCGGGATTGTGGGTCAGCCTCGCCAGCCGCACGCCGATCGCCGGGATCGTCCCGACGCCGTGGGCGAGCTTCTCCCCCGTGTCCCGCCAGGCATCAGAGCAGGCGACGGCGCAGATCTCGGCGCGGGTGACGCTCATCGGGTGGCCTCCTCGGCGAAGGCCGCGACGGCGGCCTGGTAGTCGGTCTCGGATCCGGAGAGGAACCGCTGCTGGAACGCCTGCCAGGCGTCCGCGTCCTTTCCGGACGCGGCGTACGCACGCTGGAACGCCTCGTCGCGGCCGTAGTCGGGCGCGCAGGAGGTGAAGTGAGCGCCGTGGGGCGTCTCGATGACGCCGTCGACGAAGAGCCGGCTGACGAGCAACGACTGGACCGGCGCCGTCGCGGTGAGCTCGGCGGTCGGGACGACCTTCTCGACGCTGAGGATCGTCTTGTCGGCCGCCTGGGCGAGCAGGTCGTCGAAGTACGGGTCCGGGCCGAGGTACTGGCCGTTGCCGGCGGCGTCGGCGCGGTTGAGGTGGATCAGCGAGACATCCATGCGCAGCCCCGGCATCGCCACGTAGACCTCGTCGTCGTAGGGCGATTCGACCAGCCTCAGGTGCGGGTTCATCTCCAGCACGCTGCTCTCCAGGCCGGCCCGGGTCGGCGTGAACGAGAGCCGGGCGGCGCCGGCGCGCAGGCCGGCGAGGAACATGCCCTCGTCGTACTCCTCGACCTCGATGCGCCCGTTCTCGCGAGCGGCTCGGAAGTGCGGGTCGAGGGCGATGCTGTCGAGGGAGACGAAGCCGTACACCGCCTTGCGCACCTTGCCGGCCGCGCACAGCAGCCCCACCTCGGGGCCGCCGTAGCTGACGACGGTCAGGTCCCGCAGATCGCTGCGCAGGATCTCGCGGATCAGGGCCATGGGCTTGCGTCGCGAGCCCCAGCCCCCGACGCCGATGGTCATTCCGGACTCGAGGTGCGTCGTGAGCTCCTCGAGCGGCATGGTCTTGTCGGCCACGCCTCCTCCTTCTCTTCGTTGGGTCAGGCGGACGCAGGTGCAGCGGTCGGCGGCTCGAGCAGCTCGACGCGCACCCGGTCGGGGTCCAGGACGTAGACGGCGCGGTAGCCGGCCAGCGGGGCCGAGAGGGTGATCGGGGCCGAGAGCGCGCCGACGCCGCGGGCCGCGAGCCGCGCGAGCAGCGCGTCGAGGTCGGCCACGGTGAGCGCGACGTGCGCGGCACCGGCGTGCCCGTTGTCGGGGTCGATCACGACGCCCGAGCCGCCGTCGTACTGGAGCAGCTCGACGACCGCGGTGCCGTCGGGCGGCGTCACGAACGCCTGGCGGACGACGATGCCCGGATAGCCCGTGACCTCGTCGATGCGGGGCCCGCGTCGCTCGTAGGGGCCGTCGACCGTGCCCCGCAGGAGGTCGGCGTAGAACTCCAGCGACCGGGTCATGTCGCGCACCGTGATCCCGACGTGGTGGATCATGCCGACCTCCTGTCCAGGAGGGTCCGGCGGTGCTCCCGCGCCGTGCCGAGCAGCTGGCCCGTGAGGTGGGCGCGCTTGAAGTAGCGGTGGGCCTCGTGCTCCCAGGTGATCGCGATGCCGCCGTGCAGCTGGATCATCTCCCCGGCCACCGCGGTGAACGCCTCGGAGCACCACGCCTTGGCCACCGCGGTCTGACGCTCGGCGTCCGCGGCCTCACGCGCCACCGCCCATGCGGCCGACCAGCTCGCGGAGCGGCCCGCCTCCACCAGCACGAGCAGGTCGGCCACCCGGTGCTTGAGAGCCTGGAAGGACCCTAGCGGACGTCCGAACTGCTCTCGCTGGCGGAGGAAGTCGACGGTGCGACCGAGCGCCGCCCGGGCTCCCCCGACCTGGAGCGCGGTCACTGCCGTCGTGGCGTGCATCCGCAGCCGTCGTACGGCGCGCGGGTCGTCGCTCAGCAGCGTGGCCGTCGTGGCGTGGAGCTCGACGGCCGCGACCTCGACGGACTGGTCGAGCGCGGTCGTCGGCTGCCACGCGACCTCCCCGGTGACCTCGAAGAGAGCCGGGCCCTCGGGGGTCGCGGCCACCGCCAGCAGGACGTCGGTGTGCGAGCCGAGGACCAGGTCGACGCGACCGGTCAGGGTCCACTCCTCGGCCCGCGTCGCGGTGAGGGCGCCGGCCTCGTCGGTGCCGGCGTTGCTCAGCCCCGCCCACACGACCGTTCCCGACGCGGTGCCCGCGGCCACCGCCGGCAGGATGCGGGCGGCGGCGTCGCTCGCTGCCTCCCCCGCGCTGCCGGGATGTGCGACCGCCGCGAGGAGCCCCTGCACGGTGAGCACCCCGGTCGACAGCAGAGGGCTCGGGGTGAGTGGCCCGCCCAGGACCTCGAGCACGACGTGGGTCTCGAAGCTCGAGGTGCCGACGCCGTCGTACTCCTCGGGGACCGCCAGGGCGCACACGCCGACCTGCTCGCACAGCTGGGTCCACAGTCCGCCGTCGTGCAGGTACGGCTCGGTCGGGCCCGGCGGCGCGATCTCTCCTCGCCGGTCGAGGACCTGGCGGACGGTGCGCGCCAGCTCCTGCTGGTCCTCGTCCAGGGCGAACCTCATCGGGCGCTCGCCGCACTCAGCAGCGCGTCCAGGACGCGGCGCCGGTGGAAGTCCTGGGTGCCCCACGCCGACGAGAGCGCCCGGACCTTGGTGAACCACAGGCTCAGGTCGTGCTCGAGGGTGTAGCCGACCGCCCCGTGGACCTGGAGGGCCGTGCGCGCTGACAGCCAGGCGGCGTCGGTCGCCGCGACCTTCGCCGCGGAGACGGCGCGGGTCGCGTCGGCCGCACCGGCGTCGAGGGCGAGGGCGGCACCGTGCACGAGCGGGGCGGCGAACTCCAGGGCGACCTTCACGTCGGCCAGCAGGTGCTTGACGGCTTGGAACTCTCCGACCGGGCGACCGAACTGGGTGCGGACGCACACGTAGCCGACCGCGTCCGCGAGCATCCGCTGCCCCGCGCCCAGCACCTGGGCCGCGGTGGCCAGCGCCGCGTGGTCCACAGCCCGGGCGACCTCCGGACCGGCATCGCCCAGCGCGGCCGCCGGGACGAGGTCGGCGGGTGTCCGGGTGGCGTCGACCGACGTGTAGTGGGCACCGACGGTCGCCCGGTGCACTTCGGTGCCGCGGACCAGCAGGGCGAGGTCGGCGCCGCGAACGTCACCGGCGCGCGGCGCGAGCTCCTCGACGGCAGCGGCGACGCGGAGGCGGCCCTCGGAGAGGGAGCTGAGCAGGTCGCCTGCGCCGTCGACGCCGCGCAACAGGACGGGCGCGAACGCCGCCGACTCCACCCACGGCCCCGGCACGGCGTGCCGGCCGAGGACGCCGAACGCCACCACGAGGTCGACGGCGCCGGCACCGATCCCGCCGTGCTCCTCGTCCACCAGGAGGGCCGGCAGGCCCAGCTCGGCGAGCGAGCCCCAGAGCTTCTCGCCGGGGCCGGTGTCGTCGGACGCCCAGGCCCGGGCGACAGTGGGGACGTCGACCCGCTGCAGCAGGTCGTGCAGCGCGGCGGCGAAGTCCCGCTGCTCCTCGGTGGTGCCGAACCTCATCGGGCCCTCCCGCTGTCGCCACGCGGCAGTCCGAGGACGCGCTCGGCGACGATGTTGCGCTGGATCTGGTTGGTGCCGGCGTAGATCGGACCTGCGAGGGCGAACAGATGGTCGTCGACCCAGGACCCCTCCGCCGGGGCGCCGGGTCCTCGGAGCTCCTGGTCGGCGCCGAGGAGCTCGAGCGCCGTCTCGTGCAGGTCGACGTCGAGCTCGGACCAGAAGATCTTGTTGAGGCTGCCCTCGGCTCCGACGCTGCCGCCGGCCTGCACGTGGGTGACCGTCTGCCAGGTGTAGAGGCGGTAGGCCTCGGCCCTGATCCAGGCGTCGACGACGGCGTCGCGGACGCTCGCCACGGCCTCGCCGCGCTCACGCCACAGATCGACCAGCCGGTCGGCCGCGGCGCAGAACCGGCCGGGCGAGCGCAGGGAGAGACCGCGCTCGTTGCCGGCGGTGCTCATCGCGACCCGCCAGCCGTCGCCCACACCGCCGAGCACGTCGGAGTCCGGGACGAAGACGTCGGAGAAGAAGATCTCGGCGAACCCGGCGTCGCCGTCGAGCTGCTCGATCGGACGGACGACGATGCCGTCGGCGTCGAGAGGGAAGAGGAAGTAGGTGAGTCCGGCGTGGCGCTGAGCGTCGGGGTCGCTGCGGAAGAGCCCGAAGCCTCGGTCGGCGAACGCCGCGCGCGAGCTCCAGGTCTTCTGTCCGTTGAGGACCCAGCCGCCCCGGTCCTCGTCGCGCTCGGCACGGGCACGGATGCCTGCGAGATCGCTGCCCGCCTCGGGCTCCGACCACGCCTGCGCCCAGACGACGGAGCCGTCGGCCATCGAGGACAGGTAGGCCTGCCGCTGCTCGGGAGTGCCGTGCTCGAGGATGATCGGGGCCAGCAGCGAGATGCCGTTCTGGGCGATCCGGGTCGGGCAGCCGGCGAGGTAGTACTCCTCCTCGAAGAGGACCCACTCGGTCAGGCTGGCCCCTCGCCCGCCGTACTCGACGGGCCACGACACCACCGACCAGCCGGCAGCGGCGAGGCTCGCCTCCCAGGCTCGGTGGGCGACGGCCCCCTCTGCGGAGTCCATCGAGGGCAGGCGTCCCGGCGAGTTCGCCCGGAGCCAGGTCCGCGCCTCGTCCCGGAACGCCTCCTCCTCGGCGCTCAGCTCGAGCGTCATGCCTCACCGTCCGCAGCCTTGTTGGCGCGGGCCATCGCCCGGGCGTCCAGCCCGGCGAGCGAGTCGGCCCCGACCTCGGCGTTGTGGGCGTGCGCCGCGTGGTGCAGCCCGAAGACGGAGTCCATCCCCGCCCGCGCACCCATCAGGTCCTCGCACTGGTTCACGGCCTTCTTGGTGAGGGTCAACCCGAGGCGCGGCATCTCGGCGATCCGCTCGGCCATCGCCATCACGGCGTCCTCGAGCTCGGCGCGCGGCACCACGTGGTTGACCATGCCGAGCTCCTTGGCCCGCTGCGCGTCGAAGCGGCCACCGGTGTAGAGGAACTCCTTGGCCGCTCGCGGGTTCATCACGAACGGGTGGGCGAAGTACTCGACGCCCGGGATGCCCATCCGAACGACGGGATCGGAGAAGAACGCGTCGTCGGAGGCCATGATGAAGTCGGCCGACCAGGCGAGCATGAGGCCGCCGGCGACGCAGGCACCTTGCACCATGGCGATCATCGGCTTGGGCATCTCGCGCCACCGTCGGCACATCCCCAGGTAGACCTCGGACTCGCGGGCGAAGCGCGAGTCCACCCCCTGCTTGCCGACGTGGTCGTACCAGATGACGGCCAAGCGGTCGAAGGACTCGTGGATGTCACGGCCGGGCGTCCCGATGTCGTGCCCGCCGCAGAAGTGCTTGCCGTGGCCGCCGAGGACGATCACCTTGATGGAGTCGTCGTCGACCGCACGGGAGAACGCCGCGTCGAGCGCGTAGGTCACCTTCGAGTTCTGCGCGTTGCTGTACTGCGGCCGGTTCAGCATCACCACGGCCACCGGCCCGCGGGTCTCGTAGGTGACGACCTCGGTCTCGTCGCTCATCATCTCTCCAGGTCTGCTCGGTGGCTGCTCATCGACGGTCTGCGGGCGCGGGGAGGTGAGCCGCCCTGCCGTGCTCGACGAACTCGCTCTCCAGGGCGACGCGATCCGCGTCGGCGAAGCGGCGGTACTCCGGGGTCCTGCCGACCCGGGCGAAGACCGGGTCGGCGGTGCGCCAGGCAGCCTGGCGCAGCGGTGCCTTGTCGACCTTGCCGCTCCCGGTGAGTGGCAGCGCCGTCACGATCCGGACGAACGCGGGCCACCACTTCGCGCCCATGTCCGGCTGGGTCGCGAGGAACTCGCCGAGGTCGTTCGGGTCCAGTGCCTCACCCGGCTGCAGCTCCACGCACGCCATGACGCGGTCGCCGGTCCTGGGGTCCGGGACCGCGAAGACGGGTGCGGCGGCGACCGCGGGGTGGCGCTGCAGCACCCGCTCGACCTGGGCGGCCGCGAAGTTCTCGGAGTCGACACGGATCCAGTCCGAGGACCGCCCGGCGAAGTAGAAGTAGCCGTCCGCGTCGCGGTAGGCCAGGTCGCCGGACCAGAAGTCCTCGCCTCGCACCCGGTCCGCATAGGCGGCGTCGTTCTTGTAGTAGCCCTCGAAGGTGTGCGCCAGGCCGACGGCGACGATCTGGCCGACTGCCTCGGGATTGGTCAGCCGCCCCGTCTCGTCGAAGACCGCGCGCGGGCACTCCGTACCGTCCCGCTCGGACAGGACGCGGACGTCGGCACCGCCCGCGGGCAGACCGAGCGAGCCGAGAGGGGTCTCGGGCGTGCGGTTGATGCGGAAGACGCCCTCCGAGAGCCCGTAGCCCTCGATCACCCGGCAGCCGAAGCGGTCTTGGAACCGCTGCACGTCGGCCTCGGAGGCCTCCGTTCCGAACGCGAGCTCCAGCCGGGACTCTGCGTCCTCGGGGCGTTCCGGTTGCGCGAGGACGTAGGACAGGGCTCGACCGACGTAGTTGACGTACGTCGCGCCGAACCGGACCACGTCGTCGGCGAACCGGGAGGCCGAGAACCGGCGGACCATCGCGACCTCGGCGCCGACGAACATCGCGGCGACCAGGTTCATCATCAGCGAGTTGCCGTGGAAGAGCGGCATGCACAGGTAGGTCACCGAGTCGCGGCGCAGCTCGACCCGTCCGGCGAGCACCGGAGCCACCCGGGCCAGGCGGCCCTGTCCCAGGACGACGGCCTTCGGCGCTCCCGTGGACCCCGAGCTGTACATCAGCGCGTAGATGTCGTCCGGCTCCGGGCGGGTGTCCGGCAGGCCAGCACCCCTGAACCCCGACAGCAGGGCGGCGTACTCCGGGCCATCGACGTCGTGGACCCGCTCGGGGGCGACGCCGTGGGGCTGACCGTCCACGAGGTGGCGCCAGCGTGACTCGGTGATGATCAGGTCCACGTCGGCATGCCGGATGTCGACGGCCAGCTCGGCGGCGCTGCGGCTGGAGTTGATGCCGACCAGGACGGCGCCCGACAGGCCCGCCGCCGCGGCCCAGAAGACGAAGTCCGGGACGTTGTCGAGCAGCACCCCGACATGCAGCTGCCGGCCGGCCGGCTGCCGCAGCGTCGCGAGGTAGGCCGCCCGGTCGGCCCCCTCCTGGACCACCTCGCCCCAGGTCCAGGCGGCGTCCTCGAAACGCAGCCCGGGCTCGGCATCGCCCTGGCGCAGCCGCACCAGGTCGGCGAAGGTCCGGCATTCGGGCGCAGCGGCCACATCGGTGGTCATCGAGGCTCCTGGTTCGGCGAGGTGTCGATCAGTGCCGAACCTAGGAAGCGCAGGGCGAACCGTCAGTCGCGCTCCCAGTGGCTGGAAGCAGCGTCGAGGCGAGCCATCAGCCGCTCGTCACGCTCGCGGTTCTCCAGCAGCTGGCGCAGCAGCCAGAGGCGCAGCAGCCGGCCCAACGACCCAGCGACGAACAGGGCGGCTCCCACGACGGCCAGCACGAGGAGGGCGATGGCCAGCACCTGGGTCGAGGCGATGTCGCGCGGGTCGTCCTGCGCCAGGGTGACGTTGTACTGGACGAAGCTGCCGATCAGGCCGCCGACCATCAGCAGGCCACCGACGACGAGCAGGGGGCGGTCGCCGGAGGCGGCTCCTCCCTTGCGGCGGTGGCCGGCGACAGCCTCCTCGAACTCCGCACGGCGTGCGAGGGTCTCCTGATCCGCGGACGGAGTGGTGGGGGTCTCGGTGGGCATGTCAGCCTCCCAGGTAGGTGGTGGAGAGTGCTTCTTCGAGGTCGGCCGGTGCACCGGTGCGCACCACCCGACCGTTGACCATGAGCACGGCCGTGTCGGCGAACGGCAGCACGATGCGGGCGAACTGCTCCGCGAGCAGCACGGTGATCCCCTCGGCCGCGAGGCCGGCGACGACGGCGTACATCTCGGTGACGACCATGGGCGCCAGGCCCATCGACAGCTCGTCGAGGAGCAGCACGGACGGATGGGTGCCGAGCGCGCGGGACAGCGCGAGCATCTGCTGCTCCCCCCCGGACATGGAGCCGGCCAGCTGGTTGCGCCGATCCCCCAGCCGCGGGAAGCGGGCGTAGGCCGCTTCCTCCATCTGGGTCAGCGTCGCTCGCCGCCCGGCAGAGACCAGGAGGTTCTCCCGGACGGTCAGGTTGGCGAAGACCCCCCGCCCCTCGGGGATCGTGCACACCCCGAGGTCCGCTGCCGCCACGGCCGAGATGCCGGTGACGTCGCGACCGGCGAGCCGGAGGCGGCCGGCGGTCAACGGCACCTGACCGTTGAGGACCTTCATGGTGGTCGACTTGCCGGCGCCGTTGGGTCCCAGGAGAGCCACGACCGCACCGGCCGGGACCCGCAGGTCGACGCCGTGCAGCACCTCGATGTCGCCGTACGCCGCATGCGCGCCGACGAGCTCGAGCGCTGGCGGATGCCCAGTCATGCCGTGGCCTCCTGCCCGATGTAGGCCTCGATCACCGCGGGCGAGGCCTGCACCTCCGCAGGGGTCCCGCTGGCGATCAGGCGGCCGTGGTCGAGGACGTGGATGGTGGTGCAGGTCTGCATCACCAGCGGCAGGTCGTGCTCGACCAGGCACACCGCGGTGCCGGCACCGGCGATCTCCAGCAGCAGCTCGGCGAAGGTCTCGCTCTCGCTCTCGGTCTGCCCGGAGGCGGGCTCGTCGAGGAGCAGCAGGACCGGCTCGGTCATCAGCGCCCGCGCCACCTCGACCACGCGCGCTCGGCCCGTCGGCAGCGCAGAGACGTCGAGGTCGGCCACGTCGAGCAGGCCGGTGCGCGCCAGGACCTGCTCGGTGCGGGCCGCGACGTCGAAGCGGCGTCGGGTGTTGGACCGCACGATGTCGCCGGCGACCCGGACGTTGTCGCGGACGCTGAGGGACAAGAAGAGCTCCAGGCGCTGGAAGGTCCGCGCCATGCCCGCGCGACCACGCCGCCCCGGACTCCAGCGGGTGACGTCGCGGTCCTGGAACCGGACGCCTCCCGAGGTCACCGGCTGCATGCCGGTGATCACGTTGAAGAGCGTCGTCTTCCCCGCCCCGTTGGGTCCGATGAGGCCCGTGACCTCCCCCGGCCTCACGGCGATGCTGACGTCGTCGAGCGCGACGTTGCCGCCGAACGTCACCGTGACGCCGTGGGTCTCAAGCACGGGCATGGCCGGCCTCCGTCTCGATGCGCAGCTCGCGGTCGATCCGCTGCCGCAGGGCGAGGGTGTTCGGGGTCGTGATGCCCTCGAGCTCGAGGGGCAGCGGCCGGGCGCGGTCGGGTGCCCAGGCGGTGGCCACCGCCGGCAGGAGCGACCAGAGGACGACGCTGACGAACAGGAGCAGGGCCGGGCCGAGGAGGCCCGCGTAGGCCGCGAGCAGGAGCGCGACCTGGACGGCGGCTCCGCCCCAGCGCACGAAGGGCACCCGCGCGAGCCCCCGCTGCCGCTCGAACACGTCGTGCAGGAAGCCGCTCGGGCCGTTGGCGACGCCGATGCCGACGAGCGCGGTCGCGACGAGGAGCAGGTGGTGGACGATGTCGAAGGTGTCGCGGTACTCGGGGTGGGTGAGCGCGATGTCCCCGAGGACCAGCTGGAGCGAGGTGATGCCGGCTCCTGCGATCAGGCCAGCCACGAGCGCACCGGAGACGTAGCCGATGCCGCAGACGACGGTGAGCATGACCAGGGACAGGCTGACGGTGAACCCGAACGTCTCGGCGGAGACCGAGACGACGGCCATCGACATGAAGATCCCACCCAGGCCCGCGATGCCGGTCGACAGCGCGAAGACGCCGAGCTTCAGCACCATCAGGCGCTGGCCGAGCATCGCCGCGGCGGCGGGGCTGTCCTTCATCGCGGCCAGCCGACGACCGTAGCTGCTGTTGCGCAGCGCGACCACGCCCAGCCCCAGCGTCGCGAACAGGGTGCTGAGGACCCACAGGAACGTCGTGGCGTCGGCCAGGTCGAGCGGGCCGACCTCGAGCGGCGGCATCAAGATGTTGCCGTTCGGGAAGATCACGAAGGTGTGCCCGAACAGGGTGCGCGGCGTGGTGTCGCGCAGCAGCATCGCCGAGACGATGCCGCTGAACGCCAGGGTGGCCAGGGCGAGGTAGAGCCCGCGCAGTCGCAGGGCGGGCAGGGCGACCAGCGCCCCGGTGATCGCCGCCACGGCGACCCCGGCGACGAGGCCGGTCAGAGAGAGCCGGGGATCGGCGGCCGTGGCGTCGCTGCCCACGTGGTAGGCGACCAGGGTCGCCACCGCGGCGAAGCCGAGCGGGGCGAGGTTGAGCTCACCGGCGTACCCCGTGAGAAGCACGACCGACAGGGCGATCACCGCGAACGAGAGACCGACGAGCAGCGTGCCCACGCGCGCCTCCGAGATCAGGCCGCCGAAGGCGACCAGCCCGATGACGCACGCCACCGCCCAGAGCGCGGCCCGAGGCAGAGGCGGGGTCTGGTACCGCTCGCGCGAGCGGGTCGCCGTGCCTCTCAGCCGCTCGTGAGGAAGGAGGAGCAGGACGACGAAGAGCACCACCATCGGCAGGGCCCTCTGGAAGTTCCCGACCCACGTCCATTCGGCGGGCGCGTAGCCCACCAGGTAGGTGGAGCCGAGGCCGAGCACCACGGCGCCCACGAACGTGAGAGGGATGCTGCGGAGGCGACCGAAGAGCGCCGCGGCGAAGGCGTCGACGACCAGCAGGGTCAGCGCGTTCGCCTCCAGCGTGCCGCCCATCACCGGCGTGACCAGCACCCCGGCGAGCACCGCCAGGGTGGAGCCGATCATCCAGGCCGAGGCTGAGATCCGATCGGGGTCGTGACCGGAGAGCTTGAGGAGCTCGGGGTCGTCGACCGCCGCCCGCATCAGCACGCCGATGCGGGTCCTGTTGAACAGCCACCACAAGGCCACGGCGATCGCCGCGGCGATCACCACGCAGAGCACCTGGTGGTAGCGCAGGGTGACGCCGAGCAGATCCACCGTGCTGTCGGCCCCGAAAAGCATCGGGGGGACCCGGCCCTCCTGGGGGTTCCACACCCACTGCGACAGCGAGACCAGCCCGAGGAGGACCGCCACGGTCACGACCACTCGGGTCACGATCTCGGTGTCCCGCAGTCGCCGCATGATCAGGGTGTGCAGCAACCACCCCATGCCGGGGCCGAGCACACCCAGGACGACCACCAGGGCCAGCCAGGTCGGCAGCTCCCAGACGACGCGCGCCTGGTAGAAGGTGAACGCCCCGATCATCGCCTGGGCGCCGTGGGCGAAGTTGAAGATCCCGGACGTCGTGTAGGTCAGCACCAAGCCGGACGCGGCGATGGCGTAGATGGCGCCCACCACCAGCCCGAGGGCGGTGTAGGTGAGGAACGTGTCCATGCGGACCCTTCCGAGGTCAGCCAGGCAGCCCGGGAGGTGATCCTCCCGGGCTGCCCGAGGGTGACTACTGCTGCTGGAGGAACGACTTGAACTTGCGGTCCTCGGTCAGGGTGATCCCGGAGATGGCGGGGTCCATGTCGATGACGTTGGCGGGGTCGCAGGAGAACTCACCCTGCGTCTCGGGGAACACCTGCTTCCAGGTCCCACCGTTCAGCTCGACGAGCATGACGCACTCGCTGGGCAGGTTCTCGCCGGGGTTGGTCGGCGCCTGGAGGCCGCCTGCGGTCCACTCGGTGACACCCGCCAGCTTCTCCATGACGCAGTCTCGCGTCAGCTCCGAGCCGCACTCCTTGGCCGCGGTCGCCCAGAGCAGGAAGGCGGAGGTGGCGAACTCACCGGTCATGCCGGTCTTGCCGCCGTTGCCCTCGACGATCTCCTTGTACTGCGCGACTGCCTCGTTGACGTCCGCGTTCTCCAGGGGCTGCACCATGAGCGTCGTCAGCAGGCCGTCGGCCGCCTTCGTCTGAGCGTTCCACGCCGCTCCGGCCGCGCCGTACCACTGCGACTCGGCGAGCTGGGGCAGGTCGACACCGGCCTGCTGGTTCGCCTCGAGGAGCCCGAAGATCTGCGGCGACGGCGTGTAGGAGTTGAAGAACGACTTCGCGTCACAGCCCTTGAGCTTCTGGGCCAGCGGCGCGTAGCTGGACTCCCCGGCCATGTGCAGCATGACGCCGCAGTCCTTGGGCGGGTTGCCCAGGGTCGCCAGCGCGGCGCTGACCTTGTAGTTCGAGACCTGGGTCGCGGGAGCGTCGGTGCCGATCGTCGTGATCGACTCACCGAGCTCGGGAACGAGCTCCATGGCCGCCTTCAGGCCACCCGCGTTGTAGCGATCCGCCGGGTAGGGCATCGGCTCGATCTTCAGCTCGCCCATGCCGGCGTTCGGGCCGACGGTGAAGGCGGGCACGTGCGGCAGCTTGCACTTGACGCGGATGGGGTCGCCCGCGAAGTCGTTCGCGAACCCGTCGCCCACGAGCATGAACTCCTTCCCGCAGGCCTCCTTCATGACCGGGACCATGTTGCTGATCGCGGCGTCGTAGCGGGTGCCGACCAGCTCACGGCCGTTGATCCCGCCCTGCTCGTTGCACCACTTGACCATCGCGTCCACGGCATCGCCCACCTCCTGGGAGAGGCCCGGAGCCGAGGCGAAGCCGCGATCGTCGCCGTACCCGATGGCGATCGAGTCGTCGGTGACGCCCTGGTCGGTGGCTCCCGTGGCGTCGCCGTCGCCACACGGGGACTCCAGGTCGCCGAAGCTCACAGCCTCGGCAGGAGCAGTGCTGGCACCGTCGCCGCTGCTCGTGGGGTCGTCACTGCGCGAGGTGCCGCATCCAGTCACGACGGCGGCCAGGCTGATGGCGATGACGCCGGCCCTGAAGCCCTTGTTGAGTCTCATCTCTGCTCCTAGTCCCCGAGAGGTCAGGTACCTCTGAATGGCAGCCGCATGGTTGCTGTGAGGCCCACCACACGAAACGTGGCTCCCAGTGGCCGGGAGCGCCGGCGGCCAGGCGCCGGCACCGACGACACGGTGAGGCGTAGGGCGAGAGCCCGTCGCCGACCCGAAGGAACCCTCATGCAGATCACCGACGCCACCGCTGTGGTCACCGGAGCCGCCTCAGGTCTGGGGGCGGCGACAGCACGCGCGCTCGCCGGCCGCGGAGCTCGGGTCATCGGGCTCGACCTGCCGAGCGCGCTCGAGTCCGCGGACGAGGTCCCGGGGGTGCAGCTCCTGGGCTGCGACGTCACGGACGCGGGCCAGGTCGGGGCCGCACTCGACCACGCGGTGGACGAGGCCCGTCCGCTGCGGATCGTCGTCAACTGCGCCGGGATCGCCCCGTCCGCCCGCATCCTCTCGCGCCGAGGCACCCACGACCCGGCGCTGTTCGCGAAGGTCGTCCAGGTCAACCTGGTGGGCACCTTCACCGTCATGGCCCTGGCCGCGGAGCGCATCGCCACCGCGTCGGAGCTGGCCGACGGCCAACGCGGGGTCATCGTGAACACCGCCTCGATCGCCGCCTTCGACGGCCAGATCGGCCAGGCGGCGTACGCAGCCTCGAAGGGCGGCGTCGTCGGACTCGGCCTGCCCGCCGCTCGTGACCTCGCCCAGGTGGGCATCCGGGTCAACACGATCGCCCCGGGCATCGTGGAGACGCCGATGCTGGCCACCGTCTCGGAGGACTTCCGGGCGGGGCTGGCCGCCGGTGTCCCGTTCCCACCGCGGCTGGGCCGGCCCGACGAGTATGCACAGCTGGCGCTCTTCCTCATCGAGCACGACTACGTGAACGGCGAGGTCGTCCGGATGGACGGCGCCCTGCGGATGGCTCCGCGGTGAGCGCCGTGAAGACCTACGCCGTCACCGGCGCCGCCTCCGGCATGGGCGCAGCAGTGGCCCGACAGCTGCGTGCCGCCGGGCACCGGGTCATCGACGTGGACATCCAGGCGGCGACCGTGACGGCGGACCTCTCCACCAGCGCCGGACGCCGACGCGCGGCCACCGCGGTGCTCGAAGCCTGCGGCGGCCGGCTCGACGGAGCGGTCCTGGCAGCCGGCGTGGGCCCCGCCCCCGGCGAGCACGTGCCGCCGCTGATCGTGCAGGTGAACTTCTTCGGGGTGACCGAGCTCCTCGAGGCGTGGCGGCCGGCACTGGCGGCGACCGGGGACGCGAAGGTCGTCGTGTTCTCGAGCAACTCGACGACCACCACTCCGCTGGTCCCCCGCCGCGCGGTGCGGGCACTGCTCGAGGGTGACGCCGAGGACGCGTTGCGCCGGGTCGGCCGGATCCCCGCGATGCGGGCCGCGTGGGCGTACGCGGCGTCGAAGATCGCGGTCAGCAGGTGGGTGCGCCGCACAGCGGTGCTGCCGGAGTGGGCCGGCGCCGGCATCCGCCTCAACGCCCTCGCTCCGGGCGCGGTGCTGACGCCGCTCCTGGAGAAGCAGCTCGCCACGCCCTCCGAGGCGCGCAACATCCGCGCCTTCCCGGTGCCGGTGGGTGGCTTCGGCGATCCCGACCGGC
>NZ_JANINT010000333.1:422-2030 GCF_024509035.1 Nocardioides sp. | reverse complement strand
CGACTGCTCGACGCCGGTCTGGTCAACGGCAGTCCCGTGGCCCTCGTGGAGGAGCGGTACGACGAGGGGCAGCCGGAGCGTGCCGCTGAGGCGCTGGTGCAGATCGACCTCGAGGACCTGACCCGGTTGACGGTGGCACCTCCGCGGCCGGCGTGGGAATCCGGCCATCTGGCTGCCCGTCTCCTGCCCGATGGCGACATCATCGCTCTCGCTCAGCAGGGAGTGCAGGTGCGCCTCGTGAGGTGGTCGTCGAAGGACTGGCGCCGGGCCTGGAGTGTGAAGGTCGCGGAGGATCGTGCCGTCAGCCTGGTTGCCTCGGACGCATCGGTGGCCGTGGTGCTGCAGACGTTCGACAGGCGACGCGGGTTCGCGCCGACGCTGACGATCACCCAGTACGACCCCGCCACCGGAGAACCCGAAGACTCGACGGTCGTCGAGGTCGTCGACCCCCACAGTGCCATCGACACGGGGCTGTTCTGTGACGACTGGCTGGCCGCGTCGGCGCTCGCGTGCGGACGAAGCGGAGGAGTGCCGATCGCAGTGGCCGATGACGGCTCGTTCGCCGAGCTCGTCGGCGGCCCGCCCGGCGCGGTGCCTTCCGTGATCCGGGAACCCTGACCAGAAGGGTTCTTCTCAAACACCTGTTCGGACCGCACGGCCCGCTCGTGCGCGGTCCGGCACGACGCCCCCGGGGCCGACCGACGTCTTCGTCGCCCGCGGTCTCGCCCGGGACCGACCCCGGGCCCGGGTCTCGACGCTGGACGTAGAGTCCTTCTGGTGGACCTGAACGAGCTGCACCCCGACGCGGTGTTCCGGGCTCTGCCTCGTCCGACGGTGCTGCTCGACACGGACTTCGTCATCCGGGCGGCGAACGACGCCTACCTCGCGGCGACGGCCCGGTCGACCGACGAGCTGGTCGACGTCCCCATGTTCGACGCCTTCCCCGACAACCCCGACGACTCCGGCGCGGACGGGGTGGCGAACCTGAACCGCTCCCTGGAGCAGGTGGCCCGCTCAAGACACCCGCACAACATGCTCGTGCAGCGCTACGACATCCTCGACTCGGTCGACGGACGCTGGATGCTGCGGTACTGGAGCCCGCTGAACATCCCGGTCCTCGACGACGGCCGCGTGGTGGGACTGCTGCACCAGGTCGAGGACATCACCCCGCTCGAGAAAGACCTGCGTCGGGCGATGGAGGGGTACCGCGACATCGTGCAGGAAGGTCCGCTCACCGATGGCGACGCCCGCCGGTTCGCCGACGCGGCACGGGCGTTCGCCAGGTCGGCCACCGACTACCAGGTGATGGCCGAGGAGATCATGAACCTGCGGCGCGCCCTGACCTCGCGGGCCACGATCGACCAGGCCAAGGGCATCGTCATGGCCGAGCGCAGGTGCACTCCCGAGGCGGCGTTCGAGGTGCTGGCGGCCCTGTCGCAGGACACCAACGTCAAGTTGATCGACGTCGCCGCGGCGCTGGTCTACAAGGCCCAAGGACCGGCACCCGAGTAGGTCCCCTGCTGAGCTCCGCGCGGGGTACGGAGTGCATCGCGAAACCCTTGTGTTCGAACATGTGTTCGGTTATGATGGAGTATGGCTCGGGCCACC
>NZ_JANINT010000333.1:0-317 GCF_024509035.1 Nocardioides sp. | reverse complement strand
TCCGACCCGCGGCGGGGGCCGGGTGGTCGTCGGGCGTGGCGCGGGGAGGACCGACTGGTCGAGGTCGGCGGTGACGGCACCCCGCTGGTCCAGGAGCTGTCGCTGCCCGAGCTGGCGGTCGCACGGCGGACCCACACGCTCAGCACCCGCAACGCGCTGGCCGACGCCCTGGACCTGCGGCACCGGCTCCCCCGGACCTGGGACGTCGTGACCGCCGGGGAGTGCGAACCGTGGCTGGCCCGGCGGGTCGCGTCGATGAGCCGGCGGCTGGATCAGCACCAGGTGCGGATCGTCGACGACGCGGTTGCCGACGCCGT
>NZ_JANINT010000332.1 GCF_024509035.1 Nocardioides sp. | reverse complement strand
GCGCTCACGATCTGCACCGTGAGCGACCACATCCTCACCGGTGAGGAGACCACGTCCCAGGAGCGCGAGCAGACCTTCGGCGCCATGGTCGAGATCGCGCTGGCGGCGGGCACCGCCGCGGAGTGATCGGCCGCGGCGAGTCTCACCGCCTAGGCGGTGAAACACGTGCTTGGCGCATGAAGGATCACGACACCAGCGCGAGTTTCCTGCCATCGGCGCGACGGACGGGGCGGTTGGTGAGGCGCCGGGGCCGCCGGACTATCCGGACCGCCGCGGGCGTTGGGCCGGTATGGAGCTGCGGGACGGGCGGGTGCTGGACTCGCTGGTGATCGGCGCCGGCCAGGCCGGGCTCTCCGCGTCCTACCACCTCAAGCGCCGGGGCATCGACCATGTCGTCCTCGACGCCGACCCCGCGCCCGGCGGCGCGTGGCAGCACCGCTGGGACTCGCTGACGATGCGCGACGTGCACGGCGTCGCGGCGCTGCCCGACTCGGTCTCCCCCACCGACGAGGCGGGCCGCGCGAACACGGTCGTCCCGGCGTACTTCGGGCGCTACGAGCGCGAGCACGACCTCCCCGTCCTGCGGCCGGTGCGCGTCGACCGGGTGGCCAGCGACGGCGATCTCCTGAGCGTCCACGCCGGCGAGCGCACCTGGACCACCCGCACCGTGGTCAACGCCACTGGCACCTGGTCGCGGCCGTTCGTGCCGCACTACCCCGGCATGGAGACCTTCCGCGGGGAGCAGCTGCATCCCGTCGACTACCCCGGCGCCGAGCACTTCCGCGGCCGGCGCGTGGTCGTGGTCGGCGGCGGCGCGTCCGCCGTCCAGCTCCTCGGCGAGCTCGCGCTCGTCACCGACACGCTCTGGGTGACCCGCCGCGAGCCGGTGTGGCGCACCGACGACTTCACCCCCGACCGTGGTCGGGAGGCGGTGGCGCTGGTCGAGGAGCGAGTACGCCGCGGGCTCCCGCCCGCCAGCGTCGTCAGCGAGACCGGCTCGGTGCTGCGCGAGCAGGAGCGCGAGGCGGAGCGCCTCGGCGCGTACGTGCGGCACCCGATGTTCACCGCGATCGAGCCCGACGGGGTGCGGATGCCCGACGGCTCGTTCGAGCCGGTGCAGGCGATCCTCTGGGCCACCGGGTTCCGCCCCGCGGTCGGTCACCTCGCGGCGCTGGGACTCCGCTCGGCGTACGGCGGCATCCAGCTCGACGGCACCACCGCGGTCGCCGACCGGCGGGTGCAGCTGGTCGGCTACGGCCCGTCGGCGAGCACGATCGGCGCCAACCGGGCCGGCCGGGTCGCCGCGCGCGGGGTCGCGGCCTGGATCCGTCAGAGCGAGAGGATCTCCTCGAGCGCCTGACGGTCGGGAAGCCCCTCGGGCTCGACGACCTGGCCGGTGCGGACGTAGTAGAACGCGGCGCGCACCCGCTCGAGCGGCAGCCCGTGCAGCTCGGCCCAGGCCACGCGGTAGATCGCGAGCTGGAGGGGGTCGGCGCTCGCCGAGCGGCTGGTCTTCCAGTCGACGACGAGATGGTCGTCCCCGTCGGGGCCGGGCTGGGTGTAGACCGCGTCGATGCGGCCGCGGACGACCTGGCCGGCGAGGACCAGCGCGAACGGGGCCTCCACCTGGTGGGGCGTGCGGGTCGCGAACGGTCCTGCCTCGAAGGTGGCGATCAGCTCCTTGAGGTCGGCGTCGTCGTCGATGCCGGCGTCGCCGCGGCCCGGCAGGTCGCCGTAGTCGAACAGGTCCTGCTGGCCGAACCGGGCCTCCACCCAGGCGTGGAAGCGGGTGCCGAACCGGGCCGCCGACGACGGCGGCCGGGGCATCGGGCGCGCCAGCTCGCGGGCGAACGTCTCGGGGTCCTCGCGCAGCCGGCCCAGGGCGGTGGCGGACAGGCTGGACGGGAGGGGTACGGCGAGGTCGGTGGCGCGCTCGCGCCGCGCCTCGGCCAGCAGCCGCTCGAGCTCGGCGTCCCACTCCGCCACCCGGGCGGCCTCGATCATGTCCAGGCCGGCGTCGGAGGCGGCCGGGTC
>NZ_JANINT010000331.1 GCF_024509035.1 Nocardioides sp. | reverse complement strand
AGGCCCTCGACCTCGACGAGCTCAGCGGCGGCCGGTTCGTCCTCGGTCTCGGCTCCGGAGTCCAGCGGCTCAACGAGGACTGGCACAACGTGACCTTCGGCAAGCCGGTCCCGCACGTGCGGGAGACGGTCCGCAACGTCCGGCTCTTCTGGGAGGCGTGCCGCGCGGGGGAGCCGATCCAGGCCGAGGGCGACTGGGAGCCGATGCGGATCCGCGGCTACGAGCGGCCGTTCCCCGTGCTGCGCACCGATGTCCCGGTCTACCTCGCGGCGATGGGCCCGCTGATGACACGGCTCGCTGGGGAGATCGCCCAGGGCTGGATCAGCCACGAGCTGTGCTCGCCCGAGTACCTCGCCCAGCACATCACGCCCGACCTCGAGGCCGGCATCGCCCGCGCCGACGGCAAGAGCCGCGCCGACCTCGACGTGGTCGTCTCGGCGTGCTGCTCCATCTCCGAGGACCTGAGCGTGGCCCGCCGCCGTGCGGCGGGACTCGTCGGCTTCTACGCCACGGTGCGCACCTACGCCGACTTCTTCGCCTTCCACGGCCTCGCGGAGGACCAGCAGCAGGTCGTCGACGCCTTCCGCTCCGGCAGTGGAGCGGACTACCTCGCCGACGTCGTGAGCGACCGGATGGTCGACGCGTTGACGCTGGTCGGCCCTCGCGACCAGGTCGTCGAGCGGATCGCGGCCTACGAGGGCCTCGCCGACTCGGTGAAGCTCAGCCCACCCACGCACGGCCTCGGGGCCAACGAAACCCGGGCCGCACAGGAGGAAATCCTCGCCATGATCGCCGACCTGACCGGAGCAGCCCGATGACCCAGTCCCCGAAGCCGTTGTCGGACATCCGCATCATCGCCGTCGAGCAGTACGGCGCGGGCCCCTTCGGCAGCATGCACCTGGCCGACCTCGGCGCCGAGGTGATCAAGATCGAGGATCCCCGCGTGGGCGGCGACGTCGGACGCTACGTCCCCCCGTACGGCGAGGGCGAGGACTCCCTGTTCTTCGAGACCTTCAACCGCAACAAGCGGTCGCTCTCGCTGGACCTCACCACTCCCGCCGGCCGATCGGTGTTCGAGGAGCTGGTCAAGGTCAGCGACGTCGTGTACTCCAACCTCCGCGGCGACGTGCCTGCGAAGATGGCGATCACCTACGACGACCTCAAGCACCTCAACCCGAAGATCGTCTGCGTCTCGCTCACCGGGTTCGGCATGACCGGGCCGCGGCAGAAGGAGCCCGGCTACGACTACGTGCTCCAGGGCCTCGCCGGCTGGATGGAGCTCACCGGCGAGCCGGACGGCCCGCCGACCAAGTCCGGGCTGTCCCTGGTGGACTACTCCGGCGGCTTCGTCGCGGCCATCTCGCTGCTGGCCGGCGTGCACGCCGCGCGTCGCGACGGCAAGGGGATGGACTGCGACGTGAGCCTCTACGACACGGCGATCTCGCTGCTCAGCTATCCGGCGACCTGGCACCTCAACGCCGGCTTCGAGCCCGCCCGCACCCGGCACTCCGCCCACCCGTCGCTGGTCCCGTTCCAGGCCTTCCAGGCCAAGGACGGGTGGATGGTCGTCGGTTGCGCGAAGGAGAAGTTCTGGCAACGGCTCGCGGTCGTCGTCGGTCACCCGGAGTGGGGCGCCGAGGACTCGCCGTACGCCTCCTTCGGGCAGCGCCAGCAGCGCAGCGAGGAGCTGCTCGCGCGGCTCGAGGCGATCTTCTTGGAGCGCACCGTCGACGAGTGGCTCGAGAACCTCTACGCCGCCTCGATCCCGTGCGGGCCGATCAACGACGTCCCGGCCGCCCTGCGCGAGGAGCACACGCACGCACGCGACCTCATCGTCACCACCGAGCACCCCCGGTTCGGCACCGTCGAGCAGCTCGCCTCGCCGGTGCGCGTCGGCACCGAGAGGCCGGAGTACCGGCGAGCGCCGCTGCGCAACGAGGACCTCGACTACATCACCCGGCAGGTCCTGGCGCTCGACGACCAGGCCCTCGCCGGCCTGCGCGCCGAAGGCGCGTTCGGCGACGACCACCGGGCCCAGCCGAGCAGCGAGGAGA
>NZ_JANINT010000330.1 GCF_024509035.1 Nocardioides sp. | reverse complement strand
GAACGTCGATCACGCCGTCCCAGTAGTCCACCGACACGTGGCCGGTGGTGCACACGACGTGCACGCCGCTGGCCTCGGAGATCCGCTGCAGCGCCGGCGCGTCCCGGCCGAACTCGGCGACCGTCAGCTCGATCAGGGCGCCGCCGCCGGCCTGGCGGAAGATCGCGAGCTCGGCGATCGCGCGCTCGGGATCGTCGAGCAGCAGGTCGTCGCCGTCGCGCAGGCGGGGGGCCGGCGCGGTGACCAGGTGCTCGTGGCACACGGTGAGACCGAGCGCGTCGGGGGAGACATCGCCGAGGACGGTGCGGACGAACGGTTGACCGGGCATGATGGATATCATAACGTCATAACAAGATGACGTGAGAGAAGGAGGTATCCGCGTGCGTCGCCTCTACTTCGTCGGTGTCTCCACGACCCAGTCGAGCATCATGACGATCTTCCCGGCGTGGGCCGAGGTGCTGGGTCTCGATGCCGAGATGCGAGGTGTGGACCTGCCGTTGCAGGCCCCCCTCGCCGACGTGCGCGACGCCGTCGCCGCGGTGCGCTCCGACCCGCAGGCCGCCGGCGCCCTGGTCACCACCCACAAGGCCGCGGTCCACGATGCCGCCGGCGCGTGGTTCGACGAGCTCGACGAGGCCGCGCGGCTGTGCCACGAGGTCTCGTGCATCGTGCTCCGCGACGGGCGGATGCTGGGCTGGGCCAAGGATCCGATCACCTCGCGGCAGGCCTACACCCAGCTCCTGGGTCCAGAGCCGTGGCGCGACGGCGCGAGCGACGTCGTCTGTCTCGGAGCGGGAGGCGCGGGCCTGGCGCTCCTGGTCGCCGTGCTGGGTGAGGAGCACCAGCCGGGACGGTTCGTGCTGACCGACCGCGACCCGGAGCGGCTCGAGCTCGCCAACGAGGTTCTCTCGCGGCTGCGGCCCCGGGCCGAGGTGGAGCTGTGCCGCACCGCCGGCACCTCGGACACCGACCAGGTCGTGGCCTCCGCCGCGCCCGGCTCCCTGATCGTGAACGCGACCGGCATGGGCAAGGACTCGCCGGGCTCGCCGATCAGCGACGGGGCGGTGTTCCCGCGCGGCGCGGTCGCGTGGGACATGAACTACCGCGGGGATCTCGACTTCCTCAGGCAGGCTCGGGCGCAGGAGTGGGACCGCGGTCTGACGATCGCCGACGGGTGGCGGTACTTCCTGCACGGCTGGACCGAGGTCATCGCCGAGGTCTTCGACGTGCCGATGCACACCACGCGCTTCGCGGAGCTGGCCGCCGTGGCCGCCGAGGTCACCGGTCGCAACGTCGCGGGGACGGCGCCGTGACCGCGAGGACGTGCTCAGACGAGGGCCTGGGCGAGCAGCGCTCCGCCCGGACGCTTGTCGCGCACCACGTCCATCTCGACGCGCATCCGGTCCGCCCGGTGCCAGGCTCGGAAGCACTCGATGACACCTCCGACGGCGTCGCGACCCACCGACTCGACGTAGAGAAGGGGGTCGCCGGGGCCGACGCCGAGCAGCCCGGTCATCATGCCGGCGGCGGTCGTCGCCTCGATGGAGCGGTGCCCGCTCTCGATGCGCAGCCCGAACGAGTCCTCGAGGATGCGGTAGAGCGAACCCTTCGACAGGTCCGCCGCCCGCAGGTGCTCGAGCAGCTGGAGGTCGTCGCGGTTGACGTAGGACTTCGTGAAGGCGACGACCTCGTCGTTGACGGCTCGCTGGCGGACGATCTCCAGGCAGTGCGCGCCCGCGTCCGTGCCCATCAGCTCCCGGATGCGCCCCGCGACCTCGACCCGGTCGATCGAGAGCACCGTGCTGGACACGGAGTGCCCGTGGCTGGTCATGTCCTCGAAGAAGCCGACCGTGCTCTCCATGAACTGCTCGGAGAGCTTGGGCCGCGCGACGAACGTCCCCTTGCCGCGCATCCGGTGCAGGACGCCCTCCGTGACCAGCTCCCCGACGGCCTGGCGGACCACGGTGCGCGACACGCCGTACCGGGCACACATCTCGGTCTCCGACGGCAGCAGGTGCCCGGGCTCCAGGCCGTTCTGGGCGATCTCGCGCAGGATCAGCTGCTTCAGCT
>NZ_JANINT010000329.1 GCF_024509035.1 Nocardioides sp. | reverse complement strand
GCCCCCGAGGGCCCGATCGACATGAAGATGATGTTCCTGATCCACCACGCCTTCCGGCGTGACCTGGACGCCTTCGCCGCCGCGGTGCGCGGCACCCCGGTCGACGACCGGCGCACCTGGCGGCTGCTGGCCGACCGGTGGCAGGTCTTCGCCGAGGCCCTGCACGAGCACCACACGACCGAGGACGACCTGATCTGGCCCGAGCTGCGCCGGTTGGCCCCGCCGGAGGACCTCGCCACGTTGGAGGCGATGGAGGCCGAGCACGGCGAGATCGACCCGTTGCTCGCGTCGTGCGCGGCCGGGCTGCGGCGGCTCGCCCAGCGGGCCGACGAGGACGCCCGGGCGGCCCTCGCCGTGCGCATGTCGGCCACGCGGGAGTCGCTGCGCCGTCACCTCGCGCACGAGGAGGGCGACGCGATCGCGATCATCCAGCGGGTCGTGACGCCCGAGGACTGGGCCGTCATCGAGCAGGCGATCGACCGGCGCGGGTCACTGCGCGGCGCCCTGCGGCTGGTGCCGTGGATCGCCCACGAGGTCCCACGCGACGTGCTCGACCGGGTCTTCGCCGAGGTGGGTGGCCCGTTCCGCCTGATGTGGGTGCTGACCCGCGGGGGCTTCGCGCGGCGCGAGGCGGCGGCGTTCCAGCACGCCTGAGCCGCTAGAAGCCGAAGCGGTCCCGTTCGCGGCGGACCCAGTCCGCCGCGAGCGGGACGTCCCAGCGCTCGCACTGCTCGAGCGCGGCGTCGGCGTGCCGGACCGCGAGCGCGTGCTCGCCGGTCGCCTCGGCGGCCATCGCCAAGAAGATGTCGACCGGACCCACGACCGTGCCCGACCCCGCGCAGGCGGGTCGGCCGCTGGAGTGGACCAGGCGCTCGTACGCCGTCGCCGCGAGCGCCGGCTCGCCCAGGTGGCAGGCGGCCTCGGCGGCCATGCTCAGCGCCATCGTGGAGAACCAGGTCTGGATCTCGACGGTGCGCTGCACCTCCTCGGCATGCGTGGCGAGGTACTCCCGGGCCTCGTCGAGGCGCCCGACCCGGCACAGCATGCTCACGATCGACGTCGACAGCGGGAGGAAGGAGTCCTGGGAGAGGGCGAGGACGCCGTCGGCGACCGCCTCCATCTGGCCCTCCCACATCACCTGCATGAGCATCGCGCCGGCGATCGCCTCGTCGTACCCCACGATGGAGACGACCTCGCCCAGGCCCGCGAGGTGCTCGAGGTGCTTGGCCACGTCCTCGCGGTGTCCGCGCATCGCCGCCCAGGCCACGTCGATGGAGTCGAGCAGCAGGTGGGCGTAGACGTGCCGCACCCGGTCGGCCTCCGTGCGGGCGCTCGCGACGGATTCGTCGAGGGCCGCCATGTCGCCCAGCTCGCCGGCCGCGACCGCCCGCAACGTGAGCGCCGAGGCGCGCAGCACGGTGTCGCCGAGCTCGAGGGCGAGCTCCGCGGCCTCGCCGGCCAGCTCGAGCCGCCGCTCGGCGGTGCTCGGGTGCCAGGTGGCGATCGAGGCCTTGATCGCGGCGTCCGCGAGCAGCGCGCGGTCGCCGAGTCGTCGGGCCATCGCGATGGCCTCGTCGGCGAGGGCCTCGCGCTCCTGGGCACTGGAGCCGTAGTAGATCTCGCCCGCGAGCGCGAGCATCACCCGGCACCGCCGGGGGTCGTCGCCGCTCGGCAGCAGGTCCAGGGCGCGGCGCAGTGCGTCGACCACGATCTCGTCGACGACGCCGCCCGCCGGGGTCCACAGGGAGCCCGTGCTGGTCATCTCCCCGGCACGGATCAGGAGATCCAGGTCGCCGATGGCGTCCGCGACCTCGATCGCCTCGTGGGCGACGCCGCCGAGCTCGACCCAGCGGCCGGCGCGGCGCAGCACCTCGGCGAGGTCGCTGAGCAGCTCGAACCGGGAGCACTCGTCGGAGGCCGGGTCCTCGTCCTGGGTGCGCAGTGCGTGCTCGAGCATCTCGAGCGCCTCCACGTAGGCGAACACCGCGGTGGCCGCGCGGGCCGCGGCCTGCGCCGCCGGCCATGCCTCGGCGAGGTGCCGCGGGCCCGCGGCGAGCCAGTGCCGCGCGA
>NZ_JANINT010000328.1 GCF_024509035.1 Nocardioides sp. | reverse complement strand
CGAAACCCTTCGTTGAGGCCGTCCGTCTCCGGCCTGGTGGTGCGGACCCTACCCGGGGTCGACCGCCGGCATGCGACGGCAGGCCGTCCGCGCTCCGAGGCGAGGTCGGGGCGCGACCGTCGGCGTGACAGACTTCCGGTGCCGGGAGGCGCCTGCCGACCCGGCGCCGACCCCACCCCGACCCGCCGCTGACTGGGAGTGCCTGCATGTCCGTGCTCGACGACATCGTGGCCGGCGTGCGGGCCGACCTGGCCGAGCGCGAGGCCGCCACGCCCGTGACGGAGCTGCGCGCCGCGCTGGCCGACGCCGACCCGCCGCGCGACCCGATGCCGCACTTCCGCAGCGCAGGCTCCAGCGTCATCGCGGAGGTCAAGCGGCGCAGTCCCAGCAAGGGGGACCTCGCGGAGATCCCCGATCCTGCCGACCTGGCGCGGCGTTACGCGGCCGGGGGAGCCGCGGCGATCAGCGTGCTCACCGAGCAGCGGCGCTTCGGCGGCAGCATCGCCGACCTGCGGGCCGTCCGCGCGGCCGTCGACACCCCGATCCTGCGCAAGGACTTCGTGGTCACCAGCTACCAGGTGGTCGAGGCGCGTGCCGCCGGCGCCGACCTCGTGCTGCTGATCGTCGCGGCCCTCTCGGACGACGACCTGCGCCGGCTCCACGACGAGGCGCGCGAGCTGGGGCTGACCGTGCTCGTCGAGGTCCACGACGAGCCGGAGACCGAGCGCGCGGTCGCGCTCGGGGCCGAGCTGATCGGCGTCAACGCCCGCAACCTCAAGACGCTCGCGATCCACGAGGACACGTTCGGGCGCCTCGCTCCGCTCATCCCCGACGATCGGGTGAAGGTGGCCGAGTCGGGGATCTTCGGACCCGAGGACGTGGCCCGGTTCGTGCGTGAGGGTGCGCGGGCCGTGCTCGTGGGCGAGGCACTGGTGAAGGACGGCGACCCCGAGGGCGCCGTACGACGGATGACAGGAGTCACGCGATGACGACCCCGCCCGAGAGGACGACGAGCTACGACGCGGACGCCCTCGGGTGGTTCGGCGGCCCCGAGCGCGGCTTCGGCGGCCGGTTCATGCCCGAGGCACTCGTCGCGGCGCTCGACGAGCTCACCGCCGCGTGGCAGGACGCGATGGCCGACCCGGCCTTCCTGGCGGACTTCGATGCGATCCTGCGCGACTACGCCGGCATGCCGAGCCCGCTCTACTTCGCCGAGCGGCTCAGCGACAAGGTCGGGGCGCGCATCCTGCTCAAGCGCGAGGACCTCAACCACACCGGTGCCCACAAGATCCGCAACGTCCTCGGCCAGGCGCTGCTGACCAGACGGATGGGCAAGACCCGGGTGATCGCCGAGACCGGCGCCGGGCAGCACGGGGTCGCGAGCGCCACCGCGGCGGCGTACTTCGGCCTCGACTGCACCGTCTACATGGGCTCGGTCGACACCAAGCGCCAGGCCCTCAACGTCGCGCGGATGAACCTGCTCGGCGCCAAGGTCGTCGCGGTCGACTCCGGCAGCGCGACGCTGAAGGACGCGATCAACGAGGCGCTGCGCGACTGGGTCGCCAGCGTGGACCACACCGCCTACCTCTTCGGCACCGCGGCCGGCCCCCACCCGTTCCCGAGCATGGTCCGCGAGTTCTGTCGGGGCATCGGCGACGAGGCGCGCGCCCAGTGCCTGGAGCAGTACGGCGCCCTGCCCGACGCGATCACCGCCTGCGTGGGTGGAGGGTCCAACGCGATCGGGCTCTTCACCGCCTTCCTCGGCGACGAGGACGTCGCGATCTACGGCTTCGAGCCGGGTGGCGAAGGCTTCGAGACCGGCCGCCACGCCGCGACCATCCACGCCGGCGACCGCGGCGTGCTCCATGGGGCCCGGACGTACGTGCTCCAGGACGAGGACGGTCAGACCCAGGAGTCCCACTCGATCTCCGCCGGTCTCGACTACCCGGGCGTCGGACCGCAGCACGCCTACCTGGCCGATGTCGGGCGGGCGACGTACGAGCCGGTGACCGACGCCGAGGCGATGGACGCGATGGCCCTGCTCGCCCGCACCGAGGGCATCATCCCGGCCATCGAGTCCGCCCATGCGCTCGCCGGGGCGCTCCGGCTGGCCCCCGAACGGCAGGGGCAGACGATCCTGGTCAACCTCAGTGGCCGCGGCGACAAGGACATGGAGACCGCGATCTCCTGGTTCGGCCTCGGTGACGCGGACGCCGAGACGGGAGAGGTCCAGTGAGCGTGAGCACCACCTTCGCAACCGCGAGGGCCGAGGGGCGAGCCGCGCTCGTGGGCTACCTGCCCTGTGGCTTCCCCGATGCCGCCGGCGGCGACGCAGCGCTGCTGGCGATGGTCGAGGCCGGCTGTGACGTGATCGAGATCGGGCTGCCCTACAGCGACCCGGTCATGGACGGCCCGACGGTCCAGGCGGCCGCCCAGCAGGCTCTCGACAACGGCTTCCGCACCCGTGACGTGCTGCGGACGGTCGAGGCCGTCGCCGCGACCGGCACGCCCGCGCTCGTGATGACCTACTGGAACCCGGTCGAGCGCTACGGCGTGGAGCGGTTCGCCGCCGACCTGGCGAACGCCGGGGGCGCGGGCCTGATCACCCCCGACATCACGCCCGACGCCGACCCGGCCTGGGAGCAGGCCGCCGACGCGCACGCCCTCGACAAGGTCTACCTCGTCGCGCCCAGCTCCACCGACGAGCGGATCGCGATGACCGTCGCCCACTGCCGCGGCTTCGTCTACGCCACGGCGGTCATGGGGGTCACCGGCGCTCGCGCGACCACCTCCGACCTCGCCGGTCCGCTGGTCGCGCGCACCAAGCGGGCGACCGACCTCCCGGTGGCCGTCGGCCTGGGCATCAGCAACGGCGACCAGGCCGCCGAGGTGGCCGCCAAGGACGGAATCGGCGCCGACGGCGTGATCGTCGGGTCGGCGTTCGTCCGCGCCCTGCTCGACCACCCCGGCGACCTGCGGGCGGGGCTGCGGGCGCTCACCGCGCTGACCGAGGACCTGGCGGCCGGGGTGCGGCGTGCGTGATCGCCTCGGGGTGCTCGCCACGGCGGTGGTCCTGGGCACGCTGCTGACCGCCTGCAGCGGAGGCGGCTCGGACGAGGACGGCGACGGCTACCGCGCCGCCGTGACCCACGACCCCTACGCGGTCGCGGCGACCCCGCTCACCGACACCGACGGCACGCCGTACTCCCTGGCGGACGACACCGACAAGCCACTGACGCTCGTGTTCTTCGGGTACACCAGCTGCCCGGACATCTGCCAGGTCGTGATGGCCAACATCGCCTCGGCGATGACCCGCCTCGACGACGCCGACCGGGAGGACGTCGACGTCGTGTTCGTGACGACCGACCCCAAGGTCGACACCGAGCAGCACCTGCGCGACTACCTCGACCGGTTCGACCCGTCGTTCATCGGTCTGACCGGCACGCTCGACACGATCGCAGCGGTCGGAAAGCCGCTGGCGGTCTACGTCGCCGACGGCGAGCCGCTGCCCAGCGGCGGGCGCGACCTCAACAGCCACAGCACCCAGATCACGGCGATCACCGCAGACGACACCTCGCCGCTGCTCTGGACGCAGGACACGTCGTCGGCCGACCTCGCCGCGGACGTCCACACGTTGCTCGCCGAGGAGGCCGACCGGTGAACCAGCTCCTGGGACACGCCGTGAACCACGTGGTGGCGCTCTCGATCCCGAGCCCGTCGTCGGGGGTGTGGCACCTCGGTCCGCTGCCGATCCGCGGCTACGCGCTGTCGATCATCCTCGGCATCGTCGCGGCGATCTGGATCGGGGAACGGCGCTGGATCGCCCGCGGCGGACGCCCCGGCGAGGTCCAGGACCTGGCGCTGTGGGCGGTGCCGTTCGGGCTGGTCGGCGGCCGGCTCTACCACGTGATGACCGACCACGACCTCTACTTCGGGGCCGGTCGCCAGCCGATCGAGGCCCTCTACGTCTGGAAGGGCGGGCTGGGCGTCTGGGGTGCGATCGCCTTCGGCGCGCTCGGCGTCTACATCGGTGCGCGCAGCAAGGGCATCCGGATGCTCCCGATGCTCGACGCCCTGGCACCGGGCGTCCTGGTCGCCCAGGCGATCGGCCGTTGGGGCAACTGGTTCAACCAGGAGCTGTTCGGCAAGCCGACCGACCTCCCGTGGGGCCTCGAGATCGACGCCGAGCACCGCCCGGTCGGCTACCTCGACGACCCGACGTTCCATCCGACGTTCCTCTATGAGTTCTCCTGGAACCTCCTGGCCTTCGCGTTCGTGCTCTGGGCCGACCGCCGCTTCAAGCTCGGCCACGGCCGGGTGCTTGCGCTCTACGTGATGACCTACACGCTGGGCCGTGGCTGGATCGAGATGCTGCGCATCGACGCCGTGGAGCTCTCCGACGTCGGGGGCCTGCGCTTCAACGTCTGGACCTCGATCGTGCTGTTCGTGGTCGCAGCCGTCTGCTTCGTGGTCAGTGCCCGGCGCCGGCCGGGCCGCGAGGAGCAGGTCTACCGGGACGGCGGGGGCGATCACGAGGACGGCCACGGTGACGGCGACGGTGACGATCACGACGGAGATCACGGGTCGGACGAGGTGGACGAGCAGCCTGCGTCGGGGTGACCCGGTGCTAATCTGTGCATCTCCGCTAGGGCCAATGTCGTCCCCTGCACCTGGCCGGGTCCTCCGGCCTCCACTGCACTGCTGATTCGCCGACGCCCTCCCCGACGACGCCACCACCGGTCGGCGGGGCTGCCGAGGCGCTGAAGACGACGGGAGAATGCCCGGTGCCCTACTCGCACGCATTCCCGCCGCCCCAAGGGCTCTACGACCCCCGCCACGAGCACGACGCGTGTGGCGTGGCGTTCGTGGCAACCCTGACCGGCGTCGCCAGCCACCAGATCATCGAGCAGGGCATCCAGGCCCTGCTGAACCTCGACCACCGCGGCGCCGCGGGCGCCGAGGTCAACTCCGGCGACGGGGCCGGGATCTTGATCCAGGTCCCCGACGCGTTCCTGCGCGAGGTCACCCAGGAGGCGGGCTTCGAGCTGCCGCCCCAGCACGCCTACGCCGTCGGCACCGCCTTCCTCCCCAGCGACGCCGAGGAGGCCGCCAAGACGCGCCAGCGGATCGAGGAGATCGCCGCCGAGGAGGGCCTGGCCGTCCTGGGCTGGCGCGACGTCCCCGTCGACCCCTCCTCCCTCGGCAAGACCGCACAGGGGGTGATGCCGTCGTTCGCCCAGCTCTTCGTCGCCGGCGCCGGCACCCGCGTCACCGGCATGGCGCTCGAGCGCCTGGCCTTCTGCCTGCGCAAGCGCGCCGAGCACGAGACCGACGCCTACTTCCCGTCGCTGTCCTCGCGCACCCTGGTCTACAAGGGCATGCTCACCCCCGCCCAGCTCGACGAGGTCTACCCCGACCTGCGCGACGAGCGGATGACCTCCGCGATGGCGGTCGTTCACTCCCGTTTCTCGACCAACACGTTCCCGAGCTGGCCGCTGTCGCACCCGTTCCGGTTCATCGCCCACAACGGCGAGATCAACACCGTCATGGGCAACCGCAACTGGATGCGCGCCCGCGAGGCGCTGCTGGCCTCCGACGTGATCCCGGGCGACCTGGAGCGGCTGTACCCGATCTGCACGCCGGGCGCCTCCGACTCGGCCTCCTTCGACGAGGTGCTCGAGCTGCTCCACATGGGCGGTCGCTCGCTGCCCCACGCAGTGCTGATGATGATCCCCGAGGCGTGGGAGAACCACGCCGAGATGGACGCCAAGCGGCGCGCGTTCTACGAGTTCCACTCGGCCCTCATGGAGCCGTGGGACGGCCCCGCGTGCGTGGTGTTCACCGACGGCTCCCAGATCGGTGCCGTCCTCGACCGCAACGGGCTGCGCCCCTCCCGCTACTGGGTGACCGACGACGGCCTGGTCGTGCTCGCCTCCGAGGTCGGCGTGCTGGACATCGACCCCGCGAAGGTGGTCCGCAAGGGCCGCCTGCAGCCGGGCCGGATGTTCCTCGTCGACACCGACGAGCACCGCATCATCGAGGACGAGGAGATCAAGGCGGAGCTCGCCGCCGAGAACCCCTACGACGAGTGGCTGCACGCCGGCCTGATCCACCTCGACGACATCCCCGACCGCGAGCACGTCGTGCACACGCACGCCTCGGTGACCCGCCGCCAGCAGGTGTTCGGCTACACCGAGGAGGAGCTGCGGGTCATCTTGACCCCGATGGCCAACTCCGGCGGCGAGCCGCTGGGCTCGATGGGCACCGACACCCCGATCGCCGCGCTCAGCGAGCGGCCCCGGCTGCTGTTCGACTACTTCAGCCAGCTCTTCGCCCAGGTCACGAACCCCCCGCTGGACGCGATCCGCGAGGAGCTCGTGACCTCGTTGGCCGGCACGATCGGTCCGGAGTCCAACCTGCTCGAGCCGGCGCCGGCGTCGTGCCGCATGGTGCAGCTGCCGTTCCCGGTGATCTCCAACGACGACCTGGCCAAGATCCGGCACATCAACCGTGACGGCGACATGCCGGGCTTCATCACCCACGTCGCGCGGGGGCTGTACGACGTCGAGGGCGGCGGCCGCGCGATGGCCGAGCGCATCGACGAGATCTGCGCCGAGGTGTCCGAGGCGATCGCCGGGGGAGCGCGCATCATCGTGCTCTCCGACCGCCACTCGACCGCCGAGCTCGCGCCGATCCCGTCGCTGCTGCTCACCGGCGCGGTCCACCACCACCTCGTGCGCGAGAAGACCCGCACCCAGGTGGGCCTGCTCGTCGAGGCCGGCGACGTGCGCGAGGTCCACCACGTCGCGCTGCTGGTCGGCTACGGCGCGGCCGCGGTCAACCCCTACCTCGCCATGGAGTCCGTCGAGGACCTCGCCCGCGAGGGCTACTACGTCAAGACCGAGCCCGAGAAGGCCGTCGCCAACCTGATCAAGGCGCTCGGCAAGGGCGTCCTCAAGGTGATGTCCAAGATGGGCGTCTCGACGGTCGCGTCGTACACGGGTGCGCAGATCTTCGAGGCCGTCGGCCTCTCCCAGGCGGTCGTCGACCGGTACTTCACCGGCACGGTCTCCAAGCTCGGCGGCATCGAGCTCGACACGATCGCCGAGGAGGTCGCCCGGCGGCACGCCACGGCGTACCCCCGCGGCGGCATCTCGCCGGCCCACCGGGAGCTCGAGATCGGCGGCGAGTACCAATGGCGCCGCAGCGTCAGCGGCGAGGCCGAGCCGCACCTGTTCGACCCCGAGACCGTCTTCCGGCTCCAGCACTCCACCCGCTCGGGGCGCTACGACGTCTTCAAGCAGTACTCCGCCCGCGTCGACGAGCAGGCCAAGCGCCTGATGACGCTGCGCGGTCTGTTCCGCTTCAAGGACGCCGCCGCGACCGGCCGCCAGCCGGTGCCGATCGAGGAGGTCGAGCCGGTCTCCGAGATCGTCAAGCGCTTCTCCACCGGCGCGATGTCCTACGGGTCGATCTCGCAGGAGGCCCACGAGACGCTTGCGATCGCGATGAACCGGCTGGGCGCCAAGTCCAACACCGGTGAGGGCGGCGAGGATCCCGAGCGTCTCTACGACCCCGAGCGGCGCAGCGCGATCAAGCAGGTCGCGTCGGGTCGCTTCGGCGTGACCGCGGAGTACCTCACCAACTCCGACGACATCCAGATCAAGATGGCGCAGGGCGCCAAGCCCGGCGAGGGCGGCCAGCTGCCCGGCAACAAGGTCTACCCCTGGGTCGCCAAGACCCGGCACTCGACGCCGGGCGTGGGGCTGATCAGCCCGCCGCCGCACCACGACATCTACTCGATCGAGGACCTGGCGCAGCTGATCCACGACCTCAAGAACGCCAACCCCGCGGCTCGCGTCCACGTGAAGCTGGTCTCCGAGGTCGGCGTCGGCACGGTCGCGGCGGGCGTCTCCAAGGCGCACGCCGACGTGGTGCTGATCTCCGGCCACGACGGCGGCACGGGTGCCGCGCCGCTCACCTCTCTCAAGCACGCGGGCGGTCCGTGGGAGCTCGGCCTGGCCGAGACCCAGCAGACGCTGATCCTCAACGGCCTGCGCGACCGGATCGTCGTGCAGACCGACGGTCAGCTCAAGACCGGCCGCGACGTGGTGATCGCCGCGCTGCTCGGCGCCGAGGAGTTCGGCTTCGCGTCCGCGCCGCTCGTGGTCTCGGGCTGCATCATGATGCGGGTCTGCCACCTCGACACCTGCCCGGTGGGCGTCGCGACGCAGAACCCGGTCCTCCGCGGTCGCTTCAGCGGCAAGGCCGAGTACGTCGTGAACTTCTTCGAGTACGTCGCCCAGGAGGTCCGCGAGCTGCTGGCCGAGCTGGGCTTCCGCACCCTCGACGAGGCGATCGGCCAGGTCGGCGCGCTCGACGTCGCCGAAGCGGTCGACCACTGGAAGGCCTCCGGCCTCGACCTCACGCCGATCCTGCACCAGCCGGACCGCTCGGCGTTCCCCGACCAGGACCTGCGCTGCACCAAGCAGCAGGACCACGGTCTCGACCGCTCGCTCGACCGGACCGAGCTGCTGCCGCTGGCGCAGCCGGCGCTCGAGTCCGGCGAACCGGTGCGTGCCCAGGTGGCCATCCGCAACGTCAACCGCACGGTCGGCACGATCCTCGGCCACGAGGTGACCAAGCGCTACGGCGGCGCGGGCCTGCCCGACGGCACGATCGACCTCACCTTCGTCGGGTCGGCCGGTCAGTCCTTCGGCGCGTTCGTGCCGAAGGGGATGACGCTGCGGCTCGAGGGCGACGCCAACGACTACGTCGGCAAGGGCCTCTCCGGCGGCCGCATCGTCGTCCGGCCCGACCGGGCCGCGACGTTCGCCGCGAACGAGCAGATCATCGCCGGCAACGTGATCGGCTACGGCGCCACCTCGGGCCAGATCTTCATCCGGGGCGGGGTCGGCGAGCGCTGCTGCGTGCGCAACTCCGGCGCGTGGGTCGTCACCGAGGGCGTCGGCGACCACGGCTGCGAGTACATGACCGGTGGTCGCGTGGCGGTGCTGGGCAAGACCGGGCGCAACTTCGCCGCCGGCATGTCCGGTGGTGTCGCCTGGGTCCTCGACCTCAAGCCCGGCCGGGTCAACCCCGAGCTCGTCGAGCTCGGACCGGTCACCGGAGCAGCGGCCGACGAGCTCGAGCAGATGGTCCGAGCGCACCTCGAGGAGACCGGGTCCACGGTCGCCGAGGAGCTGCTGGCCGACTGGGAGACCGCACTGACGCGGTTCACCGAGATCATGCCCACCGACTACCGCAAGTCGCTCGAGGCCAAGGCGAAGGCCGAGGCCGACGGTCTGGACGAGAACGAGACCGCCCACGCGATGATGGAGGCCCTCCATGGCTGACCCCCGCGGATTCCTCAAGAACGGCCGGGAGGTCGCCCAGCGGCGTCCGGTCGAGGAGCGCGTCCAGGACTGGAACGAGGTCTACCCGGGCTCGGCCGGCCGCGCGCTGCTGCCGATCATCACCGAGCAGGCCGGGCGCTGCATGGACTGCGGCATCCCGTTCTGCCACCAGGGCTGCCCGCTCGGCAACATCATCCCCGAGTGGAACGACCTGGTCTGGCGCGATGACTGGGAGGGCGCGATCGAGCGCCTGCACGCGACCAACAACTTCCCGGACTTCACCGGTCGGTTGTGCCCGGCTCCGTGCGAGACGGCGTGCGTGCTCGGCATCAACCAGGACCCGGTGACGATCAAGAACGTCGAGGTCTCGATCATCGACAAGGCGTGGGACTCCGGCTTCGTCCGGCCCCAGCCGCCGGAGTGGCTCTCGGGCCGCACGGTCGCGGTGATCGGGTCCGGGCCTGCGGGCCTGGCCGCCGCTCAGCAGCTCACGCGCGCCGGTCACACGGTCGCGGTCTACGAGCGCGCCGACAAGATCGGTGGGCTGCTGCGCTACGGCATCCCCGAGTTCAAGATGGAGAAGAAGCACCTCGACAAGCGCCTCGAGCAGATGCGCCGCGAGGGCACGGTGTTCCGCCCGGGCGTGGACGTCGGTGGCGAGCTCACCGGCACCAAGCTGCGCGAGCGCTACGATGCGGTCGTGCTGGCCGTCGGTTCGACGGTCGCCCGCGACCTCGAGGCCCCGGGCCGCGAGCTGCACGGCATCCACCAGGCGATGGAGTTCCTGCCGCAGGCCAACCGGGTCGCGCTCGGCGAGTCGGTCGAGGGTCAGATCACCGCCACCGACAAGCACGTGGTGATCATCGGCGGCGGCGACACCGGTGCCGACTGCCTCGGCACCTCGATCCGCCAGGGCGCCGCGTCGATCACGCAGCTCGAGATCATGCCGGAGCCTCCCGAGTCGCGTCCGGCGGGACAGCCCTGGCCGACGTACCCGATGGTCTTCCGGGTCTCCTCGGCCCACGAGGAGGGCGGTGATCGCGTCTACGCGGTCTCGACCCAGGAGTTCCTCGGCGACGCGGACGGCAACGTCCGGTCGCTGCGGCTCGTGGACGTCCGGTTCGAGAACGGCCGGTTCGTCGAGGTCGAGGGCACGGTCCGGGAGATCCCGGCCGACCTGGTGCTGCTCGCGATGGGCTTCACCGGTCCCGAGAAGCCGGGCCTGGTCGAGCAGCTCGGCGTCGAGCTCGACGAGCGCGGCAACGTGGCGCGTGACGATCGCTACATGACCTCGGTGGACGGCGTGTTCGTGGCCGGCGACGCCGGGCGCGGCCAGTCGCTGATCGTGTGGGCGATCGCCGAGGGCCGGGCGGCCGCCGCCGCTGTCGACACCTACTTGACGGGGTCGACGACGCTCCCGGCGCCGATCCCGCCGACCGCGCGCCCGCTCGTCGTCTGAGCTCGGTCCGAGGGCCTGCGCGGTCGGGACCAACGACCTCAGTTGGTCCCGGCCGCGCAGGTTACCGGGGAGTTTGGTCTTTGAACGATCAAAGTCGCGGTAGGGTGAAGCACGTGCGTAGAGCCAAGATCGTCTGCACCCTCGGCCCCGCGGTGGCCACCCCTCGACGGATCCGTGAGCTGGTGTACGCCGGCATGGACGTGGCCCGTCTCAACATGAGCCACGGCTCGCACGAGGATCACGCCGAGGCCTACCGCCTCGTGCGCGAGGCCTCGGACGCGAGCGGCCACGGGGTCGGCATCTTCGCCGACCTCCAGGGCCCCAAGATCCGGCTCGAGACGTTCCCCGACGGTCCCGTGGTGCTGCACCGCGGCCAGGAGTGGACGATCACCACCCGCGACGTCGCCGGTGACGCGACGATCTGCGGCACGACGTACAAGGGCCTGCCCGGCGACGTGAACGTCGGCGACCCGATCCTCATCGACGACGGCAAGGTCCGGCTGCGGGTGACCGGCGTCGACGACACCGACGTCCACACCGAGGTCCTCGTCGGCGGCAAGGTCAGCAACAACAAGGGCATCAACCTGCCCGGTGTCGCCGTGTCGGTCCCGGCGCTGTCGGAGAAGGACATCGAGGACCTGCGCTTCGCGCTGCACCTCACGGTGGACTTCATCGCGCTGAGCTTCGTCCGTGACGCCAAGGACGCCGACGACGTGCGGCGGATCATGGACGAGGAGGGCGTGCACCTCCCGGTCATCGCCAAGATCGAGAAGCCGCAGGCGATCGAGAACCTCGACGAGGTCATCGCCGCGTTCGACGGCTTCATGGTCGCCCGCGGCGACCTGGGCGTGGAGTGCCCGCTCGAGGACGTGCCGTTCCTGCAGAAGCGCATCGTCGAGAAGGCCCGCCTCAACGCCAAGCCCGTCATCGTCGCGACGCAGATGCTCGAGTCGATGATCAGCAACCCAGCTCCGACCCGCGCCGAGGCGTCCGACGTCGCGAACGCCGTGCTCGACGGCGCCGACGCGGTGATGCTCTCCGGCGAGACGAGCGTGGGGGAGTACCCCGTCCACACCGTCGAGACGATGGCCCGCATCATCGCCGCGACCGAGGCGCACGCGCTGCAGCAGGACGTGCAGCTCGCGGCCCGCGCCGCGCTCGCCGAGATCGACTGGGACCCGCACACCACCGGCGGCGTGATCGCCAAGGCGGCCGAGGAGGTCGCCGAGCGGGTCGGCGCGAAGTACGTCGTCGCGTTCACCCAGAGCGGTGACTCGGCCCGCCGGATGTCGCGGCTGCGCGGCCCGGTCCCGATCCTCGCGTTCACGCCGGTCGCCTCCACCCGCTCGCAGCTCGCGATGAGCTGGGGTGTCGAGACCTTCAAGACCACGCCGGTCGAGCACACCGACGAGATGGTCCGCCAGGTCGACGACCAGCTGCTGCAGATCGGCCGGGTCCGCGAGGGCGACCTCGTCGTGATCATCGCCGGAGCGCCTCCGGGCATCCCCGGCTCCACCAACGCCCTGCGGGTGCACCGGATGGGCGACGCCCTCAACGGCGTCGCGCCGGCCTACCGCCGGCGCTGAGACCAGGCTGAGTCACCGCTTCATCCCGATCAGCGTGTCGAGCCGGGCCACCGCCGCCCGGGTCGACACGCTGATCGTCTTTGCGTTGGACTGCCGGCAGTCTCAGGTCGCGTGCACCTGACGTATCTGTCGCCCTCCGGGCGAGATGGCGACATCTGCGTCAGGTGCGCGAGCGCCTTGCACACACGGTGCCCCGGGTGGGATTCGAACCCACACTGAATGGTGTTTGAGACCATCGCCTCTGCCGTTGGGCTACCGGGGCCTCAGGCTCGAGAAACCCTATCGAACGCAGCACGCTCCTGCCCGATAGCCTGTCCTCCGTGACGCAGACCGACCAGCAGGCGCCGCGGCGCGTCGTCATCGCCGAGGACGAGGTGCTCATCCGCATGGACCTCGCCGAGATGCTCGGCGAGGAGGGCTACGACGTGGTCGGCCAGGCGGGGGACGGGCAGAAGGCCATCGAGCTCGCGGAGGAGCTGCGACCCGACCTGGTGATCCTCGACGTCAAGATGCCGGTGCTGGACGGCATCGCCGCCGCCGAGCGCATCGCGGGCGCCCGGATCGCCCCCGTCGTGATCCTCACCGCGTTCTCCCAGCGCGAGCTGGTCGAGCGGGCGCGCGACGCCGGCGCGATGGCCTACCTCGTCAAGCCGTTCTCCAAGTCCGACCTGGTGCCGGCGATCGAGATGGCGGTGAGCCGGTTCGCGGAGCTCTCGCTGCTGGAGTCCGAGGTCGCCGACCTGACCGAGCGGCTCGAGACGCGCAAGGCGGTCGACCGGGCCAAGGGGGTCCTGCAGCAGCAGCTGAGCCTCTCGGAGCCCGACGCGTTCCGGTGGATCCAGAAGACCGCGATGGACCTGCGCCTCTCGATGCGCCAGGTCGCGGAGGGTGTCATCACACACGGGCCCGGCATCGCCGGATGACACGCGGACGGCCGGGTGAAGAAGCCCGAAGTGTCTACTCTGGTAGATCACGAAATGGCAACGACAGGGTACAAAGTCCTGGTCATCCCGTGTTGGTCCCGAGATCGGCGCTAGTTTCCCTCCATCGAGAGTCGATCTCCGGCGCTGCGGCACGCGGCCCGGGGGACAGCTAGTCCAACGGAGGCTTCATGATTCGCTCCAGCCGCGCCCGCCGCGTTGCCATCACGCTTGCGGCGTCCGCACTCGTCCTCACTGCTTGCGGCAGCGACAGCGACGGTGGCAGTGACAAGACCAACGACGCCGCCAGCGGCGACGGGGGCACCAGCGAGCTCTGCGGGAAGAACCTCGCGTTCCTCGGTGCTCTCACCGGCGACGCCGGTGCGCTCGGCCAGAACATGGTCGGCGGCATCGAGCTGGCGCTGAAGGAGTACAACGACAAGAACGCCGACTGCCAGATCGGTCTGAAGAAGTTCGACTCCCAGGGCAGCCCTGACACCGCCCCCGGCCTCGCCACCCAGATCGTCAACGACGACACGATCTTCGGTCTGATCGGCCCCGGCTTCTCCGGCGAGTCGCTCGCGACCGGCAAGACCTTCTTCGAGGCCGGCCTGCCGTCGATCTCCCCGTCGGCCACCAACGTCACCATCACCCAGCAGGGCTGGACCACGTGGCACCGGGTCATCGGCAACGACGACGCCCAGGGCACCGCCGACGCCAAGTACCTCACCGACAACGGTGCGGCCAAGGTCTTCGTCATCGACGACGGCCAGGACTACAGCAAGGGCCTGGCCGGCACGGTCAAGGAGGCGCTGGGCGACGCCCTCGTCGACTCCGACCAGATCTCGGTCGGCCAGACCGACATGTCGGCGGTCGTCACCAAGGTCCAGGCCTCGGGCGCGGACGCGGTCTTCTACGGTGGCTACTACACCGAGGCCGGCCTGCTCGCCAAGGCGCTGCGCCAGGGCGGCTTCAAGGGCACGTTCATGTCGGGTGACGGCTCGGAGGACCCGAACTTCGTCAAGGTCGCCGGTGCTGCCGCGGCCGAGGGCGCGGTCCTGTCGGCTCCCGCGGGCCCGCCGCCGGCCGACTTCGGCGCCACCGGTCTCTACGCCACCCAGTCCTACGACGCGGCGAACATCTTCCTCGCGGCGCTCGATGACGGCGCGTCGTCGCCGGAGGAGATCAACGACTTCATCGGCAGCTACTCCGGTGACGGCGTGAGTGGCCCGATCGCGTTCGACGAGAACGGCGACATCACCGAGTCGAAGATCTACGCCTACTTCGTCAAGGACGGCAAGCTCGACGTCGACAACCCGCAGGCGATCGAGTGACATCTGTCAGCTGAATCAGTGGCATAGGCTGCGGCCGGAGGGGACCCCCCTCCGGCCGCAGTCGAATCAGACCGACAGAGGAGACCCCTTGGACCTCGGCGCGCTTTTCGGCAGCTTCGACAACTTCCTCAGCTTCACCATCGGCGGGTTGGTGTTCGGGGCGATCTACGCGCTCATCGCGCTGGGCTACACGATGGTCTACGGCGTCTTGCAGCTCATCAACTTCGCTCACTCCGAGGTCTTCATGTACGGCACCTTCGCCGTGGCGTGGACCTTCATCTTCCTGCACGGCACCGAGTCGGCGAGCTGGAGCCTCGGGAAGGCACTACCCATACTCCTCGTCGCGCTCGTCGCCGCCATGGTGATGTCCGCGGCCATCGCTCTGCTGATCGAACGGTTCGCCTACCGACCGCTGATCAAGAAGGGCGCCCCCAAGCTCATCGCGCTGATCTCCGCGATCGGCGCCTCGTTCGCCCTCGCCGAGGCCATGGGGCTGCGTGACCGCTTCGCGGGCTGGGTCGGCCTGAAGGACGACCTCGCCGACTATGTCGCGCCGGACAAGGCGCGAGATGTCTTCTCCAACCCGGTCACGATCGAGCCCCACAAGCTCTTCGAGCTCGGTGGCTACGGCGTGACCGACGTCGACCTGGTGATCATCGCGGCGGCGCTGCTGATGATGGTCGGCCTCGACCAGCTGATCCGACGCACCCGCTTGGGTCGCGGCATCCGGGCGACCGCTCAGGACCCCGAGTCTGCTGCGCTCATGGGTGTGAACTCCACCCGCGTCGTGCAGCTGACCTTCCTCATCGGCGGCCTGATGGCAGGCGCCGCGGCGACGCTGTACATGATGAAGATCGGGTCGACCCGCCAGAACGCCGGCTTCATCCTCGGCGTCAAGGCGTTCACCGCGGCCGTCATGGGCGGGATCGGGAACCTCCGCGGCGCTCTGCTCGGTGGGTTGGTGCTCGGTGTGATGGAGAACTGGGGAGCCGCGGTGTTCGGTTCGGAGTGGAGGGACGTGGTGGCGTTCGTGCTGCTGGTCCTGATCCTCCTCGTCCGGCCGTCCGGCATCCTCGGTGAGTCCCTCGGAAAGGCGCGTGCGTGATGACCGGTCGCCTGAACCTCGCTGGCCGCTGGGACGCGGTCGTCGACCGCTACAACGCCCAGCCGAAGGTCGCCAAGGTCTTGTGGGTGACGTTGTTCGTGGTCTTCGTCTACGCGCTGCCGCTCCTGCGGCCGCCGATCCTGACCACCAACAGCATCGACTTCGGTGGCGTGATGTTCCGCGTCATCGCCTTCGCGCTCGTCGCCCTCGGACTGAACATCGTGATCGGCTACGCCGGGCTGCTCGACCTCGGGTACGTCGGTTTCTACTGTGTGGGTGCCTACACCACCGGTGTGCTCACGATCTACCACGGCAGCTGGCCGTTCTTCCTCGTCCTGCCCGTCGCGATCGCGGTCACCATGCTCACCGGCGTACTGCTGGGAGCACCGACGCTGCGCGTGCGCGGCGACTACCTCGCCATCGTGACGCTCGGCTTCGGCGAGATCATCCGCATCTGCGTCACCAACATCGAGTGGGTCGGCGCCGCGGCCGGTATCAAGAACATCCCCCACCCGACGGGGATCGGCGCCGAGCCGAAGCCGCCGTTCGACGCAGGCGGTCTCTTCGAGGTCCCGCGCCTCACGTGGGAGGGCTTCGTTCCCTCGATCGACAACGATCACAAGACCGCGTTCTTGGCCTTCGGGTCGCGCGACGCCATCCCGTACTACTGGCTGATCCTCACCACCTTGATCCTGGTCCTCCTCGGGGATCGGATGATCAAGGCCAGCCGCGTCGGTCGCGCCTGGGAGGCGACCCGCGAGGACGAGGACGCCGCCGAGCTCATGGGCGTGCCGACGTTCAAGTACAAGCTGATGGCCTTCGCCCTCGGTGCGGCGATCGGCGGCCTCTCCGGGTCGTTCTACGCCAGCAGCCAGAGCGGCTACATCAACCCGCAGAGCTTCCCGCTGCTGCTCTCGATGCTCTTCGTGGCGGCCGTGATCGTCGGCGGGTCCGGCAACCGCTGGGGCGCGATCGCCGGCGGTGCGCTCGTCGCCTACCTGCCCGAGCGGTTCCGTGACTTCGCCGACTATCGCATGCTGTTCTTCGGCCTCGCGCTGACGATCCTGGCCGTGTGGCGCCCTGAGGGACTGTTGCCACCACGCCGGGCCAGGCGGGCGAAGGCGGCCGAGGAGGAGATCGAGGCGTTGGAGGACGGCGAGCTGGAAGGGGCCCACGATGCCTGAGGCGAAGGCACTGCTCGAGGTCGACAACGCCACCTTGCGGTTCGGGGGCCTCACCGCTCTCAACGAGGTGAGCTTCGACATCAAGGAGGGCGAGATCCTCGGCCTGATCGGACCGAACGGCGCCGGCAAGACGACCTGCTTCAACGCGATGACCGGCGTCTACCAGCTGACCTCCGGTGAGATCCGCTTCGACGGCGGGTCGCTGGCGAAGCTGAAGCGTCACAACATCACCAAGCTGGGCATGGCCCGCACGTTCCAGAACATCCGCCTGTTCAAGGCGATGACGGTGCTCGAGAACGTGATGGTCGGTGCCGACGCGCACAGCAAGGTCGGCTTCTGGGAGGCGCTGTTCCGGTTGCCGCGCCACCGGCGCACGGAGAGCGCTTCGCTCGCGCGGGCGAAGGAGCTGCTCGACCTGGTCGGCATCACCGCCCGGCACGACGAGCTCGCCAGCAACCTGTCGTACGGCGACCAGCGCCGTCTCGAGATCGCGCGTGCGATGGCGACCAATCCCAAGCTGCTCTGCCTCGACGAGCCGGCCGCGGGGTTCAACCCGGCCGAGAAGCAACGGCTGATGGAGCTGATCCGCAAGGTCCGCGACCGGGGCGTCACGGTGCTGCTGATCGAGCACGACATGCGGCTGGTCATGGGCGTCACCGACCGGATCGTGGTGCTGGAGTTCGGGCGCAAGATCGCCGAGGGCACCCCGGCCGAGATCCGTGACAACCCCGCGGTGATCGCCGCCTACCTGGGAGTGGACGAAGAAGATGCTTCTTGAGGTCGAGGGCCTGTGCGTCAACTACGGGCACATCGAGGCGATCCGCGACATCAGCTTCGGCGTCGAGGAGGGCACGGTCACCACGCTGATCGGCGCCAACGGCGCGGGCAAGACCACGACGCTGAAGACCCTGTCGGGGCTGCGCAAGGTCCGCGCGGGCAAGGTGATCTTCGAGGGCAAGGACATCACCCATCTGCCGGCGCATGAGCGGGTCAAGATGGGACTGAGCCAGTCTCCGGAGGGGCGCGGCATCTTCCCCGGCATGACGGTCCGCGAGAACCTCTTCATGGGCGCGTACACCCGGCGGGACAAGCCCGAGATGGCGGTGGACTTCGATCGGGTGATGGGGCTGTTCCCGCGGCTCGAGGAGCGCATCGACCAGGTCGCCGGCACCATGTCGGGTGGCGAGCAGCAGATGCTGGCCATGGGTCGCGCGCTGATGGCCCGCCCGCGCGTGGTGCTGCTCGACGAGCCGTCGATGGGTCTGGCTCCCAAGCTGATCGCGCAGATCTTCTCGATCATCACCGAGATCAACGAGCAGGGGACCACGGTGCTGCTCGTCGAGCAGAACGCCGCCCAGGCGCTCAAGCGCGCGCACACCGCGCACGTGCTCGAGACCGGTGAGATCGTGCGCTCGGGTACGGGCGCCGAGCTCGCCGGCGACGACTCGGTCAAGGCGGCCTACCTCGGCGGGGACATCTGAGCCGGCCGCGTCAGCGGCGAGCTGACGCGGCCGGATCCTCTTCTCTCAGAGCACCTTCGAGAGGAACGCCTGGGTGCGCTGGTGCTGGGGGTCGCCGAGCACCTGGTGCGGGTCGCCCTCCTCGACGATCACGCCGCCGTCCATGAAGACCAGGTTGTCGCCGACCTCGCGGGCGAAGCCCATCTCGTGGGTGACGACCATCATCGTCATGCCCTCCGAGGCGAGGTCGCGCATGACCGCCAGCACGTCCCCGACGAGCTCGGGGTCCAGCGCCGAGGTCGGCTCGTCGAAGAGCATCATGTCGGGGTCCATCGAGAGCGCCCGCGCGATCGCGACCCGCTGCTGCTGGCCACCGGACAGGTGGGCGGGGTAGACGTTCTCGCGGTCCGCGAGTCCGACCTTGGCCAGGTTGCGACGAGCGACCTCGACGGCCTCGGCCTTGGACCGACCCTTGACCCGGCGCTGGGCGACGCAGAGGTTCTTCAGCACGTTCATGTGCGGGAACAGGTTGAACTGCTGGAAGACCATGCCGATGCGCGAGCGCACCGCGTCGAGGTCGACCTCGGGGTCGGTGATGTCGATGCCCTCGACGAGGATCTTGCCGGAGGTGGGCTCCTCGAGGCGGTTCACGCAGCGCAGCAGCGTCGACTTGCCGGAGCCCGACGGACCGATCACGCAGACCACCTGGCTCTGGTCGACGTGGAAGTCGATGCCCTTGAGCACCTCGTGCTCGCCGAAGGACTTGTGCAGGTCCGAGACCTGGATCGCCGGCGTGGTCATCGGGGAGGTGCTCATCGGGACGCCCTCTGCTGTCGTCGCTCGAGGAAGGCCACGAGCTGGCTGGCGGGGATCGAGATCACCAGGTAGACGAGCGCGATCGCCAGCAGGGGACTCGCGTTGGAGTAGTTCACGAGACCCTGCTGACCGAACGACGTGAGCTCCACCTGGTCGGCTTGCATGCCCACGAATGTCAGGAGCGAGGTGTCCTTGACCAGCAGGATGAACTCGTTGGTCAGCGGCGGGATCACGATCCGGATCGCCTGGGGGAGCACGACGGTCAGCATCGTCCAGAACCCGTTCATGCCCAGCGACTGGGCGGCCTCGCGCTGTCCCTTGGGCACGGCCTGGATACCGGCCCGCAGGGTCTCGGCCATGTAGGCCCCCGACACCATGATCAGAGCGATCAGGCCCGCCCCGATCGTCCCGCCGGGAGGCGTCCACCCGAAAGCGAGCGGGACGCCGAGCGCCATGAAGATGATCACGACGAGCGCGGGCAGGCCCCGGAAGAACTCGATGTAGCCGGTGGCCAACCACCGGTAGAGCCGCAGCGGCGAGAGCCGCATCAGCGCCAGTACGAGGGCGAGCGCGATGCCGCCGGCGAACGCGATCACCGTGTACTTCACGGTGTTCTTGGCCGCGATGAGGACGATGTCCGGCCACATCCCACGCCAGGTCTCGCCGTCGAGGAAGTTCTTCGAGATCGCTTCCCGATCCGCCGTCGTCACCAGGACGACGATGGCGGCGAGCAGGACGACGTACGCGCCGCCGTCCCGCAGCCGCCGCCTCGTGGTTCGCTTCAGCGTCACTGGTCAGTGGCGAAGTAGGTGTCGTAGATCTTCTGGTAGTCCCCGTCGTCCTTCATCGTGGTCAGTGCCTCGTTGACGGCGTCGATCAGGGCGGTGTTGTCCTTCTTCATCGCCAGGCCGTAGCTCTCGCCGGTGTCGTAGGTCTCGACGACCTTGAACTCGCCGGCGGCCTTCGGGTCGTTCTGGTGGTCCAGGTTGACCGGGAGGTCCTGGAGCAGGGCCTCGACCTGGCCGGCCTTGATCGCGGCGTACATCTCGCCGTCGCTCGGGAAGACCACGATCTCGGCGCCCGATGCGTTCTCGTTGGCGTAGGCCTCGCCGGTCGTGCCCTTCTGGACACCCACCTTCACGCCGTCGAGGTCGTCGATGGAGGCGATGCTCGAGTCGGCGGGCACCAGCAGCGACTGCTCGGAGTCGTAGTAGCCGTCGCTGAAGCCCAGCTTCTGCTCGCGCTCGGGGGTGATCGTCATCGCGCTGGCGGCCATGTCGCACTGGCCCGAGGCGAGCGCGAGACCGCTCTGCAGCGCGTTGAAGTCGGAGTCCTTGATCTGGACCTTCAGGTCGAGCTGCTCGGCGATCGCGTTGACGATGTCGACGTCGAAGCCCTTGAAGCCGGTCTCGGAGGTCTTGTCGAAGTCCTCGAACGGCGGGTAGGGCACGTCGGAGCAGACGGTGAGCGTGCCGTCGGAGATGAGGTTCAGGTCCGGCGCCTCGCTCGAGCCGGTGTTGTCCGAGGCCTTGCCGTCGGAACCACTGTCGGAACCGCAGGCCGAGGCGGTCAGGGCGAGGGCGGACAGGACGGCGGCGGCCAGCGTGGCGCGAGGGGTCAGGCGAATCAGCATGGGTGCACCATAGTGGTGCGCAGGCAGCGATAGGTCACGGAACGGTCTCGGCCCGGAATGCTTAACGCAGCGCTGCCACGACCTGCACCAGCAGCGGCGCGACCAGCAGCGCCGGGAGCAGGTCGGCGACCGGGATCTCGCGGATCCGGAGAAGACGCAGCGCGACACCGACGAGCAGCAGCCCGCCGGCGGCCGTGATGGCCGCCAGGTGGGCGTCGGGCAGGACGTCGCCCAGGGCGAGGCCGAGGAGCGTGA
>NZ_JANINT010000327.1 GCF_024509035.1 Nocardioides sp. | reverse complement strand
CCGCCGCAACCCCGCGCCCACGGTGACCACGCTTCTTCGAAAACCAAGGAAGCGGAGCCAACGGCGCACCCGTAGACGCCCGACCGCCGCCACCCCGCACAGACGATCAGGCGGGCTGCCAGAGCTCGATGCGGTTGCCCTCGGGGTCGCAGACCCAGGCGAAGCGACCGACGCCGTCCATGTCCTCGGACTCGTCGGCGACCTCGGCGCCGCGGGAGCGCAGCTGGGCCAGCATCGCGTCGAGGTCACGGACCCGGAAGCTCAGCATCGTCTGCTGGGTGCGCGGGCCGAGGTAGTCGGAGTCGGCGGCGAACGAGGCGAACACCGTCGGGCCGCCATCGGGGTACCAGAGACCGTTGTCGTCGAGGTCGAGCCCGAGGGCCTCGCGGTACCAGGCACTCAGGGCCTCGGGGTCAGCCGCTCGGATGAAGTACCCACCGATGCCCAGCACGCGCTCCATGCCGGCAAGCGTGCCAGAGCAGCGCTGAAGATTTGTCCCGCCGACCCGTATCCCGCGGATCGGAACGGACGATCTACTGGTGAGCGCGCTGATCGGCAGCGCACGTCGGAGAGGACGATCCGCGTGACCACTCCCTTCTCGTACCGGCGCGGCGTTGCCGCCGTCGCCGCCGGCCTCGCCGCCATCGCGGCGCCGCTGGCCCTGGGCAGCCCCAGCTCGGCGCAGGGCCCCCGCGACAGTGACGGCGACGGCATGCCGGACCGGTGGGAGGTCGCCCACCACCTCGGCGCGCACCGGGCCAACGCCGGCGGCGACGCCGACCACGACGGGCTCCGCAACCTCGGCGAGTTCCGGCGCGGCCTCGACCCGCGTGACCAGGACTCCGACGACGACGGCGACGACGACGGGGACGAGGTCACCGACGGCACCGCGAGCACCGACCCCACCGAGACCGACACCGACGACGACGGCACCCCCGACGGCGACGAGGATGCCGATCACGACGGCGTCGACAACGAGGACGAGGACGACGCGACCGAGGGCTGCATCGCCGATGACGAGGACAGCGACTCCGACGGCGTGGACGACGAGGACGAGAACGAGCAGGGCACCGACGCCGAGGACGCGGACTCCGACGACGACGGTGTCGAGGACGGCAACGAGGACGCCGACTCCGACGGCGTCGACGACGAGGACGAGGACGACGTCGCCGGTGACCGGTGCTCGACCTCCGGCGAGGGCGAGGACGACGGCGACAACGGCAGCGACAACGGCAGCGACAACGGCAGCAACGACGGCGGGGGCGAGAACGGCCGCGCCGCGAGCTCCGGCGCCCGCGTCGTCTGGTACACGGTTGCCTGAGGGGTCACCCCGTCCGCGGGGCGCCGCCCCGGTGCCGCCGTACACACCGTGAGAGCCCGTGGACTTCGAGGACCTGCTGCATGACGCACGGCTCGGCGAGGGCGCTGCCTTCGCCGAGCTGTGGTCGCGCCACGCCGCCCGGGTGGCGTCGTTCGCCCGGCTCCGTGGCGCGGTCGAGGTCGAGGAGCTCACCAGCGACGTCTTCCTGGCCGCGTTCGAGAGCATCACCCGCTTCGAGGGCGACGAGTCGGGCTTCGTGGCGCTCCTGCTCACCATCGCCCGTCGTCGGGTCGTCGACGAGCAGCGGCGCCGGGCGCGCCGGGTGCCGGTCGCGACCTGGGCGGCCGAGGAGGACGCGCGCACCGTGCGCAGCGTCGAGGACGACGTGCTCGACCGCACCGCAGCTGCCGATCTCGCCACCCACCTCGACCGCCTGACCCCCGACCAGCGCGAGGTCGTCACCCTGCGTCTGATCGCCGACCTGTCCCTGGAGCAGACCGCCCAGGTGATGGGCAAGCGTGTCGGCACCGTGAAGTCCCTCCAACGCCGGGCGCTCGACGCGCTGCGCCGCTCCTTGAGCGGCGACGCCGAGCACCGCATCACCTCCCTCGACAGTTCTCTCGACAGCAAGGCGACACCATGAGCACGCTGCTGACCGACGCCCAGGCCGAGGCCGTCCTCGCCCGCGCCCGCGGTGGCGACGTCCTGGTCGCCGCCGAGCTCCGCCCGCTGGTCGAGGCGCTGGCCACGCACCGCGCGACCCTGGCGGCC
>NZ_JANINT010000326.1:19774-21296 GCF_024509035.1 Nocardioides sp. | reverse complement strand
TTGACATCCGCACCAGCGGCGAGCCGGTGTCGGTGCGCATCGCCAACACCGCGACGGTCTCCGCCACCGCACCCGACGCCACCACGGCCGACGACCGGGCGACCAGCACGTTCACGGCGTACGGCGACGGCTGGGCGATCCTGCCCACCACCACCGCCAGCGTGGCCGGCAGCGCCCGGTCGGCGTCGGTGGGACTCGCGGTCCGGTGTGCGAGCGACTGCGTCGTCAGCGCCCGCCTCGTGGCGGTCAGCCGCATCCGGGGCACGGCGCTGCGCGCCGGGTCGACCCTCGGCAGCGGTCGGGCCACGCTGACCGCCGGCGACGGGCAGCTGACGCTGCGCGCAACCGGTGCCGCCGCGACCGCGCTCACCAGCCGCAAGGTCACCCGTGCGAAGGTCGTCATCACCACCAGCGACGGCGCCACGACCACCAAGACCATCAGCCTGCGACGCTGACGAGCGAGCGGACCAGACCGCTGCGTGAACAATCCCCGAACCGGGCCCGCACGCTCCGGATCGAGTTCACGATGGAGCCATGAGCTCCTCGGGGGAGGGGTCTGCGTGCGTGCGCTGCGGGCACACACGCACGACGCCGGTCAGCGCCACACGACGGTTGATGCTGCGGATCCGCGGTCGGACCGTCCGGGTCGGCTGCGGGGAGCCGACCGACAACGGGTGGCCGTGCCCGTGTCGTAGCCGGTTCCACGCTGCCTGAGGGTGGGCGTGGGGATCGGCCGCCGCCGATGTAACGCCGTGTTACCCCTTCTGCCTCCGGCGCTGCACCACGGTGGGAGGAAGGGGTAACACGGCGTTACAGGTGGGCCGCGGCCCGCTCAGGCGCCGAGGGCGGCCTTGAGCTTGACGGCGATCTCGGCGTTGGCGGCGCGGGCGGTGCGGCCGGCGCCGACGATGTTGAAGAACCCGTGGATCTGGTCGGTGAAGCGACGCAGCTCGACGTGCACGCCGGCGTCGACGAGGCGGCGGGCGTAGGCCTCGCCCTCGTCGCGCAGCGGGTCGAAGCCGGCGGTGGCGACGTACGCCGGCGCCAGGCCGGCCGGGAGGTCGGCGTAGAGCGGTGAGACCCGCGGGTCGCGGGGGTCGCCGGCGCCGATGTAGCACTCGTTCGCGAGGTCCATGAACGCCTTGGTGAGGTAGAAGCCGTCGGCGAACAGCTCCGCGCTCTCGGTCTCGCGCACCGCGTCGGTCGCGGGGTAGACGAGCAGCTGGAAGGCCAGCGGCAGACCAGCCCGCGCAGTCTCGATCGCAACCACGGCGGCGAGGTTGCCGCCCGCCGAGTCGCCGCCGACCGCGATCCGCGCGGGGTCGGCGCCCACCTCGGCGGCGTGGTCGACGACCCAGCGGTGGGCGGCCAGCGCGTCGTCGTACGACGCGGGGAACGGCTCCTCCGGCCCGAGCCGGTAGTCGACGGCGAGCACCCGCACCCCGGAGCGCTCGGCGAGGAACCGGCAGGAGGCGTCGTGGGACTGCAGGTCGCCGTACATGAAGCCGCCGCCGTGGAAGAA
>NZ_JANINT010000326.1:18138-19674 GCF_024509035.1 Nocardioides sp. | reverse complement strand
CGGCCGTCGGGGATCGGGAGCGTCTCGGCGCCGGGCTCGCGCACGAGCCGCTGCATCCGCAGCATCAGCTGGGTGTCGACGGCCAGGGTCTGGCCGTCGCGGACGACCGGCCGACCGGCAAGCAGCCGCTGCAGCCAGGCGGGCAGCGCGAGCGCGGTGCGCAGGGACAGGGTCTCCAGGATCGCGAGCAGCGTGTGCAGGCGGTGGCGAGCGGTCACGACCGCAACCTACCGTTCACCCGCAGGTGCCAGACTGGCCGACATGAGCCTGGAGAGCCTGCCGACGGACGGACTGGACAACCGGGTCTCCAGCCACGGGGAGGGCGTCCCGGAGGAGTCCTTCGAGGTCGAGCCGCCGTACCACCCCGACCACGACGAGATCGCCGCCGTCGAGAAGTACGACGACCGGTTCCTCGACCGCGAGCTCTCGTGGCTGCGCTTCAACCAGCGGGTGCTCGAGCTCGCCGAGGACCCGGCCCTGCCGCTGCTCGAACGGGCGCGGTTCCTGGCGATCTTCACCAGCAACCTCGACGAGTTCTTCATGGTCCGGGTCGCGGGCCTCAAGCGACGCATCGCCGCCGGCGTGGCCGTGCCCGCCGCGAGCGGCCTGATGCCGACCCAGGTGCTCGACCTGATCCTCACCACCACCCGCGAGCTGGCGCAGCGCCTGGCCCGGGTGTTCCGCGAGGAGATCGTGCCCGCGCTCGCCGAGGTCGGCATCGAGCTGGTCCGCTGGGACGACCTGGACCGCGAGGAGCAGAAGACCTGCAAGCGGCTGTTCCGCGACCGGGTGTTCCCGGTGCTCACACCGCTGGCCGTCGACCCGGCCCACCCGTTCCCCTACATCTCCGGGCTCTCGCTCAACCTCGCGGTGCTGATCCGCAACCCGCGCACCGGCAAGGAGCACTTCGCGCGCGTCAAGGTGCCGCCGATCTTCAGCCGGTTCGTGCCGGTCGGCAACCAGCGCTTCGTGCCGCTCGAGGACGTGATCCGCGAGCACCTCAAGCGGCTGTTCCCGGGCATGGAGGTGCTCGAGGTCCACACGTTCCGGGTCACCCGCAACGAGGACCTCGAGGTCGAGGAGGACGACGCCGAGAACATCCTCGCCGCGCTCGAGAAGGAGCTGCTGCGCCGCCGCTTCGGCCCGCCGGTGCGGCTCGAGGTCGAGGAGTCCATCGCCCCCCAGGTTCTCGAGCTGCTGGTCTCCGAGCTCGGGGTCAACGAGGACGAGGTGTTCCGGCTGCCCGGCCCGCTCGACCTGCGCGGCCTCCACGACATCGCCGACCTGCCGCGCCAGGAGCTGAAGTACCCCGCGTTCCTGCCCACCACCCACCTGCGCCTCGCGGAGGTGGAGTCGGCCGCGCCCGTCGACGTGTTCAAGGCGACCCGGCGCCGTGACGTGCTGCTGCACCACCCCTACGACTCGTTCGCGACCTCGGTGCAGCGCTTCCTCGAGCAGGCCGCCGCCGACCCGCACGTGCTCGCGATCAAGCAGACGCTCTACCGCACCTCCGGCGACTCCCCCATCATCGACGCC
>NZ_JANINT010000326.1:3979-18128 GCF_024509035.1 Nocardioides sp. | reverse complement strand
GGCACCGGCAACTACAACCCGAAGACCTCGCGGATGTACGAGGACCTCGGCCTGATCACCACCAACGAGCGGATCGGCGAGGACGTCGCCCACCTGTTCAACAACCTGTCCGGGTGGTCGCGCAACGCGACGTACGACGAGCTGCTGGTCGCCCCCGACTCGATCCGCACCGGGCTGATCGACCAGATCCACGCCGAGGTCGCCCACCACCAGGCCGGACGGCCGGCACGCATCCGGCTCAAGGCCAACTCGGTCGTCGACGAGGCCGTCATCGACGCGCTCTACCTCGCCTCGCAGGCCGGGGTGCCGGTCGAGCTGCTCGTGCGCGGCATCTGCGCGCTGCGGCCGGGCGTCCCGGGGCTCTCGGAGACGGTCACCGTGCGCTCGATCCTCGGGCGCTTCCTCGAGCACAGCCGGATCTTCTGGTTCGAGAACGGCGGGGAGCCGCGCGCCTGGATCGGCTCGGCCGACATGATGCACCGCAACCTGGACCGCCGGGTCGAGGTGCTGGTGCGGCTGCCCGGCGACGACAGCGTCGAGCAGGTGGGCCGGCTGCTCGACCTGGCCTTCGCGCCCGACACCAGCGCGTGGGAGCTCGACAGCACCGGCGTGTGGCACCGCAACGACGGGACCACCCACCTGCAGGAGTCGCTGATCGAGGCACAGCGGCGGCGGCGTACCTCGGTCTGAGCCGGCGCCCGAATTCCTCCCGGCCCCCGCCTAATCCGGGGCCGGATCGCGGTGACCGACGTCGCGCGGCCCTCGCTTGCGCGATTCGGCGCGCGACCCCCTAGTCTGTTGCGCGTTCTCTTCCTCCTCAGCAGGAGTTACCCGTGGGTTTGAGATTCCGACCCGTTGACACGTCGTTCTACGACCTGTTCACCGAGTCCGCGCAGCACCTGGTCACCGGGTCCGCACTGCTCGCCGAGATGCTCGGCGAGGGCGCGAACCACGAGGACGTGGCTCGCCGTATGCGCGAGGCCGAGCACAACGCCGACGAGACGACGCACGCGCTGATCCGCAAGGTCAACTCGACGTTCGTGACGCCGTTCGACCGTGAGGACATCTACGCGCTCGGGTCGGGCCTCGACGACGTCATGGACATGATGGACGAGGTCGTCGACCTGATCCTGCTCTACGAGGTCAAGGTGATGCCGCCGGAGGTCTCGACCCAGGTCGAGGTGCTGCAGCGCTGCGCCGAGCTGACCGCGGCGGCGATGCCGAACCTGCAGTCGATGCAGTCGCTCGAGGAGTACTGGATCGAGGTCAACCGCCTCGAGAACACCGGCGACCGCAACCACCGCCGTACGCTCGCGAAGCTCTTCAGCGGTGAGTTCAAGACCATCGAGGTGCTCAAGCTCAAGGACATCGTCGAGTCTCTCGAGGAGGCGATCGACGCGTTCGAGAAGGTCGCCAACATCGTGGAGCAGATCGCCGTCAAGGAGTCCTGACCTCCCATGGACCTCGCGATCGTCATCGCGGTCGTGGTCGTCGCGCTGAGCTTCGACTACACCAACGGCTTCCACGACGCCGCCAACGCCATCGCCACCTCGGTGTCGACCCGCGCGCTCACGCCGCGGATCGCGCTCGGCATGGCCGCGATCATGAACTTCCTCGGCGCCTTCCTCGGCCAGGAGGTCGCGCACACCGTCAGCGGCGTCATCACGATCCCGGAGGACTCGCACGGCCTGGTGATCGTGATGGGCGGCCTGCTCGGCGCGATCGCCTGGAACCTCATCACCTGGTACTTCGGGCTGCCCTCGTCGTCCTCTCACGCGCTCATCGGTGGCCTCGTGGGCGCCGCGCTCGCCTCGGGGTCGACGGTCGAGTGGTCGGTGATCATCGACAAGGTCGTGATCCCGATGGTGGGCTCGCCGATCTTCGGCTTCATCGTCGCGTTCCTGCTCATGCTGGCGATCATGTGGATCTTCCGGCGGCGCAACCCGCACCGGGTCTTCCGCGGCTTCCGGCTGGCGCAGACCATCTCAGCCGCGGCGATGGCGCTGGGCCACGGCCTGCAGGACGCCCAGAAGACGATGGGCGTGATCTTCCTGGCGCTGCTCACCGGCGGCTACGTCTCCGAGGGCGACCCGCTGCCGCTGTGGGTGATCTTCTCCGCGGCCGGCGCGATCTCGCTCGGCACCTGGTCGGGCGGCTGGCGGATCATGCGGACCCTCGGTCGCCGGATCATCCACCTCGACCCGGCCCGCGGCTTCGCCGCCGAGACGGTCGCGGCCGGCGTGCTCTACACGACGGCGTTCGCCTTCCAGGCGCCGATCTCGACCACCCACACGATCACCTCCGCGATCATGGGCGCCGGCGCCACCAAGCGGTTCTCCGCGGTGCGCTGGGGCGTGGCCCGCTCGATCGTCGCCGCCTGGGTGCTGACCTTCCCGGCCGCCGGCCTCGTCGCCGCGGTCTGCTACTGGGTGCTCCACCTGGTCATCGGCCAGTAGGTCTGTCCGCCGTCGGGTGCCCACGCACCTGACGGAACTGTCGTTTGGGATCGCTCCCAACAGCAGATACGTCTGGTGCGCGCACCCCTCCCGGTCCGCCTTGCATTTCTCTTGCAGGAACCCACCACTTCGGCACGGAAGTGCCTTGTCGAGCGTGTCGCAGGCTGGTGCACGTCAAGGATGCACCGGCCGGGCGAAGCAGACCCGGTCACCCAGGGAAGGGAACCGGACATGCGCACTCGCAAGCACCTCACCAAGATCGCCGCCACCGTCGCACTCGTCGCCGGCGCCGCCGGCGTCGCGGGGGTCGGCACGTTCGGCGCGTACACGGACACGACCACGGCGGATATCGCGGTGAAGTCGGGCAAGGTCAGCGTGTTGCTAAACGGCGACCCCGAGGGTGCCGGTCTGGACGTGACGGACATGGCGCCCGGCGACCGCATCAACATGCCTCTCACCCTCAGCCGTGCCTCCGACTCGCTCGAGCTCGCGGACCTCACCCTCGCAGCGGCGGCGACGGGCGATCCCGCACTTGTCGGCGACCTCCGGATGAGCATCGACATCTGTACCAAAGAGTGGGCTGCCCCTACCTTCGAAACCTGCACGGGAACGCTGGTCCCGCCGGCAGTGAAGGACGTTGCGCTGGTTAACGGCTCGTTCGGGAACTGGGCCCAGCAGTTCGGATGGGTGACGGCACTCAACAAGAACCAGTCCATCTTCGCTCGGGCAAGCATCTCGCTCTATTCGCGACCGGAAGGTGATCCGCTCGCCAACGCTTCGGCCGACAAGGCTGCCCACATCGTGTGGACATTGAAGGGCATCCAGCGCACCGGCCGGACCACTGGTGCTACCCCGGTCGGGCTGACCAACTCCTGACCACACCTGACACCCGACCCGCCCCACGAGAGGAGCAGCCATGACCATCAGCGTCGCCGATGTCATCGCCTTCCCGCGGGGTGGTCGGGCGTCGGTCCAGCCGCGCCACCGTGCCGCGTGGGGGACGGCACGGCGGTCGCGGCTGGACCGCGTCGTCAGCGCACTGCTGACCGTGATCCTGGTCGGTGGCCTGGTGGCCTTCGCCGGGCTGGCGCTGGGCCCGCGGATCCTCGGCTACCGCACCGCCACGATGCTCACCGGCAGCATGGCCGGCACGATCGACCCCGGCGACGTGATCGTCTCGGTGCCGAAGCCGGCGGCCGAGGTCGAGGTCGGTGACATCCTGACCTTCCACGCCCCGGTGCCCGACCAGCACGTCGAGACCCACCGGGTCATCACGGTCAAGCACACCGCCGACGGCCGCACGATCATCCGCACCCAGGGCGACGCCAACGCCGAGCCCGACCCGTGGAAGGCCACGATCACCGGCGACACCGTGTGGGAGACCGTGCACGTCATCCCCAACATCGGCAACGCCGTGCGCGTGCTGCGCACCCCGGTCGTCCGACACGGGCTGTTCTGGCTCGCGCTCGGCGGGCTCGTCGTCCTCGGCTCGAGCCTGATCTGGGCCCGCGACGAGAACGGGACCAGCGACGACCCGAGGCCCGAGGCCCTCGACGGCGCCGCGCTCGAGCAGCTGGCCGAGGACGTCGAGGACGCCGCCTATCCGGCGACCTTCGCGGCCCGCTACCAGGAGCTGCTCCCCCGCCGCCTCGACCGGATCAGCACCGCGCTCGGCTCATCGGAGCACGCCGACCTCGACGCCGCGCTCGAGGCCTCGCTCAGCCTCAAGGTCGCCTCGACCACCGTCGGGGCCCGCGAGCTCGAGGAGCTCGCCGGAGTGATCGAGCTCAGCGTCCGGCGCCACGACGTCGCCGCGGCGCGCAGCCTCGCCGACGGCCTCCCGTACGCCGGCCGCCGGGCCGACCGGGCGCTCGCGACGTACCTCGCCGAACGGCACGCCGGGTGATCGGCTGCGAGCTCGGGCTCAGCCGGCGAGCATCCGGTAGCCGACGCCGCGGACGTTCTCCACGAACCGCGCCTGGCCCCGCCGGTCGCCGAGCTTGCGGCGCAGGTTGCCCATGTGCACCTCGACGAGATGGGTCTCGTCCCAGCCTCCGCCCCACACCTCCTCGAGGAGCAGGGCCCGGGTCCACACGCGGGTAGGCGAGCTCATCAGCGTCGCCAGCAGGCTGAACTCGGTCGGGGTCAGGTCGACGAGCTCGCCGTGGCGCCACACCCGGTGCGCGTCGACGTCGAGCACCAGGTCGCCGTGCCGCAGCACCTCGTGGTCCGCCGGCGGCACCGCGGCGGCCGGCGCCACGGTCTCCGGCACCAGGTGCAGGCGCCAGGGTCCGTCCGCGTCGAGCGGCTGCTGGACGGGTGCCGCAGCAGCCGTCGGAGCCATCCGCCGCGGGCGCCGGAACAGCACGTTGACCCGGGTCTTGAGCTCGCGCACGCTGATCGGCTTGGTGAGGTAGTCGTCCGCGCCCGTCTCGAGGCCGATCAGCCGGTCGATCTCCTCGCCGTACGCGGTCACCATGATCACGTAGGCGTCGGTGGTCGGCCGGATCCTGCGGCACACCTCGAGGCCGTCGATGCCCGGCAGGCCGACGTCGAGGGTGATCAGGTCGGGGTCGGTCTCGGCGACCGCCTCGATGCCGGCCAGGCCGTCGCCGGCGATGCGCACCTCGAAGCCCTGGGAGGTCAGCGCGACCTCGAGGAGCGACGCGATGTCCGCGTCGTCCTCGATCACCACCGCGCGCCGAAGGGTCGGCTCACACGCCCCCATGTGGAGGACCATCGGCCGCCCGACAGCCGACCTGAGCGGTCGACCTCCGACCGGACCAGACCAGTGCGGCGCCGGCGCACGCACCTGACTCATCGGTCCCCGATCGGCTCCGGGAGCGACACCTACGTCAGGTGCGTGGGGAAGCCGCGGCCGAGCTCAGCCGAAGCGACCCGAGATGTAGGCCTCGGTCGACTCCTCGTCGGGGTTGGTGAACATCTTGTTGGTGGGGTTGAACTCCACGAGGTGGCCCGGCTCGCCGGCGGCCTTGAGGTTGAAGAAGCCGGTGTCGTCGGAGACACGGGCCGCCTGCTGCATGTTGTGGGTGACGATCACGATCGTGTAGTCGGTCTTGAGCTCGTGGATCAGGTCCTCGATCGCCGCGGTCGAGATCGGGTCGAGGGCCGAGCACGGCTCGTCCATGAGCAGGACCTGCGGCTCGACCGCGATCGCGCGAGCGATGCACAGCCGCTGCTGCTGGCCGCCGGACAGGCTCATGCCGGGCTTGCTCAGCCGGTCCTTGACCTCGTTCCAGAGGTTCGCGCCGCGCAGTGACTTCTCCACCAGCGCGTCGGCGTCGGACTTCGACATCCGCTTGTTGTTCAGGCGCTTGCCGGCGAGCACGTTCTCGTAGATCGACATCGTCGGGAACGGGTTCGGGCGCTGGAAGACCATGCCGATCTGGCGGCGTACGGCGACCGGGTCGATCGACGGCTCGTAGAGCGACTGGCCGTCGACCATCACCTTGCCCTCGACGCGGGCGCCGGGGATCGCCTCGTGCATCCGGTTCAGCGAGCGCAGGAACGTGGACTTGCCGCACCCCGAGGGGCCGATGAACGCGGTCACCGAGCGCGCCTTGATGGTCATGGTGACGCCCTCGACGGCGAGGAAGTCGCCGTAGTAGATGTTGAGGTCGGAGACGTCGATGCTCTTGGCCATGGGGTGTGCTTCCTCGTTCTCTCGTGCTGCTTCAGGTGCGCCGGTCGAGCCGCTCAGCGGCCGGTCTTGGGGGCGAAGAACCCGCCGACCACGCGGGCGACGATGTTCAGGAGCATGACGATCGCCACCAGGACGAGGGCGGCGCCCCAGGCGTAGTCGGCCATCGCGTCGGCGTGCAGGCCGGGCTCGGTGATGGAGTAGAAGATGAACACCGGGAGGGTGGCCATCCGGTCGCTGAACGGGTTGAAGTTCGTGCCGGTGGTCAGGCCGGCGATGATCAGCAGCGGCGCGGTCTCGCCGGCCACGCGCGCGACGGCGAGCGTCACGCCGGTGACGATGCCCGCGACCGCGGTCGGGAGCACCACCTTGGTGATCGTGCGCCACTTCGGCACTCCGAGAGCGTACGACGCCTCGCGCAGCTCGTCGGGCACCAGCTTGAGCATCTCCTCGGCCGCGCGCACCACGATCGGCACCATCAGCACCGAGAGCGCCACCGCGCCGCCGACGCCCATCCGGACGCCGGGGCCGAAGAACAGCGCGAAGAGGGCGTAGGCGAACAGGCCGGCCACGATCGAGGGGATGCCGGTCATCACGTCCACCAGGAACGTGATCACCCGCGCGAGCGTCGACCCCTTGCCGTACTCCACCAGGTAGACCGCGGTCAGGACGCCGATCGGCACCGAGATCACCGTGGCGAGCGCGGTGATGATCAGCGTGCCCATGATCGCGTGGTAGATCCCGCCGCCCTCACCGAGGACGCCGCGCATCGAGTTGTTGAAGAACTGGCTCGACAAGATCCCGAAGCCCTTGCTGACCACGGTCCACACCAGCGACACCAGGGGGACCATCGCCAGCGCGAAGGCCGACCACACCAGCAGGGTCACGCCGCGGTCGACGGAGCGGCGGCCGCCCTCGACGGCACGCGACCACAGCGGCAGGCCCACCATCAGCAGCAGCCAGCCGACGAAGATCGCGGCGACCCAGCCGATGACGCCGAGCAGCGCGAGCAGGGCGGCGAGCCCGCCCGCGATGAGGACGGCGAGCAGGGGCGCCTGCCGCGGGAGCGACGCACCGGTCAGCGGCATCGCCTGCCGCTCCGGGGCGCCTGCGGTCTGCAGGTCAGCCATGGCTCAGCCCTTCCGGCCCCGGGCCGCGATCGAGCGGCCCAGGAAGTTGACGGCGAACGTGATCACGAACAGCACCAGGCCCGAGAAGATCAGGGTGTCGATCTTCGAGCCGGACGCGTTGCCGAAGTTCAAGGCGATGTTCGCGGCGATCGTCGAGGAGCTCTGCTCGGCGGTGATCAGGTTGAACGACACGATCAGCGTCGGGGCGAGCACCAGCGCGACCGCCATGGTCTCGCCCAGCGCGCGACCCAGGCCCAGCAGCACCGCCGACACCATGCCGGAGCGCGCGTAGGGGAACACCGCGAGCCGGATCATCTCCCAGCGGGTGGCGCCGAGGGCCAGCGCGGCCTCCTGGTGCATCTTCGGCGTCTGGGCGAAGACCTCGCGGCAGATCGCGGTGATGATCGGCAGCGCCATCACCGCCAGGACCAGGCCGGCGGTGAACATCGTGCGTCCGGAGTTGGGGACCGGCCCCTCGAAGAACGGGATCCAGCCGGCGTGGTCCTCGAGCCACTTGTAGACCGGGACCATGTTGAGCGCGAGGAACTGGATGCCCCACAGCCCGTAGACGACGCTGGGGATCGCGGCCAGCAGGTCGATCAGCCAGCCGAGGACCTTCGCGACCGGCCGCGGCGCGTAGTGGCTGATGATGAGCGCCACCCCGATCGCCAGCGGCGCGGCGACGATCATCGCGATCAGCGAGGCGAGCAGCGTGCCGAACAGCAGCGGCCAGACGAAGGCCCAGATGTTGTCCTTGCCGTACGCCGCTTCCCCGTGGTTGCCGAGCGCGGGCAGCCCCTGCTGCAGCAGGAACACCGCCACGCCGGCCAGCGCCAGCATGATGAGGATCGCCGACCCGCGGCTGATCCCGGCGAACACGGCGTCGCCGACGCGTCCGGTCGACTCCTCGGCGTCCACCACGGGTGGGGCGGTCACGGTCACTGCGTCTCCTGCTCGAATCGCTCATGTGGGCGAGGGCCGGGCCACGATCGGCGGCCCGGACCCTCGCCCTGATGGTGCATGGGTGCTGCTGGGTCGTGCTAGGTGGTGCTGGGGTCAGCCACCGATCGTGGCGACGATGTCCTGGGCCTTCTTGGCCAGGTCGGCCGAGAGCGGCGCGGAGCCGGCCTCGGCAGCCGCCTGCTTCTGCCCCTCGTCGCTGACGACGTACTCGGCGAACGCCTTGACGAGCTCGCCGGTCTTGGCGTCGTCGTAGGAGCCGCAGGCCAGCAGGTAGGAGGTCATCACGATCGGGTAGGTGCCGGCCTCCTCGGTGGTGTGGTCGAGGTCGAACACGAGCTGGGTGTCGGTGGCCACGTCGGCCTCCGGCGAGACCTCGAGGATCTTCGCGGCCGCCTCGGGCGACGGGGCGACGTACTCCTCGCCGACCTTGATGTTGGCCTGGCCGAGGTCGCCGGTCTGGCTGGCGTCGGCGTAGCCGATGGAGTACTCCGAGTTGCCGATCGTCTGGACGACGCCGGAGGTGCCCTTGGCGCCCTCGCCGCCGAAGTCGCTCGGCCAGGTCTCCACGACACCGGCGGTCCACACGTCGCCGGCGACGGCGTCGAGGTAGTCGGTGAAGTTCTCGGTGGTGCCGGACTCGTCGGAGCGGTGCACGGCGTTGATGCGCTCGGACGGGAGGTCGGCGTCGGGGTTGTCCTCGGCGATGGCCGGGTCGTCCCACTCGGTGATCTGGCCGGCCATGATGCCCGCGAGCGTGGCGGGCGAGAGGTTGAGGTCGTCCACGCCGGGCAGGTTGTAGGCGATCGCGATCGGGCTCACGTACGACGGCACCTCGATGACGGTGCCACCGCACTGCTTCTCCGCCTTGGACAGCTCGCCCTCGTCGTCGGTGAGGTAGGCGTCGCTGCCGGCGAACGGGAACGCGCCGGAGATGAAGTTCTCGCGGCCACCGCCGGACCCGATCGGGTCGTAGTTGACCGTGACGCCGGAGTTGGCGTCCTGGAAGCCCACGGCCCAGGCGCCCATGGCGGCCTGCTGGGCGGACGAGCCGCCGCCGCTGAGCTCGCCCGACAGGCTGCTGTCGCCGCTGCCGGAGCCGCCGCCCGAGCCGTTGTCGGTCTCGTTGTCGGCGCCGCAGCCGGTGAGCGCGAGGGCGAGCACGGCGATGCCGGGCACCACGGCCCGGCGGATGGAAGTGCGAATCACTTCTGAGCTCCTGATGTCTCGTCTATCTCTGACACCAGCGAAGTTAGGCAGCCGAGGTGGACGGATCCGGGGTCGTCGGTGAACGCGGAGTGAACTCGAATCGCCCAGTCGGGGACCGAGAATCGCTCACGAGACGGACATCACGTGAACAAGGCCGGGGGCGCTTGACCTCAGTGGATCTCGTGTACTTCGGTCGCTACGACCGCGCCCTGACGCAGGTGGGCCACGAGCATCGCCCCCGGGGCCAGCACCGGGTCCTGCAGACCGAGCGCGTCGAACACCGCCGGCAGCACCGGCCGGTGTGTGCAGAGCACCGCTCCCTCGACCCCCGCGGCGACCAGGTCGTCGACGACGGCGACCACCGACGAGGCGGTCGCGTCCTCCTCGGTGAGGCCGTCCTCGAGCTCGAGCTTCCAGCCGGTGGTGTCGGCGTAGGGCCCCACGGTCTCCACGCAGCGGGCACTGCTCGAGCTGACGATGCGGGTGACGTCGTACGCCGCCAGCACCGGCACCAGCCGCTGCGCCTGGTGCCGCCCCAACTGCACCAGCGGGCGCAGCCGGTCGTCCTGGCGCCACGCCTTGCGGGAGCGGGCCTCGCCGTGGCGCAGCACCACGATCGGGTGGGTCTTGCGGCGCAGCGGGCGCGCCTCGCGCAGCGTGTCGCGGTCGTGCTCGTAGGAGAGCTGCTCGAGCGCCTCGTCGTAGGAGAACCAGCGGACGTCGTCGATCTCGGAGTTGGGCCGGTAGCCGCTGACGTCGTCGAGGCCCACGACCCGGCCCGCCCAGTAGGACACCGACTTCATCCGACCGCCCGCCACGGCGTAGCGCTGAGCGGTGAGCGGCGGACCGAGCCGGACGTGCAGGCCGGTCTCCTCCTCGACCTCGCGCACGGCGGCCGCGGCGAGGTGCTCGCCGGGGTCGAGCTTGCCCTTGGGGAAGGACCAGTCGTCGTAGCGGGGCCGGTGCACGAGCAGCACCCGCTTGCCCGGACGAAAGACCACGACACCGGCGGCGAGCACGTCCTTCGCGGGCATGGCGCTAGTGTCACACCACCTCGAGCCGAACAGGAGACCCCGGTGCGCAGACGCCTCACGATCGCGGCGCTGGTCACGCTCGTGGCGGTGCTCCTGGTCGGGGCGGGGTTCGCCGGGCTGCGCTGGTGGGGGGAGGCCCACCGCAGCGACCTGGAGCGCGCGGCGTCGTACGCACCGGCGGACGCGCAGCGGCTCTCCTGGACCGACTGGGCGGGCGTCCGCGAGGCCGTCGGGTCCGCGGGGGCGCGGCTCGACGGCTCCTCGTCGACCGCGGAGCTGCAGGACTTCCTCGACGCCGGCTTCGACCGCGACCTCACCTCGACGTCAGCCCTGGTGCAGTCCGCGCCGGTGCTGCAGGAGCGGTTCGGCTTCTCCCCCGCCACCGTCGACTGGGAGCTGTTCAGCCAGTCCGAGGGCGGGGCGGTCGTGATCGTGAAGATGCCCGACGACACCGACTTCGACGCCCTGGCCGAGGACCTCGTGCGCGCCGGGTTCAGTCGACCGGCCGACGACGACGGCGTGTGGCTGGGCGGCGACCAGGTGCTGCCGACGCTCGGCGCCGACCTCACCCCCGAGCTCTCGTACCTCGCGCTGGACGCCGACCGGCACCTGGTGCTGACCAGCGACGAGGCCGACTACCTCGGCACGACCGTCTCGGGGCTCGGCGACGGCGACCTGCCCCGAGGAATCGAGGACGTCGTGACGGCCTCCGGCGACCCGCTGTCCGCGGCCGTCTACGACGGCGCGTACACGTGCTCGGCCCTCGCGATGAGCCAGGCCGACGACTCCGACGCCGCCCAGGGCGACCAGCTCGTCGAGGAGGCCGGAGGCGTCGACCCGCTCACCGGGTTCGCGATGTCGGTGCAGCCCGGCGGCGAGGTCCGGGTGGCGATGGCCTTCGAGTCCGATGACCAGGCCCGGCACAACGCCGACAGTCGCTCGACGCTGGCGAGCGGACCGGCCCCCGGCCAGGGCGGCGACTTCGCCGACCGGTTCTCCGTCGAGTCGGCCACCGCCGAGGGGCGCGTCGTACGCCTCGACCTGGCGCCCCGTGACGGCACCTACGTCCTCTCGGACCTCTCCACCGGGCCGGTGCTGTTCGCGACCTGCTGAGGGGCTCACGCACCTGACGTATCTGTCGTCAGGAGCGCGCCCGGACGACAGATACGTCAGGTGCGCGGGAGGATCAGGAGCGGACGAGGCGGGCGACGGCGTCGAGGACCTCGGTCATCTTCTCCTGGGCGGCAGCGTCGTCGTCGGAGCGGGCGGCGTCGAGGACGCAGTGGTTCATGTGCTCCTCGAGCAGGCCGAGGGAGACGGCCTGGAGGGCCTTGGTCATCGCGGCCACCTGGGTGAGGATGTCGATGCAGTACTTCTCGTCCTCGACCATCCGCTGCAGCCCCCGTGCCTGGCCCTCGATGCGGCGCAGCCGCTTGAGGTAGTCGTCCTTGCGGTGGATGTAGCCGTGCTGGTGCTCTGCCATACGACAACTATACCCCGAGGGGGTATGGTTCGGCCGAAGATCGGCGCCAGCGGCTCACGCCTCCTGGCGCGGCTCCGGGACGACCCCGAGGATCTGGTCGATCTCATCGGCCGAGAGGTGATCGTCGGACTCGCTCGCCGCGATGATCAGGTTGGTCGTGAGCTCGACCTCGCCCAGGAGATCAGAGTCCTCGAGGGTCACGTCGAACTGGTCGTGCACCTCATCACTCCTCATGCGCATACGGGGGACCCCCTCCTTCTGCCAAGCGTGCCCGAGGTCCAGGCCCCCCAAACCCGACCAACGAAAATCTGACCCGTCCGGGCCATGTGACATGCCCCGCACGTAGTCCTTCCTGCTAGTCCGTCGCCGACGCCTCGCCTGGCCCGCTCGCGGGCCGCCGGGACTCCGCCTGCGGACACCTCCAGAATGCCAGGAGGCCCCACCCGAACGGGTGAGGCCTCCTGCGAAGACCGTTCAGACCGGGGTCCGGGGTCTCCTGGGTGAATCAGATGGGGCGAACGTTCTCCGCCTGGGGACCCTTGGGACCCTGGGTGACGTCGAACTCGACCTTCTGGTTCTCGTCCAGGGACTTGTAACCCTGGGTCTGGATCGCCGAGTAGTGCACGAAGACGTCGTCGCCGCCGTCCTCCTGCGCGATGAAGCCGAAGCCCTTCTCCGCGTTGAACCACTTAACAGTGCCCTGAGCCATGTGCTCGATACTCCTTAGTCGGGGCGAGAACCGTCACTTCGACGGTCCGCACCAGATGCGGTGACACCGTCGCTCCGACTTGCGTGAGTGGCAGGCCCACGAAAGAAGAAACGCCGTTGGATCACAAACTCCGCGGGCGTCAGACCTGCTGGAACTTGCACCTGTTGCACTGCACAGGCTACCAATTCTCGGCGCCACGCCAACTCCCCAGACGGGGAAATCTCATCCGCTGCGGTGAAGGTTCTGCTACGGATGCGTGACAGGTGAGGAACGCGTCCCTCACGCGACCCCTTCCACGGCGCTCCCTGCCCCGGGTCCGCCCCCGGGTTCGGGGCCGGCCAGCGGTAGCGTCACGACGAAGCGGGCACCGCCTCCGGGCGCCTCGTAGCGGACCTCTCCGCCGTGCGCGGTGACCAGCGTGCGCACGATCCACAGGCCGAGGCCCACCGAGTGGGGCGAGTGGTCGGCGGAGGAGAACCGGTCGAAGAGGTGGTGGACGTCGGGCTCCGGCACGCCGTCCCCCTGGTCCTCGACCGCGATCTCGACGCCGTCGCCGAGCTCGCGTGCGCTGATGACCACCGGCGGGCGCCCGTGGCGCAACGCGTTGTTGACCAGGTTGTAGAGGACCTGCTCGACCCGCTGCGCGTCGACCTCCACCTCGAGCCGCGGGTCCACGTCGACCGCCACGGCGTCGGGCTGGGTCAGCTCGGCCACACGGTGGCCGATCGCGGCGACGGCCACGCGCTGCCGGTCCAGCACCAGCCGGCCGTGCTCGACGCGTTCGACCTCGAGGAGACCGGTCGCGAGCTGGAGCACCCGCCGGCTCTGCCGCATGGCCGAGGCGAGCAGCGGCCGGTACGCCGGGCTCAGGGTCGCGTCGTCCTGCAGGATCTCGATCGCCCCGGTGACCGAGGTCAGCGGGCTGCGGACGTCGTGTGCCAGGGTCGCCATCAAGGCACTGCGCCAGCGCTCGCGGACCTCGAGGTCGTGCCGGAGCGCACGCTGCACGCGGACGTGGTGGGCGATCAGCAGGCTCACGACGACGGCGATCGGGACCAGCACCAGCACCGAGAGCACCCGGCGCGTCGGTGCGTCGGTGAGCAGGAGCGACCCGGCGTACCCGAGGGCGGCCACGGGGACGGCGACGTACAGCCATCGGCGCCGGCAGTGCAGTCCGAACCACACGAAGACCAGGACGTAGAGCGGCCCGACGCCCGAGGCGTAGCCGTCGCCGGCCCAGCTGGTCGCCGCGAGCAGGAGCAGCATCGCGACTCCGGTCGCCACCGCCTGTCGCTCGCCGGCGTGCCCGCGCCAGCTGGCTGCCGGCCGAGCCCAGACGACTGCGGCCAGCGCGAGGTGGGCGGCCGCTGCGCCCACGATCGCAGCGGTGGGCACCTCTCTGTCGATCAGGGCGAGGAGCGTGACTCCGCAGGCCAGGAGAGAGATCACCGCGACGTGGCGGGCCGGGGTCCGGTCGTCGACCGTCGTGTCGAACTGCGCCATGGAT
>NZ_JANINT010000326.1:0-3879 GCF_024509035.1 Nocardioides sp. | reverse complement strand
CGGACGGGCCGTCCTCGCCGCGGCGGCGGTCGATGATCGTGTAGCCGCCCATGAGCGCCATGGCGACACCCACCGCGCCGGCGAGGAAGCCGAGCAGGAGCCAGAGCTGGATCGGGTCCATGCCGTCGCCGTCGCCCTCCCCGATCATCGAGCCGATCAGGAACCCGAACAGCGGGCCGAGCGCGGCCAGCACGGTCCCGCCGATCACCAGCCACCAGCCCGGCGGCATCGGCTCGAGGACGACCGGGCGGCCGGCCCTGAGGTCGGGCGTGCTCTCGTGCAGCTCAGGATCGCTGGTCATCGGGGGTCCTTTCCGCGGGTGCGTGGCCGTTCACCAGGCCGCGGACGGCGCTGGCGGGGTTGGACCGGACCGTGTCGAGGAACGGCCCGATGATGTCGACGGGCAGCGGGAACACGACGGTGGAGTTCTGGTCGGCCCCGAGCTCGAGGAGCGTCTGGAGGTAGCGCAGCTGGAGGCTGGCGGGCGCCTCGCTCAGCGTCTTGGCGGCGTCGCGCAGCTCGGCCGAGGCCTGCAGCTCACCGCGCGCGCTGATGACCTTGGCGCGCCGCTCGCGCTCGGCCTCCGCCTCGCGGGCCATCGCCCGCTGCATGGCCTCGGGGATCTCGACGTCCTTGATCTCCACGACCGCGACCTCGACGCCCCATGGCTCGGTCTGTGCCGCGATCGACGCCGCGAGGTCCTCGTTGAGGTCGGCGCGGTGGGCGAGCAGCGTGTCGAGGTCGGCCCGGCCGACGACCGACCGCAACGTGGTCTGGGCGATCTGGGAGGTCGCGACCGCGTGGTTCTCGACCGCCATCACCGAGCTGACCGCGTCGGTGACGCGGAAGAGCACGACCGCGTTGACCCGCGCGGGGACGTTGTCGCGGGTGATGACCTCCTGCGGCGGGATCGTCAAGGTGACCACACGCATGTCGACGCGGATCAGCTTGTCGAGACCGGGCAGGACCAACGTCACGCCGGGGCCGAGGAGCTCACGCAGCCGCCCGAGCCGGAACGCCACGCCCCGCTCGTACTCCTTGAGCACCCGGACCGAGGACCCGAGGAGCACGACCAGGGCGATCACCGCCACCGTCACGAGATAGGTCACCATGCGACACCTCCGTCCTGCTCCCGGCGCGCTGAAGTGAACCGGGAGCGCCGCTGTCGGGCCGCGGTGGCGGTCAGCGCCCGCTCGGCCATGGTCTCGTCCAGCGAGCGGTGCACCATGCCCTCGGGCAGCACGACGGTGGAGCGGCGCAGGTGCGACCAGAGCGGCCAGCTCAGCACGAGGGCGCCGAGGAGCGCGGTCGTGAGGACCGCACTGGCGGCCGGCCCCGGCGCCGCGAGGAGGGCGCCGACCGGCCAGATCAGCCCCATCAGCACGACGGCGCACGCGATGCCGCGGTGGAACCGCGCCGCCTCCGAGGCCGGCCAGACGTCGACCGCCCGCTGGATCTCGCGGCCCGAGTGGGACGGCGTACAGGTCTCCTTGACGGGGCAGGCGTTGCAGATCGACGGGCTGCCGCGGTAGCGCATCACCCGGTGGTCGGGGTCGAAGGACTGCGGCCACAGCCACTGGTCCTCGGGACACTGCCAGGCGTCATGGTCCTCGTGGTAGGTGAACCCGAAGGTCACACCCCCTTCGGCCGCGGCCCCGGCGCGCCGGGCCAGACGGTCGATGACGTAGGCCATCGCCACGAGCGCCAGGCAGTAGCCGGCGGCGAACCAGGTGTCGAAGCCGACCTCGGACAGTGAGGCGGTCACCGGGGGCTCCCGTCGTCGGGGTCGTCGACGACGACGTCGGTACGCCGGTCCGAGGCGTAGCGCGACCGCGGGACGAGCTCGCCCGTGCGGTCCTCACGCGCCTCGGGGTGCTCCTCGACGAACAGCGTCTCGGGCTCCATCACGGTCGCGGTCGCCTTGATGCCGTAGCGGACGCCGAGGAAGGCGATCCACAAGAACGGCAGGATGCCGGGCACCAGGAACAGCACGTCGCCGGGCATCCGCATCCACTCGAGGAAGGCGTTGCCGGGCCGGGTGATGTAGCCGAGCTCGCGGGCCTCGAAGTAGCCGTCGTTGACGGAGTGCCACAGCTGGAGGACGCCCAGCGGCAGCAGGGTCACGAACACCATCCATGCGAGGCCGATGTTGAGCGACCAGAACGACAGCTTGGCCAGCCGGTCGGGCCACCGGTGCGCCGGGATGATGTAGCGCAGTGCGAAGAGGGACAGCCCGACGCCCATCATCCCGTAGACGCCCATCATCGCGCCGTGTGCATGGTTGGCCGTCAGGGCCGTGCCGATCTGGTAGTACGACACGATCGGCAGGTTGATGAGGAAGCCGAAGACGCCGGCGCCGATGAAGTTCCAGAAGCCCACCGCCACCAGGAACATCACCGCCCAGCGGTGGGGGAACGGCGCGCTGCTGCGGGTCTGCTGGCGCGAGCCGAGCTGGAGGAACGTCCAGGCCTCGACGGTGAGGAACGTCAACGGGATGACCTCGAGGGCCGAGAAGAACGCGCCCAGCGCCATGTGCTCCACCGGCGTGCCCGAGAAGTAGAGGTGGTGCATGGTGCCGATGACGCCGCCGGCGGAGTAGAGGATCACGTCGAGGAAGATGATCTGGATCGCGATCTGGCGGCGGACCACGCCGAGCATCACGAAGATGTAGGCCACCATCACGGTCGTGAACAGCTCGAGGAAGTCCTCGACCCACAGGTGCACGACCCAGAACCGCCAGAACTCCGCGACCGTCAGGTGCGAGTCGGTGCGCGCGAGCATGCCGACGGCGTAGAACGCCGGGATCGCCAGGCCGGCGTAGAAGAACAGCCACGGCATGTTGAGCTTGCTCTCGGTTTGCAGCCGCGAGCGGATCGCCCGGTAGATGATGGCGATCCAGAGGAAGAGGCCGACCACGAGCAGCAGCTGCCAGAAGCGCGGCAGGTCGAGGTACTCCCACTGCTGGTCGAAGAAGATCGAGCCCTTGGCCCAGTCGGCCCCGAAGATGCTGATCGCCTCACCGGCGAGCGAGCCCACCACGACGACGACCACGGCGGCGAGCAGACCCCACGTCAGCCAGTGCTGCCGCTTGGGCTCGCGGCCCGCGATGATCGGAGCGAGGAAGATCCCGGCGGCCAGGAACGAGGCGGCGGTCCACAACAAGGACAGCTGGAGGTGCCAGGTGCGGGCGAGGTTGAACGGCAGGATCCTGGCGAGGTCGAGCCCGAAGAAGCTGGCCAGGTCGGCACGGTAGTGCTCGACGGCAGCGCCGAGCACCGCCTGGACCAGGAACAGCGCCGCGACGGCGAAGAAGAACCACGCGGTCACGCGTTGGGACTTGGTGATCTCGACCTCGCCCGGTTGGCGGAAGGCGAGCGAGGGCTGCTCGGTGGCGTGCCAGCCGATCCGCTTGCTCCACCGCCCGTAGACGGCGAACAGCAGGCCCAGCCCCACGAGGAGCGCGATCAGCGAGAGCCCGGACCACACGATGATGTCGGCGGTCGGGCCGTTGTCGACGCGCTTCTCGGCCGGCCAGTTGTTGGTGTAGGAGTAGCTGTGTCCCGGGCGCTCGGCGGCCGAGGCCCACGCCGTCCAGGAGAAGAACGCGGTGAGCTCGTGGATCTCCTCCGGGTCGGTGATCACCTTCGGCAGCAGGCCGTGCTCGGTGCTGTCGTCGCCGAAGAACTCGGCGTAGTGGTCGCTGATCGCCTCGAACGCCGACACCTGCTCGGGCGTGTAGACCAGCGTGCCCGTCTTATCGTCGTACCTGTTCTCGCGCATCAGGTCACGCGTCGCGGCGGTCGGGTCCTGCACGCCCTCCTCGACCAGCTGGTCGTAGACGTGGTCCGACGACAGCCGCAGGTACTCGGCGGTGTAGTC
>NZ_JANINT010000325.1 GCF_024509035.1 Nocardioides sp. | reverse complement strand
CCGGTGGCCAGTGCGATCCACGTCGCGGCGTCCATCTCGACGACGGCCGGCGGCGTGCCGCGGGTGTGCCGCACGCCGGGGATGACCTGCACGGCGGCGTACGGCGGGACCCGGACCTCGACCGAGCGCCCAGGCGCCCGGGTCTCGAGCACGGCCAGGAAGTGCTTGGTCAGCAGGCGCAGGTCGGCGCGGTCGGGCTCGTCGGCGTCAACCAGCCGCGCGAGCGCGGCGGCGACCTCGGCGGGGTCGGCGGGGCGCAGGCGAGCGGGCATCAGTCGTCGGCCTCCTCGGACGCCCCGGTCTCGAGCTCGGGGTAGGGCTGGATCAGCTGGTAGACGGAGTACGTCGTCCGCTCGCCCTCCGCGCCCTGCGTGCGCCGACGCCACCGCTCGACGAGCTCGCTGATCTCGTCGAGCATCTCCTTGGACTCCTCGGAGGTCAGGCGCAGGGCCCACTCCGAGACGCTCTTCTCGCGGCCGCGCTCGGGCTCGACGGCGAGCGCCCGGTCGACGAGGTGGTGGCCCCAGGCGACCGCGTTGCGCTGGAAGACCGCGTACGCCGCCTTGCCCCCGGGCTGCTCGAGCATGTCGCGGGTGCGGAAGCTGATCCCCTCGGGGTCGACGAGCCGCCAGACCCGGTCGCGCTTGTCGCGCGCCTCGTCGGGGGCATCCTCCACGAGCCCGTACTTCGCCAGCTGGCGCAGGTGGAAGCTCGCCTGGTTGGCCGGCACGTCGATGAGCCGCGCGATGTCCGCGGCGCGCAGGGAGCCGGCGGCGAACAGCTCGGACAGGATCCGGTTGCGGGTGGGGTGGGCGATCGCGCGGAGCACGCGCGGATCGTCGTACGACGCCATGGGTCCGAGTCTACGCGAATTCCGCACGCACTATTGCGCAACATGTATTGCGCACCTTATGTTGCGGATATGCCGTCCTACCGCACCCTCGCCCGCAACCACGACTTCACCGTCTTGTGGATCGGGCAGACGATCTCGGAACTGGGCTCCCGCGTGAGCAGCTTCGTGATGCCGCTGGTGGCCTACGCGATGACCCACTCGGCGTTCTGGGCCGCGACGGCGGAGGCGACGTACCTCCTCGGCATGGTCGCGATGCTGCTCCCGGGCGGGATCCTCGCCGACCGGTGCCACCGGCAGCGGCTGATGCGGCTCTCCCACGGAGCCGGAGCCGTCGGCTACACCTCGCTCGTCGCCGCCGGAGCGCTGGGGGCGCTGACGATGCCGCACCTGCTGGTCGTGGCGCTGGCCACCGGCCTCGCCGCCGGCCTGTTCCTTCCCGCGGAGACCGCGGCGATCCGGACGGTCGTGGCGGCCGAGGACCTGCCGACCGCGCTGAGCCAGCAGCAGGCCCGCCAGCACATCGCCTCGCTCACCGGTGCGCCGCTCGGCGGCGCCCTGTTCGCGCTCACCCGCTGGGCGCCGTTCCTCTTCGACGCGATCAGCTACGTCGTCGGCTGGGTGCTGCTCGGCCGCATCCGCACCGACCTGTCCGCACCCGCCACGGCCGGCCCGCGTCGCCCGCTGCACGAGCTGGCCGCCGGCCTGCGGTTCGTCTGGTCGCGCCCGTTCTTCCGGGTGCTGCTCGTGTGGTCACCCCTGGTCAACCTCACGATCAACGCGCTGTTCTTCGTCGCGCTGCTGCGCCTGGTGGAGGCCGGGTTCCCGGCCATCCAGATCGGCCTGGTCGAGGCAGCCATCGGCGTGTGCGGCATCCTCGGCGCCCTGGCCGCGCCCTGGCTGATCGACCGGGTGGCGACCGGCACGCTGACGGTGCTGGTCGCCTGGAGCTTCGTGCCCCTGTCGATCCCGCTCGCGCTGTGGAACCACCCGGTGGCCATGGCCACCGCGGCCTCGGTGGGGCTGTTCCTCAACCCGGCCGGCAACGCGGGCGTCGGCTCCTACCGGATCGCGATCACCCCGCCGGAGCTGATCGGCCGGGTGCAGTCGGCGATGCAGTTCACCTCGATGCTCGCGATGCCGCTGGCGCCGGCGGTCGCCGGAGCGCTGCTGGCCGGCCTCGGCGGGAGGGACGCCGTCTTCGCGCTCACCGCGCTCACCGCTCTGGTCGCCCTGATCCCGACCCTGGCGCCGTCGGTGCGCTCGGTCCCCCGCCCCGCCGCGTGGGTGCG
>NZ_JANINT010000324.1:975-2154 GCF_024509035.1 Nocardioides sp. | reverse complement strand
TCGGGGCGAGCGGGGCCGGGTCGGGCGGGGGCGCGTCCAGGCGCAGTCCGGGCCGTCGCAGTCCCGACAGGTCGGCGGCGGCGTACGTCGGACGCTGCTGCCCGGTGGCGAAGACCAGGTCCTGCAGGCGAGAGGCGCCGGACAGGACCAGCAGTGAGTCCAGGCCGGCCGCGGTGGCACCGGCGATGTCGGTGTCCAGCCGGTCGCCGCAGGCGATGGTCCTCTCCCGGGACGTACCGAGGCCGACGCGAGCCAGGTCGAAGAGATCGGGGCCCGGCTTGCCCACCACGTGCGGCACCGCGGACGTGGCGGCGCGTACGTTGCCGGGGGCCGGGCCATGTGCGGTCGGGAGGAACAGGTCGAGGTTGGTCGCCACCCAGGTCACCCCGCGCTGGGCGAGGTAGCCGACCTCGGCGAGCTCGCGCCACGTGACGTCGACCCCCAGGCCCTGGACCACGGCCTCGACGCGGGTGTCGGCGAGGTCGCGGACGCGCAGCGGCACCAGTCCCACCTCGGCGAGGGCCTGCGAGACGCCTGGCCCTCCGACCGCCAGCACGGGGGCGTGGGTCCGGAGCCGCTGGGCCAGGTACGCCGCGGCGGCCTGTGAGCTGGTCACCACCGACCAGCCGTGCCCGTCGACACCCAGCTCGCGCAGGTGCGCGGCGACCTCGTCCGGTGGGCGCGAGGCGTTGTTGGTCGCGAAGGCGACTCCGACCTGGCCGGCCGCGACCTCGTTCACCGTCTCGACCGCGCCGGGCACGGCGGTCGGCCCGCGGTAGACGACGCCGTCCAGGTCGCAGATCACTCCGTCGTAGGCGGCGACGAGCGAGTCGGTCGGGCGGTGGGTCTGCCGGTTCTCTGTCACGGGCCACCCCGCGACCGGCGCGAGAGGCGCTGGTGGAACCACGCCACCAGCGCCGGGTCGGTGAAGCCGTCGGCGACCAGCGCCGCCGACGACAGGTCGTCGTCCCGGGTGTAGTCGTTGTACGCCGCCACGCAGCGCAGGCCGGCACCCACCGCGGCCCGGACCCCGTTGGCCGAGTCCTCGACCGCCACGGTGCGCTCGGGGGAGCAGCCGGCCAGCTCGAGCACCCGCAGGTACGCGGCCGGGCTGGGCTTGAGCTCGGTCACCTCGGTGCCCGTCACCACGGTCCGGAACCGGGGGCCGAAGACGCGGTC
>NZ_JANINT010000324.1:333-938 GCF_024509035.1 Nocardioides sp. | reverse complement strand
AGCAGCGGCTCGACCCAGGCTCGGGTTCCCGTCGTGGCGACGTGCACCTGGACGCCGTCGGCGTCGAGCTCGTCGAGAAGCTGTTCGACACCGGGGCGGGCGGGTACGTGTCCGGCCTCGATCAGCTGGCACATGATCTCGGTCTTGCGCCGGTGCAGCCGGGCCGCGAGATCGCGGGCCTGCGCGGCCGGTGCGCCCTTCTCCTCGAACCAGGCCGCGAGCCGCTCGGAGCCACCGGTGGTCCGGAGCAGCCGACCGTAGGTCGGCACGTCCCAGCGGTCGCTCAGCCCGGCCTCCTCGAACGCCGCGTTGAACGCGAGCCGGTGGCCGTCGCGCTCGCTGTCCACGAGCGTGCCGTCGACGTCGAACACGACGGCCTCCAGGAGCCCCACGTCAGTTCCCGCGGTCGAGGTGCTGGCGGACCCGCGCGAGCACCGCGTCGGTGGTGAACCCGTGGCGGGCCATCACCTCACCCCCGGGGCCGCTCGCGCCGAAGTCGTCGATGCCGATCGCGACGTCCACGAGGCCGGCCCAGCCGGAGGTGCTGCCGGCCTCGATGCTGACCGTCGTCGCCGAGGCGTCCGGCGTGTACCGGCCACGGTCGA
>NZ_JANINT010000324.1:0-254 GCF_024509035.1 Nocardioides sp. | reverse complement strand
GGGCTGATGCGTGGGGCCGTCCTCGCCCACCGCGATCGAGTCGTGGGTGAACACGTAGACGACGGGCTGGCGCATCAGCGCGGAGAGCCGCAGTGCCGGCCGCAGGTAGTCGGCGAAGACCAAGAACGTGCTGCCGAAGACCCGGTACCCACCGTGCAGGCTCATCCCGTTGAGGACCGCGGCCATGCCGAACTCCCGGATCCCGAACGCGATCGCGCTCCTGGAGTAGTCGTCGCGGGTCACCGGTGCGCCGT
>NZ_JANINT010000323.1:1777-2161 GCF_024509035.1 Nocardioides sp. | reverse complement strand
GTTGCTGTGGCCGCGGACAGGGCACACGCCCGCTCCCGGTCGGCCGATGTTGCCGCGCAGGAGCAGGAAGTTGACGATCTCGCGGATGGTCGGGACGCCGTGCTTGTGCTGGGTGATCCCCATCGCCCAGCAGACGATGATCCTGCGGCTACGCAACACGTGCTGGTGCACCTGCTCGATCTCCGCGCGGCCCAGGCCGGTGGCCTGGAGCGCGTGCTCCCAGGTGATCGTGCGCAGGTGCTCGGCCAGAGCCTCGTACCCGGTGGTGTTCCGGGCGATGAACTCGTGGTCCAACACCGTGCCCGGCGCGGCGTCCTCGGCCTCGAGGAGCAACCGGTTGAGCATCTGGAAGAGCGCGAGGTCGCCGCCGGGGCGGATCTTGAG
>NZ_JANINT010000323.1:1521-1767 GCF_024509035.1 Nocardioides sp. | reverse complement strand
CGGGCAGCGGGTTGACCGCGATCACCCGGCCGCCCCTGCGCTTGGTCTCCTCGAGCGCGGACAGCATCCGCGGGTGGTTGGTGCCGGGGTTCTGGCCGACGACGAGCACCAGGTCGGACTCGTGGATGTCGTCGAGCGAGACGCTGCCCTTGCCGATCCCGAGGGTCTCGCCCAGCGCCGAGCCACTGGACTCATGGCACATGTTCGAGCAGTCGGGCAGGTTGTTGGTGCCGTATGCGCGGGAGA
>NZ_JANINT010000323.1:720-1431 GCF_024509035.1 Nocardioides sp. | reverse complement strand
CGTCGGGCGAGGCCAGGCCGTTGAGCTCGTCGGCCACGATCCCGAAGGCGTCGTCCCAGCTGATCGGCTCGTAGTGACGGGCGCCGGGCCGCTTCACCATCGGCTCGGTCAGCCGGCCTTGATGGTTGAGCCACATGTCCGACCTGCCGTCGAGCTCGGCGACCGAGTGCTGGGCGAAGAACTCCCGGGTCACGCGCCGGGTCGTCGCCACATCTGCGATGTGCTTGGCGCCGTTCTCGCAGTACTCGTTCCGGTGCCGATGTCCGGGGTCCGGCCACGCGCAGCCGGGGCAGTCGATGCCCTCGGTCTGGTTGAGGCTCAGCAGCATCAAGGCCGTACGGCGGAGGCCGCCATGGCGCACGGCGTGGTCCAGGGCGTGCCCGACGGCGGCGGCGCCGGCAGCCCACGTCTGAGGTGGTGAGGTCTGCAGACGTTCCACCCCGCCGCGGACGTCCGTCGCCCCGGGGCCACCGGGGCCACCGGGGCTGTCGCTCACGGCGTCATCGTCCTTCTGTGGTCGACGGGGTCCTCGGCTCAGTTCCAGTCGACGCTGTAGTAACGCGTCTCCTGGTACTCGCGGATGCCCTCGCGGGCACCTTCGCGGCCGAGTCCGCTCTGCTTGACGCCGCCGAACGGCGCGGCGGGGTCCGAGACGAGGCCGCGGTTGATCCCGACCATCCCCGCGTCGATGCGTTCGCCGATCCGGAGCGC
>NZ_JANINT010000323.1:318-710 GCF_024509035.1 Nocardioides sp. | reverse complement strand
CGTAGACGTAGGCCGCGAGCCCGAACTCGGTGCCGTTGACGGCGTCGAGCATGGCCGCCTCGTCGGACCAGGTGACGATCGGCGCGACGGGACCGAAGATCTCCTCCGCGAGGATCCGTGCGTCCATCGGCACGTCCACCAGGATCGTCGGCGGGAAGAACGACCCGGCATCGGGGACGGCGCCCTGGACGGCAACCCGTGCTCCGTCCGCGACGGCGCTGTCGACGAGCGCGGCGATACCTGCGCGCGCCTTCTCGCTGATGACCGGACCGATCTGGCTCGCCTCGTCGGAGGCGGGTCCGACCTTGAGGGCGGCGACCGCGTCGCCGAACTTCGTCACGAACTCGTCGACGACCTCGGCGTGCACATAGAACCGGTTGGCCGCGGTGCAG
>NZ_JANINT010000323.1:0-308 GCF_024509035.1 Nocardioides sp. | reverse complement strand
CCCCACGGAACTTGGCGATCATCGCGCCGGCGACCGCGGCGTCGACGTCTGCGTCGGCGGTGACGACGAACGGCGCGTTCCCGCCGAGCTCCATGCTGGTGCTGACGACGCGATCGGCGGCCTGGCGCAGCAGGATGCGGCCGACGCCGGTCGACCCGGTGAAGCTGATCTTGCGGACGCGATCGTCCTCGAGCCAGGCGCTGACGACTGCCGCCGCGTCCGTGGTGGGCACGACGTTCACGACGCCCTCGGGAACGCCGGCCTCGCGCGCGATCCGAGCGAGCGCGAGCGCGGTCAAGGGGGTCTCC
>NZ_JANINT010000322.1 GCF_024509035.1 Nocardioides sp. | reverse complement strand
TCGAGGTGTGCGAGCTGCTGGCCGGGGAGCTCGCGGCCGGCCGGCCGCCGGGGGAGGCGCTCGCCCGGGCGGCGGTCTCGTGGCCGCCCCTCGGGCCGGTCGCCGAGGCCTTCCGGGTCGGCGCGGACGTCCCGGCGACGCTGCGCGCCCTCGCGCGGGACCTGCCCGGTGGGGGCGACCTGCGGGTCGTGGCCGCCGCCTGGCAGGTGGCACATCGCACCGGGCAGGGCCTGGCGTTCGCGGTCGACCGGGTGGCTGAGTCGTTGCGCGCGGGGGCGGCCACTCGCCGGCTGGTCACCGCTGAGCTGGGCTCGGCCCGCGCGACCGCCCGCCTCGTGGCCGGCCTGCCGGTGCTCGCCCTGGCCATGGGATCGGGCGCCGGTGGCGACCCGTGGGGTTTCCTGCTCGGTGCGCCTGCCGGTCTGGCGTGCCTCGCCGGCGGGCTGGCGTTCGGCCTCGCGGGACTGTGGTGGATCGAGGCGATCGCGGCCGCGGCGGAGGAGTCGGCGTGAGCTGGCTCCCGATCCTGGCCGCCGCACTCGCCGCCGCCCTCCTCGTCCCCGTCCGCCCCGTGCTCCCCGCCGCTCGCCCGCATCCAGAGCCGAGCTCCTCCGACGGGTGGCTGCACCGCCACCGTCTCGTGTGGTGCGGGCTCGCCGGCTCCGGGGCCGCCGTGTTCGTCGGAGGACGGGCTGCGCTGCTGGCCGGCCTGGCCGTCGCGGTGGCGACCTGGGTCGTCATCGGGCGTGCCGAGCTTCCCGACGTGCGCCGGCGACGCGAGGCCGTGCGCCGCGACCTCCCGCACGTCGTCGACCTGTTCGCCGCCACCCTGCGCGCCGGGGCCGCGCCCGGCGAGGGCATCACGATCGTGTGCGCCGCTCTCCCCGGGCCGGCGGCCGACCGGCTCGCCGGGGTGGCCGCCCGCCTGGCGCTGGGTCTCGACCCGGCCGAGGTGTGGTCGAGCCTCGCCGACGATCCTCAGCTGGGCCGCCTCGGCCGCACGCTCGCCCGCGCCCACTCCTCGGGCGCTCCCGTGGTCGCTGCGGTCGAGCGCCTGGCCGACGACCTGGCTCGGTCCGCCCGGGCCGACACCGAGGAGCGGGCCCGAGCGGTCGGGGTCAAGGCGGCCCTGCCGCTGGGCCTGTGCCTCCTGCCCGCGTTCGTGCTGATCGGGATCGTCCCGCTCGTCGTCGCGCTGCTCACGTCGCTCGAGCTGTGATCCCGTCGCGCCTGCCCAGCCCGCTCGCCGTCCACCGCGCGAGCCCGAGGGGAGGTGTCCACAGGGGCGAGGAAGGCCGGTCGCCGGCGGCCCCCGGATCGCGCAGGGTCGACCCCGACGGTCGCATCGGGCGACCGAGATCGGAGACCACCATGTCCCTGCAGCACCTCTCGCGCCGACGCGACCAGCGCGGCATCACCACCGCCGAGTACGCCGTCGGCACCGCCGCCGGCGCGGGCCTGGCCGGCCTACTGTTCAAGCTGCTCACCGGCGGGTTCGGCGACAAGCTGCTCAAGACGTTGTTCGACCACGTCCTCGGGCTCCTGGGCATCGGATGAGCCACAGCCGGCGGCCTCGGCCCGACCGCTCCTCCGCCGAGCCGGCCGGGCCCTCCGAGCGCGGCGCCGCGACCGCGGAGCTCGCGATGGTTCTCCCCGTGCTGGTCGCGGTGACGATCGGCCTCGTGTGGCTGCTGGCGGTCGGCACCGCTCAGGTCCGCGCCGTGGACGCAGCGCGCGAGGCCGCGCGAGCGGCCGCTCGGGGCGACAGCCCCGCGCAGGCGGTCGAGCGCGGGATGCGAGTCGCGCCCGCCGGCAGCCGTGTCAGCGTCCACGACGACGGCGGTCAGGTGACCGCCGTCGTCGTGGGACGGGTGGCGGGCCCGGGAGGTCTGTTCGCGCGGCTCCCGGGCGTGACGGTCACCGCCGAGGCCGTCGCCGCGGTCGAGGAGCCTGCCGATGTGCCGTGACCGGAGGGAGGAGGCGGCGCCGGGGGAGCGCGGCTCGGCGACGCTGTTCGCCGTGTCGTGCCTGGCTGCGCTGATGGTGCTCGGAGCGGCTCTCGGGGTGGTGGCGGCGATGGTCCACGCCCACCGCCTGGCCCAGTCGGCGGCCGACCTCGCGGCGCTGTCCGCGGCCACCGCGCTCGCTCACGGCCGCGACCCGTGTACGGCGGGCTCCGGCATCGCGGCCGCCAACGGCGCTCGGCTCACGAGCTGTGAGGTCGTCGGTCGTGACGCCGTCGTCCGCGTCGAGGTCACCGGACCGCGCTGGCTCGGCCAGCGGGGCGACCTCGAGGCCCAGGCTCGCGCCGGACCGGCGTGAATCGAGCCTCAGCTCAGCCTGGGTCAGACCGACCGGCCGTCGTCCTCCTCGCGCCGCTCCTCGCGACGCTCGGCCTCGCGTTCCTCGAGCTTCTCGGACAGCTCGCTGAGCTTCTTGCTCTCGCGACGCTGGCGGATGGTGCGCTTGGTGCCCCACTTGGTGAGCCCGAACCCCCACAGGATCGCCACGCCGGCGCCGAGTCCGATGAAGAACAAGGCGACGGGGCTGATGTCGGTGCCGAGCAGCTGGACGCCGGTGCCCTCGGCAGTGCCGATGGCAGCCACGATCGCGACCGCGCCGAGCACGATGAGCAGCAAGCCGAGGATCACCATGTCCGCGACACTAGACACGACGGGGCCGGCAGACAACGCGCCCTGCCGGGTCCCGGGCTGTCCAGGAGCCGGCTATCCCAGCAGCACGTCGAGGAGCGCGACGGCGCCGGCCTTGTCCAGCGGGTTGTTCTGGTTGCCGCACTTGGGTGACTGGATGCACGAGGGGCAGCCGTCGTCGCACGTGCAGGACCGGATGGTGTCACGAGTCGCGGAGAGCCACTCGCGGGCTGCCCGGAAGCCACGCTCGGCGAAGCCCGCGCCTCCGGGATGTCCGTCGTAGACGAACACCGTGAGCCGGCCGGTGTCGGGATGGACGGCCGTCGAGACCCCACCGATGTCCCACCGGTCGCAGGTGGCGACGAGCGGGAGGAGGCCGATCGAGCAGTGCTCGGCCGCGTGGGCGGCCCCGGGGAGGTCTCGGCCGGCGAGCCCGGCCTCGGCGAGCGCGTCGTCGGGCACGGTCCACCAGACGGCGGCCGTGCGCAGCGACCGCTCGGGCAGGTCGAGCGGCTCCTCGCCGAGCACGTCGCCCCCCGGCTGGCGTCGCTTGAGGAACGAGACGACCTGGTGGGTCACGTCGACCTCGCCGAAGGACAGTCGGCACTGACCCCAGGCGGCATGCTCGCGCTCGCGGACGATCGTGATCTCGGTGGTCTCCCGGGCGGTGGTCGAGTAGTCCGGCTCGGCCCGCTCGATGACCGCGACGTGGTCGTCGAGGTCGAGCGAGTGCACGAGCCAGCTCTCGCCCCGATGGACGTAGACGGCACCCGGGTGGGCGGTGGCGTGGGCGCTCGACGCGTCCACCGTGCCGATCACCCGGCCGGTGTCCGCCTCGACCAGCTGCACGGCCGTCCCCCCGGTCGAGCGGATGTCGGCGAGGTCGCTGGCCCGCCGGCGGTCGGTCCAGAACCAGCCGCGGGGGCGACGGCGCAGCAGGCCGCCCTCGGTCAGGGCGTCGACGACCTCGCGAGCGGTGGGTCCGAACAGCGGGAGGTCCGCCTCGCTGAGCGGGGCCTCGTGGGCGGCCGCGCACAGGTGGGGCCCCAGGACGTAGGGGTTGGTCGGGTCGAAGACGGTCGCCTCGACGGGCCGGCCGAGCAGGGAGTCCGGGTGGGTGACGAGGTAGGTGTCCAACGGGTCGTCGCGCGCGACGAGGATGCCGAGAGCGTCCTGCGCGCCGCGACCGGCGCGGCCGACCTGTTGCCAGAGGGCGGCCCGCGTGCCCGGGAAGCCGGCGACCACGACCGCGTCCAGACCGCTGATGTCGATGCCGAGCTCGAGGGCGTTGGTGGCGGCGAGGCCGGTGAGCTCCCCCGAGCGCAGTGACTGCTCGATCGCGCGACGCTCCTCGGGCAGGTAGCCCCCGCGGTAGGACGCCACCCGGCCCGCCAGGGTGGGGTCGACCTCGGCGAGCAGCTCGGCGGCGGTCATGGCGACCTGCTCGGCGCCACGCCGAGAGCGGATGAACGCGAGCGTGCGGACGTCCTCGGCCACCAGGTCGGCGAGCAGGTCGGCGGCCTCCGAGGACGCCGCGCGGCGCACCGGCGCGCCGTTCTCGCCGGCATGGGAGGTGAAGGGCGGCTCCCACAGCAGCAGCGACACCTCGCCGCGAGGCGAGGCGTCGCCGGTCACCGCCAGGACGTCGAGGCCGGTCAGGCGCTGGGCGGCCACGGCCGGCTCCGCGACGGTGGCGGAAGCGAGCACGAAGATCGGGTCGGCGCCGTAGAGCGCGCAGACCCGGCGCAGCCGGCGCAGCACGTGGGCGACGTGGGCGCCGAAGACGCCACGGTAGTGGTGGCACTCGTCGACGACGACGTACTGGAGGGAGCCGAGGAACGATGCCCACCGACTGTGACCGGGCAGGAGGGAGCGGTGCAGCATGTCGGGGTTGGTCAAGACGTACTCGGCGTGGTCGCGTGCCCAGTCGCGCTGCTCGCGCGTGCTGTCGCCGTCGTGGGTGGTCACCCGGACGTCGAGACCCAACCCGGACAGGCCGGCGAGCTGGTCCTGGGCGAGCGCCTTGGTGGGCGCTAGGTAGAGCACGGTGGCCCCGCGTTGGCCACGCGGCCCGCGGGTGCCGCGGATCGCCGAGAGCGCCGGGAGCTGGTAGGCGAGGCTCTTGCCGGAGGCGGTGCCGGTGGCGAGCACCACGTGCTGGCCGTGGTGCGCAGCGTCGGCGGCCGCGGCCTGGTGGATCCAGGGGCTGGCGACGCCGCGTGCTCGGAAGGCGGCGACCACGTCCTCGGCCACCCAGTCGGGCCACGCCGCCTGCCGAGCCGGCCGAGCGGGGAGGACCTCGAGGTGGCGCAGACGGTCCTCGCGCCCCGGGGCGGACGCCAGCCGCTCGACCACCTCGCCCACGCTGCGGGCGTGGGTGCCCAGCACCGCTCTCACGTCTCCATCCTCCCCGACGGCGCCGACAGTGCAGCGCCGTGACCTGCCGTCTGGGCGTCGCTCGGCACCGACCGACACCCGTCCGGGCCGGCGACACGGTCCACCGGAGACCGTGCATGCTGGTCCCGGCGGCTTGCGGGCGTACCCTGTCCGGGCCGCGCCGGGGGCGAACTCTGCCCAGTGTGTGCGCGCCGAGGCGCGGGCGTGGTTTGATTGTGCAGGCCGGATGTCGGGGTTCCTAGCCGCGACTGCTCCGGCAACCGAACAACCGCACCGGGGAGACATTAGGTGGACCTGACTCTGACGACGCGCGACGCCGGTGGGAAGACCATCGTTGCCGTCGGGGGCGAGATCGACGTCTACACCGCCCCCAAGCTCCGCGACAAGATCACCGAGCTGGTGGCTGCGGGCGTCTACGACATCGTGATCGACATGGAGGAGGTCGAGTTCTTGGACTCGACCGGCCTCGGCGTCCTCGTCGGCGGACTGAAGAAGGTCCGGGCCCACGACGGCTCCCTCCAGCTCGTCTGCAACCAGGACCGCCTGCTCAAGATCTTCCGCATCACCGGCCTCGCCAAGGTCTTCGTCATCCACGAGACAGCGGACGCCGCGCTCGCCGGCAGCTGACCCCGAGCGTCAGGTCTCCCGTCCGGGAGCGGGCTCCGGCGAGGCCGGGAGGCACGGCGTGAGCACGCCGCCGTGACGTCCTCGACGGTCCCGAACCTTTCGGGTCCTTTGACCCGACGACCCCGTGCTGAGGCGGGGCTAGCGTCAGCGCCACACCCATCCCGTACGGCGTGTCTGCGCGCCCTCGCCGTGTGTCCCGGGTCACATCCCGGTGCCCCCCGGCGGCTCGTGCGTAGACTCCGCGTCGTCCGTGAGACCTGAATCACTCTCCCAGGAGGAAGCACATGACGGGGATCGCTCCCGCTGTCGTGGAAGTCTCCGGGGGCAATCTCGTCCTGGTCATCGTCGTCGCACTGATCGCGCTGGGCGCGCTTGCGATGGCGGCGATGTTCCGCCAGGAAGTACTTGCCGCCGGTGAGGGCACCGACAACATGAAGAACATCGCCCACGCGGTGCAGGAAGGCGCGAACGCGTATCTGCAGAGGCAGTTCCGCACGCTGGCGATCTTCGCCGTCGTCGCGTTCTTCGCCTTGATGGCGCTGCCCGCCGACGACATGACCGTCCGGATCTTCCGGTCGGTGTTCTTCCTGGTCGGGGCGGGCTTCTCGGCCAGTGTCGGCTACCTCGGCATGTCGCTCGCGGTGAAGGCGAACCTCCGGGTCGCCGCGGCCGCGCAGACGCAGGGCCGCGACCCGGCCATGAACATCGGCTTCCGCACGGGTGCCACCGTCGGCATGCTCACCGTCGGCCTGGGCCTGCTGGGCGCCAGCCTCGTGGTGATCCTCTTCCAGGAGGACGCCCCGCACGTGCTCGAGGGCTTCGGCTTCGGTGCCGCGCTCCTCGCCATGTTCATGCGAGTCGGCGGCGGCATCTTCACCAAGGCGGCCGACGTCGGCGCCGACCTGGTCGGCAAGGTCGAGAACAACATCCCCGAGGACGACCCGCGCAACGCCGCGACGATCGCCGACAACGTCGGCGACAACGTCGGCGACTGCGCCGGCATGGCCGCCGACCTGTTCGAGTCCTACGCGGTGACGCTGGTCGCCGCGCTGATCCTCGGCTCCCAGGCCTTCGGCGACAAGGGTCTCGTCTTCCCGCTGCTCGTCCCCGCCATCGGTGCTCTCACGGCCGTCGTCGGCGTCTACCTGTGCAAGCCCCGTCCGGGCGAGAACGGCCTGAAGACCATCAACCGGGCGTTCTACATCTCAGCCGCGATCGGCGCGGTCGCGAGCATCGTGCTCGCGCTCGTCTACCTGCCCGGCGACTTCGCCGACCTCACCAACTCCACGGTGGACGCGGACGCCAGCCCGCGCATCGTGGCCGCCCTCGCCGTGTCGATCGGCATCGTCCTCGCCGCGGCCATCCTCGGACTCACGGGCTACTTCACCGGCACCGACCACCGTCCGGTCAAGGACGTCGGCAAGACCTCGCTCACCGGCGCAGCGACCGTGATCCTGTCCGGGCTCTCGGTGGGGTTCGAGTCGGCCGTCTACACCACGCTCGTGATCGGCGCTGCGGTGTTCGGCGCGTTCCTCGTCGGCGCCGGCTCCATCCCGGTCGCGCTGTTCGCGGTCTCCCTGGCCGGTTGCGGCCTGCTGACGACGGTCGGCGTGATCGTGGCCATGGACACCTTCGGTCCCGTCTCCGACAACGCCCAGGGCATCGCCGAGATGTCCGGGGACGTCGACGAGCGCGGCGCGCAGATCCTCACCGAGCTCGACGCGGTGGGCAACACCACCAAGGCGATCACCAAGGGCATCGCGATCGCGACCGCCGTGCTGGCGGCCAGCGCGCTGTTCGGCTCCTACACCAACGCGCTGAAGGACGCGATCGCCGAGGTGCGTCTCACCGAGGAGCCGGGCGACCTCACGGCGCTCGCGTTCTCGTTCGACGCGTCCTACCCGAACGTCCTGGTCGGCATGCTGCTCGGTGCCGCCGTGGTGTTCCTGTTCTCGGGCCTGGCCATCAACGCTGTCGGCCGAGCCGCCGGCGCCGTCGTCTACGAGGTGCGCCGCCAGTTCCGCGAGATCCCCGGGATCATGGAGGGCACCGGTCGCCCGGAGTACGGCAAGGTCGTCGACATCGTCACCCGGGACTCGCTGCGCGAGCTCGCGACGCCCGGTCTGCTCGCGATCCTGGCCCCGATCGCCGTGGGCTTCGGCCTCGGCGTGGGTCCGCTCGCGGGCTTCCTCGCCGGTGCCATCGCGACCGGCACGCTGATGGCGGTCTTCCTGGCGAACTCCGGTGGCGCCTGGGACAACGCGAAGAAGCTCGTCGAGGACGGCAGCCACGGTGGCAAGGGTTCGGACGCACACGCCGCGACCGTCATCGGTGACACGGTGGGCGACCCGTTCAAGGACACCGCCGGTCCTGCGATCAACCCGCTGCTCAAGGTGATGAACCTGGTCTCGCTGCTGATCGTGGCCGCGGTCGTCAAGCTCTCCATCGGCGAGGACGCCAACACCCCGCTGCGGATGGTGATCGCGCTCGCCGCGTTCGCCGGCATCGTCGCGGCGGTCTACGTGTCCAAGCGTCGCCCGGTGCACATCGACAGTGGCGACGACTCCGGCACGCCGGCACCGCCGCCGCCCCCGCCGGTGCAGTCGGCTCCGCCGGCCGAGCCGGCTCCGACCCAGCAGTTCCAGGCGCCCGGCCACCACTGAGCACCACCAAATGACGTTGACCCGCCCGAAACTTTCGGGCGGGTCAACGTCATTTCGGGTGACTACTTCTTCTTGGCCTTCTTGACCGTCAGCTTGACGACCTTCGAGGTGGCTCCGAGCACGGTGTCCGAGCCGGCGTAGACGGCCTTGAGCTTGTGCACGCCGGGCTTGAGCTTCGTCAGCCGCAGCGTCGCCTTGCCGGCCTTGAGCGAGATCCGCTTGAGGACCTTGCGGCCGTCCATGACGGTCACCGCGCCGCTCGGCGCGGAGACGCCGGCCGCGGTGAGCACCATGGTCAGCGTGGCCTTCTGGCCCTTCTTGATGACCTTCTTCGACAGCGTCGCCGTGAGCACGGAGCGAGCCTTGGCGGCGCTGACCGTCGCGCCGGCGGTGCGGTACGAGCCGGGCAGGTAGCCGGCGCGGGTCGCGGTGACGACCACCGTCAGGGTGTGGCCGACGTCGGTCGAGGTCACCGCGTAGGTCGCGCCGGTCGCGCCCGCGACGTCCGAGGTGTCCCGGCGCCACTGGTAGGTGAACGTGGGTGTCTCACCCGTGCCCCAGGTGCCGGGGTCGACGCCCAGCGTCTGGCCCGGTGCCGGCGTACCGGTGATCACGGGCTGCCGCGTCGCGACGAGCGCATCGCCGATCACGCCCTTGATCGCGTTGCTCGTCGAGACCCCGTCGGTCATCCCGTCCTTCGTGCCGACGGCACGCGCCGAGATCGACTGGTCGACGTCCTCCTTGGTGAGGAGGTACTGGGTGCCCTTCTTGCCCTCGATCGGCTGCCCGTTGCGCAGCCACTGGTAGGTGGTCGCCACGCCCTCCTGCTTCCAGGACGCCGCCATGCTCACCGACAGGGTGGTGCCGGTCTTGGCGCCCTTGTCGGCCTTGATGGTGGGTGCGCCGTCGGCCGTCACCGCCGTCTCGCCGATGCCCGCGACCGCCAGGGCGTCGGTGACCATCGTCAGCGGCAGGAAGCCGAGCACGGTCGTGACCACCTGTGCGGTCATCAGGCACCCGGCCTGCGCCTCGGTCGGCACGAAGGTCCACACGTTCTCGGTCCCGGGGATCGGGGTGCCGTCGCACAGCCAGGTGACGTCGCTGCTCAACAGCTCGCCGGGCAGGGCGTTCCACACCGGCTGCGTGAGCGTCAGGAGCTCCCCGACGACCGGCACGCCCGTGAGCTGCGGGAGCTGGTCGGGCTGGGGGAGCCCAGGTAGTCCAGGCAGGTCCGGCAGTCCGGGCAGGTCCGGTAGTTGCGGACACGGCAGGCCAGGAAGGGGCACGCACGGAAGGTCGATGATCCCCTGCGGGCTGGCGGACTCGTCGGCGGACTCTGCCTGCGCCGGCGCGGCCACGGCCGTCGCGAGCCCGGCGGAGATGAGTGTGGTGGTGACCAGTGCGCCGAGAGCGCGACCGAATCTGTGCATGACAGGTGTCCTCCCCATGCGCCCCCTTCCCTCCCGAACGGGGCTGGTGGACGGAATGTAAAGGGACCTAGGTCCCGAAGGCCATGGAACTTGGTCGATGGTGGCCGATCGGCGCCGCCCGTCTAGTCCATTCGGGCTACCGCCACCTGGGGTGGCCATGACGGGGTACGGCATAGGCTCGCAGCGTGACTGCTCCCTCGATCTCGGAGCTCCCCCAGCGGCTGCGGGCCGCCCTCGTGATGACCGGATTCACCTACGACGCCGTCGCAGAGGTCCTCGGGCCTGAGGCACACGCCGCGCTGGCCCGCAACGAGACGACCCCCGGCCTGCGCCGCACCGGCGGTGGCTGGCCGTTGGAGACCCTGATCCGGCTCTTCCTGCTGCAGGCGCCGGTCGAGCTGGCAGCCGCCCAGCGCGCGCTCCCGGGCCTGGTGGACCGGTTGGCGGCGGAGGGCTTCCTCGAGCAGACCGTCGGGGAGGTCGCCGCCCGGCTCGACGTGCGGCCCTACGCCACCGACGAGGAGCACCTGTGGGTCGTCAGCGACCTCACGCCCGGCCTCGACGGCGGCAGCAGCCGGGTGGGACCCCACCACGTGCTGGGCATCAGCTCCGCGTCGACCTCGCTGGCCCAGCTGGCCCTGCGCGAGCCCGTGGGCCGCGCCCTCGACCTCGGCACGGGCTGCGGCGTGCAGGCCCTCCACCTCGCCGCCCACAGCGGCTCGGTCGTCGCCACCGACGTGAACGAGCGTGCGCTGCGGATCGCGCGCTTCAACGTCGAGCTCAACGACGTGAGCACCCCCGTCGACATCCGCGCCGGCTCGTTCTTCGAGCCCGTGGCCGACGAGGCCTTCGACCTGATCGTGACCAACCCGCCGTTCGTGATCTCGCCGGCGACCGGCGAGCGGCTGGTCTACCGCGACTCGGGGTTGCCCGGCGACCGCGTCGTCGAGCACATCGTCCGGCACGGTCCGCGCCACCTCGCCGAGGGTGGCTGGTGCCAGGTCCTGGCGAACTGGGTGGTGCCGCGCGCCGGCTCCTGGGAGGAGCGGATCGCGGGCTGGGTGCCCGAGGGGTGCGACGCGTTCGTCGTGCAGCGCGAGCTCGTCGACCCGGCGGCGTACGTCGAGCTGTGGCTCAAGGATGCCGGCCTGCACGGGTCCTCGGACTACCTGGTGCGCTACGACACCTGGCTCTCGTGGTTCGAGGACCAAGGCATCGAGGCGGTCGGTTTCGGGTGGATCAACCTGCGCCGCAGCGGCGGGAGCGCGCGGGAGCTCCTCTCGTGGCCCTACGACGTCGAGCAGCCGATCGCCCCGGCGATCCTCGAGTGGGCCGAGGCGACCGACGCGGTGGTCGACCTCGACAGCCACCTGCGGCTGCGGGCGGACGTCGTGCAGGAGACCAGCGGGCCACCCGGAGCAGCCGACCCCGAGACCGTCGTGCTGCGCCAGCAGCGCGGCCTGCGCCGCGCCCGGCAGGTCGACACCGTCGAGGCGGCGCTCGCGGGCGCGTGCGACGGCGAGCTGAGCGTCGGGCAGATCCTCGAGGCCATCGCCCGTCTGCTCGACCTCGACGCCGATCAGACGGTGACGGAGTACCTGCCCGCCGCACGCTCCTTGGTGGCCGAGGGGTTCCTGCTGGCCTGACCTCGCCGGCCGGTCTCACGCCGCTGCGGCCGCGGCGCGGGCCCGGTCGCGGATCCGGATGAGGCGAGCCCGGGTGACGCCGAGCAGGAGGTCACAGCGGCCCAGCTCGAGCAGGTCGGGGACGCCGCCGGGACGGCCCCACGGCTCGATCGTGCTGCGGAACCCGATGAGGGCGGTGCGGACCGTGCGCCCGTGGCTCGACGCGGGCGATCGGAGCGCGAGGGCGTCCTGCACGGCCCGGACGCGCGTCGCGCCGGCGGGGCTGAAGAGCCCGTTGGCCTTCCCGACCGCCCAGCAGATACCGGCGGCGACGTGCGCCGCGCTCGTGGCGCGGGTGACGACGTCGGGATCCTCGGCCCACAGGGCCAGCAGGGCGTGCCGGAAGGCGTAGGACGTCTCGGCGTCGAAGCACCGCTCCGCGACCGCGTCGAGGAGGTCGGCGGTCGCCTCGACGCGCTCGCGGTCGGCGGGGTGGGGGTACTCGGTGGGCAGGTCGATGCGGTCGTCGTCCAGCGGCTCGTCGGTGAGTGCGTCGACGGCAGCGACGCCGCCGCACACCGCCGCGAGCCACTGCGACACCCGCACGTGCGGGGCCGGCTGCGGCGGCTCGGGAGGCCGCGCCTCGCGGTCGTGGCGCAGGGCGACCGCCTCCCACTCGGTGCCGATCGCCGGCTCGCGCCAGGCGTCGACCAGGCGACCGTCGACGAAGACCAGGTGGGTGACCCGCTCGGGCACCGCAGGGGCGTAGGCCCAGCGGTCGTCGTTGTCGAAAGGGAACTCGTCAGGGGACACGGAGACCTCCGTTCAGGGGGTGGGCCGACCACGCTGGCACGGTCCACCCCCCGTCGGAGGGCGTCATCCACAGGCGTCAGTCGAGCGCTCCCGCGAGATCGAGGGACTGCTTGCCCTCCTCGCTGCCCAGGGTCGCGTCCACCTCGAGCCGCAGCACGGGGACGGGGTCGCAGCTCGCCTCGAGCACTCGGACCGTCCCGGCCGGGCGACCCGCGTCGGTGGAGACCTCGTTGCCGTCCTCGGCGCCCTCCGTGTCGGCCACGAACAGCAGGATCGGCAGCTGGTCGCTCGCCTGCGACGGCTCCAGCGGGAAGGTGAAGGTGGGGGCGTCCTGCAGTTGCGTGACCCGGCCCTCCACGTAGACGAACGGGTGCGTGATCGTGGTGTCGTCGCTCTCGACCGACCCGTTCGGTTCGATCGGGCTGTACGCCCAGATCCGGCCGGGTGCCGGGTCGCCGGCCCGCTGGCCGTCCACGGTCCTCGGCGGGTCGCAGCTGACCGTCACGTCCGAGAAGCCGTACGTCGACCCGTCGGGCCGGGTCATCGCCAGCGTGCTCACGGGACCGTGCGGCTGGTCGACGGCCACGGTGTCGCCGGGCCCGTCGTCACCGGACGTGGCCGCCACGACCCCGCCTCCCGCCGCGACCACGGCCGCCAGGGTGCCTGCGACGACGCCGGCGCGACGCCGCCGCCGGCGTACGCCCACGCGGCGGTGGACGCGCTCGGCGACGTCCGTCGGCGGGGCCAGCGCCTCGCCCAGACGCGCGTAGCCGTCCTTGATCTGCTGCTCGGTCATCTGCTCGGTCATGGTCAGTCCTCTCGTGTCGCCGTGGTGCGCAGCGGGCCGTGCTCGCGCGCGTGCTCCCGGAGCCGCTCGGTCCCGCGGGACAGCTGGCTCTTGACGGTGCCTTCCGAGCAGCCCATCCGCGCCGCGATGCCACGCACGTCGAGGTCCTCGACGTACCGCAGCGCCAGGGCGGTGCGCTGTCGCGGGGTGAGGTTGGCCAGCGCCTCGACGAGCCAGGCGTCGAGCTCGCCGACGACCTCGACGGGCGCCTCCTCGGCGGGCGTCACCATCAGCGGCAGCTCGCGGCGCAGCCGCCGGATCCGGTCGATGTTGAGCCGCACCATCACGGTGCGGGCGTACGCCGCGGGCTGCTCGACCTGTGAGCGGCCCCAGCGCTCGCCCATCCGGGCCAGCGTCTCCTGGGTCAGGTCCCACGCGTCGTGCGGGTTGGCCGTCAGCGCGTGCGCGAAGCCCAGCAAGGGCCTCGTCTGCACGGCCACGAAGTCCGCGAAGTCCCGGTCCACGTCATGGCCCGTGCCATGGTCCACGTCCTCTGTCACGCTGGCCTCCGAGCCGGGTCGACGGTCCTCTCACCTACTGTCCCTTGACGACGGGATCGGGCGGAACGTTGAGGCTGCAGCGGGGTGATCTGCACGGTGCACCGCACGGCTCGGGAGGGAGCACGCGCTACCGTGTTCGGCCGTGAGCCCTTCTGTACGGGTCTCACCTCGTCCGCAGGAAGCAGGAGAACCACCCCGTGGCACACAAGTTGGTGATCGTCGAGTCCCCGGCGAAGGCCCGCACGATCGGCGGGTACCTCGGCCAGGGGTACGTCGTCGAGTCCTCCATCGGCCACATCCGTGACCTCCCACAGAGCGCCGCGGACACCCCCGCCAAGATCAAGGACAAGCCGTGGGGGCGGCTCGCCGTCGACGTCGACAACGGCTTCGAGCCCTACTACGTGGTGCCGCGCGACAAGAAGTCGCACATCTCCAAGCTCAAGACCCTCCTCAAGGACGCCGACGAGCTCTACCTCGCCACCGATGAGGACCGCGAGGGCGAGGCCATCGCGTGGCACCTGCTCGACGAGCTGAAGCCGAAGAAGGACATCCCGGTCAAGCGGATGGTCTTCCACGAGATCACCAAGCAGGCGATCCTCGACGCGGCCGAGCACCCCCGCGAGCTGGACATGGACCTCGTGGAGGCGCAGGAGGCGCGGCGCATCCTCGACCGGCTCTACGGCTACGAGGTCAGCCCGGTGCTGTGGAAGAAGGTCATGTCCGGCCTCTCCGCGGGACGGGTCCAGTCGGTGGCCACCCGCCTGGTGGTCGACCGCGAGCGCGAGCGGATGGCGTTCCGCGTGGCGTCGTACTGGGACCTCGAGGGCACCTTCGACGCCGGGGCGGACAAGGAGCCCCGGATGTTCCCGGGCAAGCTGCACTCGATCGACGGCGCCCGCGTCGCCGGCGGGTCGGACTTCGGGGCCGACGGCCTGCTCAAGAGCACGAAGGGCGAGCGCGTCCACCTGGACCGCGCGGCCGCCGAAGGACTGGTCGCGGCGCTGAGCGACACCTCGTTCGACGTGCGCTCCGTGGAGGCCAAGCCCTACCGACGCTCGCCGTACGCGCCGTTCCGCACGACCACGCTGCAGCAGGAGGCCAGCCGCAAGCTCGGCATGAGCGCCTCGGTGACGATGTCGGTCGCCCAGCGGCTCTACGAGAATGGCTTCATCACCTACATGCGCACCGACTCGACCACGCTCTCGGGCGGCGCGGTCGAGGCAGCGCGCACCCAGGTCCGTGAGCTGTACGGCGCGGAGTACCTCCCCGACACGCCGCGGACGTACACGAGCAAGGTCAAGAACGCCCAGGAGGCGCACGAGGCGATCCGGCCGGCCGGTGACTCCTTCCGCACACCGGCCCAGACGGGCCTGAGCGGTGACCAGTTCCGCCTCTACGAGCTGATCTGGATGCGCACGGTCGCCTCGCAGATGAAGGACGCCGTCGGACAGTCGGTCTCGATGCGCATCGGCGGCGCGGCCGCCGACGGTCGCGACGTGGTCTTCTCGTCGTCGGGTCGCGTGATCACGTTCCACGGGTTCCTCAAGGCCTACGTCGAGGGCACCGAGGGGGGTAAGCGCAGTGACGACGACCAGGTCCCGCTGCCCGACCTCCACGACGGTGACCGGGTGGCCGCCGCCTCGCTGGCCGCCAACGGCCACGAGACCAAGCCGCCGGCCCGCTACACCGAGGCCACGCTGATCAAGGAGCTCGAGGACCGCGAGATCGGCCGCCCCTCGACGTACGCCTCGATCATCGGCACCATCCTCAACCGCGGCTACGTCTACAAGAAGGGCACCGCGCTGGTGCCGGCGTGGCTCGCGTTCTCGGTGACCCGGCTGCTGGAGGAGCACTTCCCCCGCCAGGTCTCCTACGAGTTCACCGCCAGCATGGAGGACGTGCTCGACGAGATCGCCGGCGGTCGCAAGGACCTGGAGTCCGAGCTCGGTGAGTTCTACTTCGGGTCCGAGTCCGTCGTGGGGCTCAAGCCGCTCGTCGACGGGCTCGGGGACATCGATGCCCGCGAGCTGGCGACGTTCCCCGTCGGTGGTGCCGACTCCGGCATCCACCTGCGGGTCGGCCGCTACGGCCCCTACCTCGAGGGCCCCGACGACGACGGCACGCCGTTCGCCCGCCGGGCGAACGTGCCCGACGACCTCCCGCCCGACGAGCTGACCATCGACCGGGCCAAGGAGCTGCTCGCCAACCCGGCGGGCGAGGAGATCCGGCTGGGCGTGCACCCCGAGTCCGGACTCGAGGTCGTCGCCAAGAACGGGCGGTACGGGCCCTACGTCACCGAGGTGCTCCCCGAGGACGCGCCGAAGTCCGCCAAGCCGCGCACGGGCTCGCTGTTCAAGTCGATGTCGCTGGACACCGTGACGCTCGACGACGCGGTCAAGCTCCTGTCGCTGCCGCGCGTGGTCGGCGTCGCCGAGGACGGCGAGGAGATCACCGCCCAGAACGGCCGCTACGGCCCGTACCTCAAGAAGGGCACCGACTCCCGGTCGCTGACCTCCGAGGACCAGCTGCTCACGATCGGTCTCGACGAGGCGCTGCGCATCTACGCCCAGCCCAAGCAGCGCGGGCGCGCCGCGGCGGCCGCGCCCCTCAAGGAGCTCGGCAACGACCCGGTCTCGGGCCAGCCCGTGGTCGTCAAGGCCGGTCGGTTCGGTGAGTACGTCACGGACGGCGAGTACAACGCCACGCTCCGCAAGGAGGACTCCGTGGAGTCGATCACGATCGAGCGGGCGGCCGAGCTGCTCGCCGAGCGGCGCGCCAAGGGCCCGGCCAAGAAGGCCGCCAAGAAGGGCGCGAAGAAGGCCGCCACGAAGAAGACGACGGCCAAGAAGGCCACGACGAAGAAGGCCGCCGCCACGAAGACGACGACGAAGAAGGCCGCCGCCAAGCGATCCTGACACCGGCCGACGCACGTCGGCCGATAACCTTCGACCATGCCGGTCCGGTCGCAGAAGCGCCATCCCACGATGGCCGACGTCGCCGAGCGGGCCGGCGTGTCCCACCAGACCGTCTCGCGGGTGATCAACAACTCCCCGAGCGTGCGACCGGACACGGCCTCGCGGGTGCGGGCTGCGATCGCCGACCTCGGCTACCGCCCCAACCGGTCGGCGCGGATGCTCGCCTCGACCCACTCGCGTCTCATCGGGGTCGCCACCTGGGGGACCAGCCACCACGGACCGCAGCAGGTGTTGCTGGCGCTGGACGCCGCCGCTCGCCGCACGGAGTACCGCATCACGGTGAGCACCCTGCACGCGCTGACCGCGGAGGACACCAAGGAGGCGGTGGAGGAGCTGTTGCAGCTCGGCGTCGAGGCGGTGGTGCTCATCATCCCGCACGACTCGATGCTCCGGTTCGCCCGCGAGGCCGACCTCGGCCTGCCGACCGTCGTCGTCGAGGGCGACCTGTCGCGGATGCCGTTGACGGTCGGGATCGACAACGTCCAGGGCGGCCAGATCGCGACCCGGCACCTGCTCGAGCTCGGTCACCGCACGGTCGTGCACGTCGCCGGCCCCCCGGGCTGGGCCGAGGCCTCGGCGCGCGTCGAGGGCTGGCGGCTCGAGCTCGAGGCATGGGGACGCGAGGTCCCGCCCCTGCGCTGGGGCGGGGACTGGAGTGCGCAGAGCGGCTACGAGGCGGGGGTCTCCCTGGCCCGCGACCCCGACGTGACGGCGATCTTCGCCGCCAACGACCAGATGGCGCTCGGCGTCATCGCGGCCCTGCGCGAGGCCGGACGTCGGGTGCCCGACGACGTCTCCGTCGTCGGGTTCGACGACCTGCCCGAGTCGTCGTTCATCGACCCCCCGCTGACCTCGGTGCAGCAGGACTTCGGCGAGCTCGGACGTCGGACAATGGCGCTGCTCGAGCGGGTGCTGGGCGGCGAGAAGGCGCCCACCGCGGAGCTCGTCCCGACCTCGCTGGTCGTGCGGTCCTCGACGGCCGCTCCGCGCGTCAGCACTCCCTGAGTGCCCCATCGATCCCGCGCGACCGTCCGCGGCCGTGGCCGGCGTCGGGAGCGCTCCCATCGCGGCGCGTGTCCGAAAACCGCCGGCGCACGCGCGGATCGGGGTCCGCGCCCGCGGCCTCTGTCGGCTCCGTGACCTGGTCGTGACTGGACCTACGTCCCGGCCGCGGGACCCTATGTCCCGATTTCAGGCGAGTCTCTTGACGACCTCTAAGTGAACGCTCACACTCGTGTGAACGCTCACTTATGACTGTCGTCACAGGAGGTGCACAGTGGTTGCCCAGGGCTCTGCGCAGAGGTCTTCTCGGGGCTCCGGCTCGCGCTTCGTGATCGGCGTCGACTACGGCACGCTCTCGGGCCGGGCGGTCGTCGTACGCGTCGAGGACGGCGTCGAGATCGGCTCCGCGACCCACGAGTACACCCACGGCGTCATGGACCGCGAGCTGCCCGACGGCACGCCGCTCGGCCCCGACTGGGCCCTGCAGGTCCCCTCCGACTACGTCGACGTGCTGCGCATCGCCGTGCCCGCGGCTCTCGAGATGGCCGGCGTCGACCCGGCCCGGGTCATCGGCATCGGCACCGACTTCACCGCCTGCACCATGGTGCCGACCACCGCCGACGGGACGCCGCTCAACGAGGTCGAGGGTTTCGCCTCCGACCCGCACGCCTACGTCAAGCTGTGGAAGCACCACGCGGCCCAGCCGCAGGCCGACCGGATCAACGACCTGGCCGCCAAGCGCGGCGAGGCCTGGCTCCCGCGCTACGGCGGTCTGATCTCCTCGGAGTGGGAGTTCGCCAAGGGCCTCCAGCTCCTCGAGGAGTCCCCGAAGACCTACGCCGCCACCGAGCACTGGGTCGAGGCTGCCGACTGGATCGTCTGGCAGTTGTGCGGCCGCTACGTGCGCAACGCCTGCACCGCGGGCTACAAGGGCATCTTCCAGGACGGCACGTACCCGACCCGTGACTTCCTCACCGAGCTGCACCCGGACTTCGGTGGCTTCGTCGAGGACAAGCTCCAGCCGGTCTCGGGCCACCTGGGGGAGGCCGCGGGACGACTCTCCGAGGAGGCGGCCTCCTGGACGGGGCTGCCCGCCGGCATCGTGGTCGCGGTCGGCAACGTCGACGCCCACGTGACCGCGCCGGCCGCCCAGGCGACCGAGTCCGGCCAGATGCTCGCGATCATGGGCACCTCGACGTGCCACATCATGAACGGCGAGGTCCTGCGCGAGGTCCCCGGCATGTGCGGGGTCGTCGACGGCGGCGTCACGCCGGGCCTGTGGGGCTACGAGGCCGGCCAGTCCGGTGTCGGGGACATCTTCAACTGGTTCGTCACCAACGCGGTGCCCGCGGCGTACGCCGAGGAGGCGGCCGACCGCGGACTGAGCGTGCACGAGCTGCTCACCGAGAAGGCCGCCACCCAGGCCGTCGGCGAGCACGGCCTGGTGGCGCTCGACTGGCACAGCGGGAACCGGTCGGTCCTCGTGGACCACGAGCTGAGCGGGCTGGTCCTCGGACTCACCCTCACCACCCGACCGGAGGACATCTACCGGGCCCTGATCGAGGCCACCGCGTTCGGCACCCGCACGATCGTCGAGACGTTCAACGCCTCCGGTGTCCCGGTGCGGGAGTTCGTCGCGGCGGGAGGTCTGCTGAAGAACGAGTTCCTGATGCAGGTCTACGCCGACGTGCTCAACATGCCGATCTCGGTGATCACCTCGGCCCAGGGTCCCGCCCTCGGGTCGGCGATCCACGCGGCGGTGGCCGCCGGGGCCTACCCCGACATCCACGCCGCGTCCGCCGCCATGGGCGGCATCCAGCGCGACGCCCACCTGCCCGACCCCGAGCGCGCCGCGGCGTACGACGCGGTCTACGCGGAGTACCGCACGCTCCACGACTACTTCGGTCGAGGCGGCAACGAGGTCATGCGCCGGCTCCGCTCGATCCGGCGCGCGGCCCACGCGGGAGGTGCGGCGTGACCGCCCGGACGAGCCCCCAGGCCGGCGCCGTCCCCGCCGAGCACCGCGACGCGGTCACCCGGCTGCGCGCCGAGGTCGCCGCGCTGCACGCCCAGCTCACCCGCTACCAGCTGGTGATCTGGACGGCCGGCAACGTCTCGGGCCGGGTGCCGGGTGCCGACCTGTTCGTCATCAAGCCGTCCGGGGTCGACTACGACGAGCTCGACGCCGACGCGATGGTGGTCTGCGACCTCGACGGCAACCTCGTCGAGGGGACCCGCCAGCCGAGCTCGGACACCGCGGCCCACGCCTACGTCTACCGCCACATGCCCGAGGTCGGCGGCGTCGTGCACACCCACTCGACCTACGCCACCGCCTGGGCGGCCCGGGGGGAACCGGTCCCGTGCGTGCTGACGATGGGCGCTGATGAGTTCGGCGGCGAGATCCCGATCGGGCCCTTCGCGCTGATCGGCGACGACTCGATCGGTCGCGGCATCGTCGAGACGCTGCGCGGGAGCCGCTCGCCCGCCGTCTTGATGCAGAACCACGGGCCGTTCACCGTCGGCCGTGACGCCCGGGCGGCCGTCAAGGCGGCGGTGATGGTCGAGGACGTCGCCCGCACCGTCCACATCGCGCGTCAGCTCGGGGAGCCGATCCCGATCGCGCAGCAGCACGTCGACGCGCTCTACGACCGCTACCAGAACGTGTACGGCCAGACCCAACAGCAGACCGGAGGAGTCGCGTGACACAGCAGACGCAGGACCTCGAGATCTGGTTCCTCACCGGGAGCCAGCACCTCTACGGGCCGGAGGTCATCGACCAGGTCGCCGACCACGCGGCGCAGATCGCCGCCTCGCTCGACGCATCGCCGCACGTTCCGGTGCGGGTCGTGACCAAGCCGGTCCTCACCGAGACGGACTCGATCCGCAGGGCGCTGCTCGACGCGACCGCGACCGACACGTGCGTCGGCGTCATCGCCTGGATGCACACGTTCAGCCCGGCGAAGATGTGGATCACCGGCCTCGACGCCCTGCGCAAGCCCCTGCTGCACCTGCACACGCAGGCCAACCAGGCGCTGCCCTGGGCCGAGATCGACATGGACTTCATGAACCTCAACCAGGCCGCCCACGGCGACCGGGAGTTCGCGGCGGTCCAGACCCGCATGGGCGTGGCGCGCAAGACCGTCACCGGTCACGTCGAGGACCCCGAGGTCGCCCGCCGGGTCGGTGTCTGGGCGCGTGCCGCGCTCGGCCGCCACGCCCTGGCCGGGATGCGCCTGGCCCGCTTCGGCGACAACATGCGCAACGTCGCGGTCACCGAGGGCGACAAGGTCGAGGCCGAGCGTCGCTTCGGCGTCGCGGTCAACACCTGGGGGGTCAACGACCTCGTCGCCGTCGTCGACCAGGTCGCCGACGCCGACATCGACCGGCTCTGCCAGGAGTACGCCGACAGCTACGACGTGGCGGCCGAGCTGCTGCCCACGGGTGAGCGGCACGAGTCGTTGCGCTACGGCGCACGCATCGAGCTGGGACTGCGCGCGTTCCTCACCGAGGGCGGGTTCACCGCCTTCACCTCGAACTTCGAGGACCTCGGCGGGCTCCGGCAGCTGCCCGGTCTCGCCGTGCAGCGGCTGATGGCCGAGGGCTACGGCTTCGGTGGCGAGGGCGACTGGAAGACCGCCACCATGCTGCGGACCCTCAAGGTCGTCGCCGACGGGCTGCCCGGCGGCACGTCGTTCATGGAGGACTACACCTACCACCTCGTGCCCGGCGAGGAGCTGATCCTCGGCGCGCACATGCTCGAGGTCTGCCCGACGATCGCCGCGGCCCGGCCCTCGCTCGAGATCCACCCGCTCGGCATCGGGGGGCGGGAGGACCCGGTCCGCCTGGTGTTCGACGCCGCCCCCGGAGCCGGCGTCGTGCTCGGCACCGCCGACCTCGGCGACCGGTTCCGCTTCGTCGCGAACG
>NZ_JANINT010000321.1:1376-2170 GCF_024509035.1 Nocardioides sp. | reverse complement strand
ACCGCGAGCGATCGTTGAGCAGCTCGCTGACCCGGGCGACGACGTAGGACGGCATCGAGGAGTTGATCTCCTGCGCGAGCTCCACGAAGCGGAAGCTGTAGCCGAGCTGGGTGCGCACCCGGTGGCTGAGGTAGTTGGGGTCGATCGGGATGCAGTGCCCGCCCACGCCCGGGCCCGGGGTGAACGGCTGGAAGCCGAACGGCTTGGTCGAGGCCAGGCGGATCACCTCCCAGAAGTCGATGTCGAGCTCGTGGAAGAAGCGGGCCATCTCGTTGACCAGCGCGATGTTCACGTGCCGGTAGGTGTTCTCCAGCAGCTTGGCCGACTCGGCCTCGCGGGTGCCCCGGGTGACGACGACCTCGTCGACGACCTGGGCGTAGAAGTCGTGGACCCGCTGCGCGGAGACCGGGTCGTCGGCGCCGACGACCTTCGGGGTGTTCTTGAGCCCATACGTCGGGTTGCCCGGGTCGATCCGCTCGGGGCTGTAGGCCACGTGGAGCTGGTCGGGGCCGAGCCCGGAGAGCTCCTGGAGCAGCGGCTGCACGACCTCGGCGGTCGTGCCGGGGTAGGTCGTGGACTCGAGCACGACCAGCGTGCCCGGGCGCAGGTGCGGCCCGATGCTGCGGCAGGCGCCCTCGACGGCCGCCAGGTCGGGGCCGCCCTCGGCACTCAGCGGCGTCGGGACGCAGATCACCACGGCATCCGCCTCGGCCACCGAGGCGGGATCGGTCGTGGCGCGGAAGCCGCGCGACACCAGGTCGGCGATCTCGTCGTCGGAGAGGTCGTCCACGTGG
>NZ_JANINT010000321.1:1041-1340 GCF_024509035.1 Nocardioides sp. | reverse complement strand
CCCCACGACAACCAGCTTGCTCATCCTGCTCCTCCTGCGCACCGAGGCCGCTGCTAAGGTGCGGCAGCCCACGACCCTAGCCGAGAGGTGTCGTCATGACGGACGCCCCCCGGGCCGCGCGGACGGTCTGGCACGTCACCGGAGCACGCCCCAACTTCCCCAAGGCGGCACCCGTGCTGCGGGCGCTGGCGAGCCGCGGCGTGGACCAGCGTCTGGTCCACACCGGCCAGCACTACGACGACAACATGTCGCGCGTCTTCTTCGAGCAGCTCGCGCTCCCCGAGCCCGACATCAACCTC
>NZ_JANINT010000321.1:0-982 GCF_024509035.1 Nocardioides sp. | reverse complement strand
AGGAGCTGTGGGTGGCCGAGCCGCCCGCGCTCGTGGTCGTCTACGGCGACGTGAACTCGACGGTCGCGGCGGCGATGGTCACCAGCAAGCTCGGCATCCCGCTCGCCCACGTCGAGGCGGGGCTGCGCAGCTTCGACCGCACGATGCCCGAGGAGGTCAACCGGCTGGTCACCGACCGGCTCAGCGACCTGCTGCTGGTGACCAGCGTCGACGCGGTCGCCCACCTGGCTCGCGAGGGCGTGGACCCCGAGGCGATCCACTTCGTGGGCAACCCGATGATCGACACCCTCCTGGCCCACCGCGGCGAGCTGGGTCCGCACCGCCTGGACGGCTTGGACGGCCTGGGCGAGCTGCCTCCGACGTACGCCGTCGCGACCATGCACCGGCCCGGCAACGTCGATGGCGACGAGGCGGCGGCCCGGGTCGTGGCCGCGCTGCGGGCGACCGCCGACCAGGTGCCGCTGATCCTGCCGCTGCACCCGCGCAGCCGGCCCGGCCTGTCGCGCGCCGGGCTGCTCGAGCACCCGCGGGTGCGCGCGGTCGACCCCCTGGGCTACCTGGAGTTCCTGAGCCTGGTCGATGGCAGCGCGCTCGTGGTCACCGACTCCGGCGGCATCCAGGAGGAGACGACGGTGCTCGGCGTCCCGTGCTTGACCCTGCGCCCCAACACCGAGCGCCCGGTCACGATCACCAACGGCACCAACGAGCTGGTGACGGCCGACAACCTCGGTGAACGCGTCGGTGCCGCGCTGGGGAGCGGATCGCCGACGTCGTGACGCGCTACCTCGCTGTGAGCACCTCGGACAGGTCGTAGCCGACCGGCTCGTCGAGCTGCTCGTACCCGCACGACTCCGGGTCGCGGTCGGTCCGCCACCGCCGGAACTGCGCGGTGTGCCGGAAGCGCCGGCCCTCCATGTGGTCGTAGGCCACCTCCAGCACGAGCTCGGGGCGCAGCGGCGTGAACGAGAGGTCCTTGCCCTGG
>NZ_JANINT010000320.1 GCF_024509035.1 Nocardioides sp. | reverse complement strand
ACCTGCGAGCCGGGACTCGAGCTGTTCGGCGCGCTCCTGGCGGGCGGCGAGCTCCTCGCGCACCCGCCCGGCGGCGCGCTCGCGCTCGTCCGCGAGGGCCTCCTGGGCCCGCAGCTGCTCGGTCGCGGTCTGCTCGGCCCGCTGTTGCTCGGCGAGGCGGGCCCGGTCCGCGGCCTCGGTGTAGCGCCACGACCAGGCCACCGCGGCGCACTCGCCGAGCAGCAGCACGGCGTGCAGGAGGGCGAAGGCGATCGGGTGCGCCTGGGCGCGGGAGTCGGAGAACACCATGTCGGGGGCCCAGAGGCCCATGCCGATGTGGTGCACGGCGACGATCCCGATCGCCAGGAGGAACGGCGTCCAGGTCTGGTAGAGCGCGACCAGTGCCACGGTCACGAAGAAGTGCAGATGCAGGTCGGTCATGCCGCCCGAGATGTGCACGAGCAGGCACGAGGTGCCGATGAGACCCGTGCTGATCGCCGCCGAGCGCACCACCTGGCTCTGCGCGAGCTGTCCGACGACGAGGAGGGCGACGATCGCGGCGAGGCCGGCGATCGGCACCCACCCGCACCCGCAGCCGTCCGCGCCGGAGAGGCCGCCATCGGGGTGCCACCAGAGGGCGAGGCTGCCGAGCAGGGGGAGGTGGAGGATGAGCACCAGGCTCAGGGCGTTGTGCCGGCTGCGGAACTCGTCCTCCGAGAGACGGGCGCCGCGGGGCACCCAGGACTGCTCCGGCCGCGAGGCGGTCGGGGTCATGCCCGTTCATCGACGCCGGGCCCACGGACCTGAGAGGTCGGCCGGCCTCAAGCCGACGCGGCCCCGACGACCTCGAGCCGCTCGGCGAGCACGCCCGCCCAGGCGAGGTCGGTGACGAAGGATGTCACCAGGTCGCGCCCGTCGGGCACGAGGATCGTCAGCTCGCGGCCGGTGAGCTCGGTGCGGGCGCCGGGCAGGTGCTGGGCACGCTCGGTGGCTGCCGCGGCGTCGCCCTCGGAGGAGAAGCGCAGCGAGATCTTGTCGGAGGTGGTCGGCACGAGCCGGAGGGTGCGGGTCGTCATGGCAGGACGCTAGGGAGGCAAGCGGTCAGATCCTGACCGCTTGCGGACCTAGTCTCGGACGCGTGAACACCAGCGCCCGGATGCTCCGCCTGCTCTCGCTGCTGCAGACCCACCGGTACTGGCCGGGCGGCGAGCTGTCCGCGCGGCTCGAGGTCAGCCCGCGCACGCTGCGCCGCGACATCGACCGGCTGCGCGAGCTCGGCTACGCGGTGGACGCCGTACGCGGCGTCGCCGGTGGCTACCAGCTGCGCGCCGGCGGCCAGCTGCCGCCGCTGGTGCTCGAGGACGACGAGGCGGTGACGATCGCGGTCGCGCTGCGCACCGCCGCGTCCGGCGCCGTCGCGGGCATGGAGGAGACCGCGATCCAGGCGCTGACCAAGGTGATCGGGGTGATGCCGCCCAAGCTGCGCCGCCGGATGGATGCCGTGCACTCGCAGACCGACGGGGTGCCATGGGGCGGTGGCCCGGCGCTCGACGCGGGAGTGCTCACGACACTGGCGCAGGCCTGCCGCGACGACGAGCCGGTGTCGTTCCACTACACCGCGCGCGACGGCGCGGCGACCGAGCGCCGGGTCGAGCCCTACCGCCTGGTCTGCCTCGGCCGCCGCTGGTACCTCGTGGCCTACGACCGCGACCGCCAGGACTGGCGCTGCTTCCGGGTCGACCGGGTCAGCGCGCCGCGCGCCTCGGGGCAGCGGTTCGTGCCGCGGACGCTGCCGGCGCCGGACGCCCCGACGTTCGTCCGGGCCGGCATCCAGTCGATGCCGCAGCGCTACGAGGTACGGGTGCGCCTCGAGCTCGACGCCGCCGCGGTCGAGGAGTACGTCGGTCGCTGGGCGACCGTCACGGCCGACGGTCCGGGCGCCTGCCGGATGGTGATGCCCACCGACACCCTGGACTGGCCGCTGATGGTCCTCGCCCGCCTCGGCGTCGACTTCGTCGTCGAGGGTCCCGACGAACTGCGCGACCAGGTCGCCTCCGCTGCCGAGCGGTTCGCGCGGGCCACCGCCCGACCCTGACCCCCGCGTCAGGCGGCGGCGGGCTCGCCCACCGGGGCCTCGAGACGCACCCACGCGGCGGGGCGGGGGACCGAGCGCACCGACGGCGCCAGGGTCGGGA
>NZ_JANINT010000319.1 GCF_024509035.1 Nocardioides sp. | reverse complement strand
GCGTGGTGTTCAGCTCCCAGCCGGAGTACGCCGGCTACAAGCTCTCCAAGGGCACGCTGGAGCACCTCGCCTCCTCGCTCGCCACCGAGCTCGGGCCGCGCGGCATCCGCGTCAACAGCGTCGCGCCGTCGTACATCTACGAGGACGTCAACCGCGGCTACTTCGACTTCCTCGCGGCCGTCGAAGGCACGACCCACGAGCAGGTGTACGCCGCCAAGGCCGCGCCCACCGACCTCAAGCGGCTCGCCTCCCCGCAGGAGGTCGCCCGCGCCGCCCTGTTCCTCGCCTCCGACCTCGCCTCCGCGGTGACCGGCCAGATGCTGACCGTCGACTGCGGCGAGTTCCACGACTGATGAACGGGTCGTCCGCCTCTCGCACCTCCATACGCCGCCCTCAGGCGGACGACTCGAAGCCGGAGGCCCGATGAGCGACAACATCATGACCCGGGAGCGGGCCGACGTCGGGTCCTACGAGGACATCGCGGCCGCGGCGATGCGGACCACCGGCATGACCGACTTCGGGGACGGCGCGCACGAGGAGGGGCTGCGGGTCCTCGTCGAGGATCTCGCCTCACCCGAGGCCGGCCTGACCCCGCGCGGCAACTACTTCCAGCGCTCGGAGGTCAAGAGCGCACTGGTCGGCGTACTGCTCACCCAGTCGCAGTTCATCGCGCACCCCGAGCACCGTGACGTCCCGATCGAGCGACCGATCTTCCTGATGGGCCTGCCGCGCACCGGGACGACCGCGCTGCACCGCTACCTGCACGCCGACCCCAACGCGCAGGGCCTGGAGATGTGGCTGACGCAATACCCGCAGCCGCGGCCGCCGCGCGAGACGTGGGAGTCCGACCCGATCTTCCAGGCCATGCAGCAGGGCTTCGCCGCCCACCACGTCGAGAACCCCGAGTTCATGGGGATCCACTACATGGACGCCACGACCGTGGAGGAGTGCTGGCGGTTGCTGCGCCAGACCGGCAAGTCCAACTCCTACGAGGCGCTCGCCAACCTGCCGCGCTACACCGAGTGGCTGAAGAAGCAGGACTGGACCGACGCGTACGCGCGACACAAGCAGAACCTCCAGCTCGTCGGGCTCAACGACCCCGAGAAGCGATGGGTGCTCAAGAACCCCTCCCACATGACGGCCCTCGACGCGCTGATGACCGTCTATCCCGACGCGCTGATCGTCTACACCCACCGCGACCCGGTCACCTGCATCGCGTCGTCGTGCTCGCTGTCGGCCGAGACCACGGTCGGGCACAGCGACACGTACGTCGGCGGCGTCATCGGCCACACCCAGCTGGATCTATGGTCCCGGGCCTTCCACGCGTTCCACGACGCGCGGCCGAAGTACGACCAGGACCAGTTCATCGACATCGCCTTCAAGGACCTGGTGACCGATCCTCTCGGGGTGACCCGGCGCGTGTACGACCAGTTCGGCCTCGACTGGACCCCCGAGGTGCAGACGGCGATCGAGGAGATCGACCGGGAGTCCAAGCAGGGCAAGGCCAAGCCGTCGCACACCTACACGCTCAAGGACTACGGCCTCACCGAGGACCGAGTCCGCGCGGCGTTCGACCGATAGGACGTACATGGACACGAAGCGGGTCGTCGTCTGGGGCACCGGCGTCGTCGGGTCGATGGTGATCGCGGAGATCCTCGACCATCCGGTGTTCGAGCTGGTCGGCGTGGGCGTGACCCGGTCCTCGCGGGCCGGCCAGGACGTCGCCGCGCTGCTCGACCTGCCCGAGCCGACGGGGATCATCACGACCACCGATGTCGAGGAGCTGGTCGCGCTCCGCCCCGACGCGCTGGTGCACTACGGCCCGACGGCGCAGCACGCCGACGAGAACATCCGGGTCATGTCGGCGTTCCTGCGTGCGGGCATCGACGTCTGCTCGACCGCGATGACGCCGTGGGTCTGGCCGCAGATGGTGCAGAACCCGCCGAACTGGATCGAGCCGATCACCGCGGCCTGCGAGGAGGGCGGCGCGTCCTGCTTCACCACCGGCATCGACCCCGGGTTCGCCAACGACCTGTTCCCGCTGACGCTGATGGGGCTCTGCGGCCGGGTCGACTCGGTGCGCGCGAGCGAGCTGCTCGACTACACCGACTACGAGGGCGACTACGAGGACGAGATGGGCATCGGCCGCCCGCCGTCGTACACACCCCTGCTGCAGATCCC
>NZ_JANINT010000318.1:534-2191 GCF_024509035.1 Nocardioides sp. | reverse complement strand
CGGCCACCGAGCGGCTCGTCGGCGAGCAGCACCCGGCCCTCCGCCGGCTGCAGGGCGCCCGCGAGCGCCCAGAGCAGCGACGACTTGCCGGCGCCCGAGGGCCCGGTGACCGAGATCAGCTGGCCCGGGTGGACGACCAGGTCGACGTCGCGGACCGCGACGAGGTCGCCGTACCGGACGTGGAGACCCTCGGCGCGGAGCTCATCCATGGTGCTCATCCATCGTGCTCACCCATGGTGGTGGCCCTCCTCGGTCTGCAGCACGTACTCGCCGTCCTCGTTGCGGTGGAACCGCACCAGCGTCCCCGGCACCAGCTCCTCGCGGACGTGCAGCGGCAGCGGCAGGAACCCGTCGGGCGTGATGACGGCGTACTCCTCGCCGCTGCGACCCTCGCCGCCGACCCGGCCGTCGCGGATCGTGATCGTGCGGGGCAGGTACGCCGCCACGTCCGGGTCGTGGGTGACGAGCACGACGGTGGTGCCCAGCTCGCGGTTCGCGACCGACATCCGCTCCAGCACCCGGTCGCGGGCCTCGTGGTCGAGCTGGCTGGTCGGCTCGTCGGCGAGCAGCAGGCCGGGCCGCGGCGCGACCGCGATCGCGAGCGCGGCCAGCTGGAGGTGGCCCGGCGTGAGCGAGCCGAGCGGCTCGTGCGCGTGGTCGGCGAGCCCGACCTGCTCGAGCACCTCGTCCGGCTCCGGGACGTCCTTGCCGGCGCGCCGGGCCGCGCCCTGCGCGAACCGGACGTTCTCGTACGGCGTGTAGTACGGCAGCAGGTTGCGGTGCGCGCCCTGGAGCATCAGCGCGACGTCCTGCGCGCGCATCGCGTCGAGCTGCCGGTCGGTCGCGGCCGACAGCTCGAGGTCGCCGACGAAGATCTTGCCGGCGCTGGGCCGGAACACCCCGGCGAGCAGGTTGAGCAGCGTCGACTTGCCGGCGCCGGACGGGCCGAGCAGCCCGACCATGCCGCCGGACGGGACGTCGAGGTCGACGCCCGAGAGCGCCGCGACCTCGTGCCCCTCCGACCGGTAGATGTGCACCAGCCGGTGCGTGGTGACCCGGGTGCCGGACATCAGATCGTCTCCCTCAGCCGTCGCAGCTCGGACCGGTGGGCCATCGCCCGGCCGATCAGCAGGCCGCCGAGGCCGAGCACGACCAGGGCCGCGAGCGCGGCCAGCAGGACCGCGCCCCACGCCACGTCCAGGTCGAGGGTCGAGACCAGCGGGTCCTCGGCGAACAGCGGCACGATCGGCAGGGCGAGCTGGGCGCCGTACAGGCCTGCCGCGGTGCCGGCCACCACGCCGACGACGATCGCGGGCAGCTGGGAGGCGATCGACATGGCCCCGATCGCCCGGCGCGGAACGCCGGCCATCCGCAGCGCCGCCAGGTCGCGGGTGCGGAACCGCCAGCTGCTCACGGCGCTGACCACCAGGACCAGCAGCGCGATCAGGAGGGCGACGGCGCCGATCAGCGCGGCGAGCTGCAGGCTCCAGGCGGCCGCGGAGTCGTCGTAGGAGCGGCGGACGTCGGCCAGCGTGCGGACGTCGGCCATCCGCACGTGGTGGTCGGCGAGAGCCTTGCGGACCTTCGCCACGAGCGCGGGGTCGTCGTCGGCCAGCCAGACCGAGAGCCGGTCGGTCGCGGCGAGCTCGGTGCCGCG
>NZ_JANINT010000318.1:257-524 GCF_024509035.1 Nocardioides sp. | reverse complement strand
CCGGCCACCAGCGCCGGCAGCTGGCCGGGGACCCACGCCTGCGTCAGGGTCAGCTCGGAGGCGCCCTCGCCCTGGACCTGGATCGTGAAGTCGTCCGGGCCGGTGCCCTCGGCCGGCTGGATGCTGCCCTGCTCGAGGTCCGAGAAGCCGTTCCACCGCCCGGCGGGGCCCAGCGGGACGGCGCCGTCCTCCGTGGTCAGCCGGCCGACCACGGCCTGGCCCTCGATGGTCGCGCCGGGGAGCGTGCCGAACCAGATCCCGGTCAGG
>NZ_JANINT010000318.1:0-247 GCF_024509035.1 Nocardioides sp. | reverse complement strand
CCGTCGCGACGATCTCGAAGTCCAGGCCGACGGTGACCGGGTTCAGCCGCCCGCCGACGAGCACCGACCGGAGGGTGCTGTCGGTCAAGGTGAGGCCGAAGTGCGTCCCGGAGACCGGGATCGGCGGGGCGTCCGCGACGGCCAGCCGGTCCCAGACCGACGGGGACGGCCCGCCGCCGGGGAAGAGCGCGATCCTGCGGAACTCGTCGGGCAGGACCGCCACGGTCACCCGCGCGGCGTTGCTCGC
>NZ_JANINT010000317.1 GCF_024509035.1 Nocardioides sp. | reverse complement strand
GTCGAGACCGCCGACGGACACGTCGTGGCGCGATCGGCGGTGTTCGTCCGGCCGCAGTTCGTTCCCCACGACACCCTGCTCACGGACCTCGGCTGCGCCACCGGACCCCACGGCTGGGTCACCGTCGACCCGACCGGCGCGACCAGCGTCGCCGGCGTCTGGGCGGCCGGCAACGCCGTCAACCCGCGCGCCCAGGTGATCACCGCCGCCGGCGAAGGGTCCGCCGCCGCGATCGCCCTCAACAACGACCTCGTCGACGAGGACCTGCCCATCGCCGTCGCCAACTTCCGTCTCGGCCTGCCCGTCTGACCCCCACCCCTGAAGGAGCACGACCATGTCCACCTCGCCGTCCACCTCACCGAACCCCGCGCCCCGACCGTCGGCCGGCGCCGCGATCGCTCTCAACCCGATCGGCCCGCCGACCAAGCACCAGCTCGCCGTGATGATCTGGGTCGCGGTCTTCCCGACGCTGACCGTCATCAACCTGACCCTCGGGCCGTACCTCAAGGACACGAACCCGGTCCTGCGCACGTTCGTGCTCGCGACCATCGCCGTCCCCATCGTCATCTACGGGCTGATGCCGCGCCTGCACCGCGTCCGCGCGCGCCTGCTGTCCCGCCGCACCGCCTGACGATCCGCCCGAGGCCCGAGGCCCGAGGCCCGACGCCCCCGCTCCCGCACCTGGGACCGGGGGCGTCGCGCTGTCCGCTCACCCGCGGAGGTGCCCGCGAATCACCATCGCGCTCACCACGAGTGGTGAGGACGGGTCACCATCTCGCTCCCTACGTTCCGGGCCATGAGCCGAACCCCCGCCCCACTCTCCTGAGGAGCAGCATCATGGACCGCTTCACCCGAGCCATCGCCATGGCCAGCGCCCGCCGTCCGTGGCGCACCATCGCCGCCTGGATCGCCGTACTGGCCGGCATGTTCGCCCTGGCCGGCGCCGCCGGTGGCACCTTCGCCGACGACTTCGCCGCGCCCGGGAGCCAGAGCGCCCGCGCGATGGACCTCATCGGCGACACCTTCCCCGAGGCCGCACAGGGCAGGGCCCTGGTCGTCCTCCAAGCCCGGGACGACACCACGATCGACCAGGACCGCGCCGACGTCGCGCAGGTGCTCGCCGACGTCGACGGGCTCGACCACGTCGCGACGGTCACCGACCCGTTCCGGACCGGCACCATCTCCGACGACGGACGCATCGCGTACGCCGAGATCACGCTCGACGTCCCCGAGCGGGAGATGGGCAAGCCCGCGTTCACCGTGCTCTCCGACGGCGTCTCGGGCATGGGCACCGACGCCCTGCGCGTGGAGCTCGGCGGCGACGCCGTCTTCCTCAACTCCGAGGACGAGACCTCCGGCCACGTCGGCATCGGCCTCCTGGTCGCCCTCATCGTGCTGCTGATCGCCTTCGGCACCGCCGTGGCCGCGGTCCTCCCGATCGGCCTCTCGCTGGTCGCCGTCGGCGGCGGCATCGGCGCCATCACCCTGCTCGCGAGCCCGATGACCGTGTCCGTCTCCGCCATCCCCGTCGCCGGCCTGGTCGGGCTCGGCGTCGGCGTCGACTACGCCCTGTTCGTCGTCGCCCGCTATCGCGAGAACCGCGAGTCCGGGCAGGACGACTCCACCGCCCTCGGCGGCGCGATGAGCACGTCGGGAGCTGCGGTCGTGTTCGCCGGTGGCACCGTCGTCGTGGCCACAGCCGCGCTGGCGATCACCGGCATCGGGATCCTGACCTCCATCGGGTTCGCGACCGCGCTCATGGTCGCCGCCGCGGTGGCCGCCGCCGTCACGCTCCTCCCCGCACTGCTCAGCCTGCTCGGTGACCGCATCGACAAGGGCCGCATCGGCCGCCGCCGTTCGGTCGAGGTCGCCGCCCCGAAGGCGGAGGAGACGGCGTGGTGGCGCTTCGCGCACCGCGTCGCCGCCCGCCCGTGGCCGTACCTCGTCGGCTCCGTCGTCGCCCTCCTCGCGGTCGCTGCACCGGCCGTCGCGATGCAGACCGCCTTCCCCGCGGCCGGCGACGCGCCGGAGCACACCACCCACCGGCAGGCCTACGACCTGCTCACCGAGGGCTGGGGCGAAGGCATCAACGCGCCCCTGACCGTCGTGATCGACCTCGGCGAGGACGCCGCCGGCTCCGCTGACGCGGACGGCGTCGAGACCGTCGCCACAGAGATCGCGGCCGTGCCGGGCATCG
>NZ_JANINT010000316.1 GCF_024509035.1 Nocardioides sp. | reverse complement strand
GCGCCCATGACCGCATCAACGAGCTCGCCGACGAGGACCCGAGCCTCGACGGCACCAGCACCACGGCCACCGTCGCGCTCTTCGACGGCGCGCGGGTCGGCATCGGGCACGTCGGCGACAGCCGCGCCTACCTCTTCCGCGACCGGGAGATCACCCGGCTCACCTCCGACCACACCTTCGTGCAGACCCTCATCGACGAGGGCCGGATCACCGAGGAGGAGGCGCGGGTCCACCCCCACCGCAACCTCATCCTCAACGCACTCGGTGGCCCCAGCGACGTCGAGCCCGACCTGTTCGTCATCGAGCTGGCCGCCGGGGACCGGCTGCTCCTGTGCAGCGACGGCGCCAGCGGGGTGCTCGACGACCGTCGCCTCGCCGACATCCTCGCCACCGGCAGCCCGGAGTTCGCCTCGGTCGAGCTCGTGCGCGCCAGCCTCGAGGCCGGCAGCTCCGACAACGTCACCTGCCTGGTCGCCGACGCCGTCGACGCCGACGCCCCGATCGCGCCCGGCGAGGCGGGCGACCCGCTGCTCGTCGGCGCGGCCGCCGAGCGCCGGCTGCCCCGCCAGCGCAGCGGTGGCATGGGCGCGATGGGCAGCCTGTTCCGCGGCCACCGGGCCGGCGACACCGGCGAGCTCGAGCCGGTGCAGGCCGACATCCCCGACGACCTCCCGTTCGCGATCACCGCCGACCCGATCGACCCCGAGGAGGCGCGCTACGCGCCCCGCGCCCCCCGACGCTTCGTCTGGCTCAAGCGGTTCCTCGCGCTCGTGCTCGCGGCCGGACTCGCCTGGGTCGGGCTCGCGGCGGCGTGGTCGTGGACCCAGGGCCAGTACTTCGTCGGCGAGGAGGACGGCGCGGTCGTCATCTTCCGGGGCGTGAACACCGAGCTCGGCGGCTTCTCGCTCTCCGAGCCCTACGAGCGCACCGACGTCTCCCTGGACCGTCTCGGCGAGATCGAGGCCGACCGCGTCCGCGAGGGCATCCCCTACGACAACCTCGCCGCGGCCGAGAAGAAGGTCCAGGACCTCGCGGCGCGGCAGACGCCCCAGAGCTCTGGGACCTCGTCCGGGGACGGCGGCTGATGTCCCAGGTCGCTGCCTCTCCCGGCTCCTCCAGCCTGATGGGCTTCGTGCACCGGCGACGTCGGGGCGCGGAGCTGTTCCTGCTCGTCCTCGCGCTGGCCGTCGGCATCGGGGCCTACGCCGCCGTCGGCATCGGCGTGGAGGAGAAGGTCCCCGCCGACCTCGTCGGGTACGGCGGGTGGTTGGCCGCCCTGGTGGTCATCGCCCACGTCGTGATCCGGTTCGTGGCGCCGTACGCCGACCCGGTGCTGCTGCCGGTCGTCGCCGCGCTCAACGGGCTGGGGCTCGCGGTGATCCACCGGCTCGACCTCGCCAAGGAGGCCGACGGCAGGTTCCACGGCTACGCCCAGCAGCAGCTGACCTGGATGACGCTCGGCCTCGCGCTGTTCGTGGCGACGCTGCTCCTCCTGCGCGACCACCGCGTGCTGCAGCGCTTCACCTACACGAGCGGCCTCGCCGCGATCGTGCTGCTCCTGCTGCCGATGGTGCCCGGCATCGGCAAGCAGGTCTACGGCGCCCGCATCTGGATCCACCTCGGCCCGTTCAACTTCCAGCCCGGCGAGGTCGCCAAGGTGCTGCTGGTGGTCACGTTCTCCGGCTACCTCGTCCTGCACCGCGACGCCCTTGCGCTGGCCGGGCGCCGGGTGCTGTTCGTCGACCTGCCCCGCGGCCGCGACCTCGGCCCGATCCTCGCGATGTGGGCGGTCAGCCTCGGCATCCTGGTGTTCCAGCGCGACCTGGGCTCGAGCCTGCTGTTCTTCGGGCTGTTCCTGGTCATGCTCTACGTCGCCACCGAGCGGCCGGGCTGGCTGGTCGTGGGCGCCCTGATGTTCGTGGGCGGCGCGACCGCGGCGTACCTGCTGTTCCCCCACGTCACCGAGCGCTTCGACATCTGGCTGCACCCGTTCGACTACTACGGCAAGAACGGCGACCAGGCCTTCCAGCCGGTCGAGGCCCAGTTCGGCATGGGCTGGGGCGGGTTGATCGGCCGCGGATTCGGCGAGGGCGACCCCAACCGCGTGCCGTTCGCCGAGTCCGACTTCATCGTCGCCGCCATCGGCGAGGAGCTGGGCCTGGCCGCGGTGATGGCGGTGATCCTGCTCTACGGCCTGATCGTCGAGCGGGCACTGCGCACCGCCCTCATCTGCCGCGACGGCTTCGGCAAGCTCGTGGCCACCGGCCTGGGCAGCATCTTCGCCCTGCAGGTGTTCGTGGTCGTCGGCGGTGTGACCAGCCTGATCCCGCTCACCGGTCTCACCACACCGTTCCTGTCCTACGGCGGGTCCTCGCTGATCGCCAACTGGGTGATCGTGGCGATCCTGCTGCGCATCTCCGACCAGGCCCGTCGCCCGGCACCCCAGCTGTCCGACGACACCACCGCCATCGGTGACGACGCCACCCAGATCGTGAGGCTCTGACGACGTCATGAACAAGCCGATCCGGACGATCTCGATCTTCTGCCTGCTGCTGTTCCTGGCGCTGATGATCAACGCGACCTACCTGCAGTACTGGAAGGCCGGCCAGCTCAACGACGACCCGCAGAACCGCCGGGTGCTCGTCGCCGCCTACTCCCGCGAGCGCGGCGCGATCCAGGTCGGGAGCAAGGCGGTCGCCCAGAGCGTGGAGTCCGACGACCAGTACAAGTTCCAACGCACCTACCCCAAGCCGCTGGAGTACGCCCCGCTCACCGGTTGGTTCAGCTACTACAGCGCCACCGGCATCGAGCAGACCCGCAACGACGTGCTCTCCGGCGAGGACTCCCGGCTGTTCGTCACCAAGCTGGTCGACCTGCTCAGCAACGACCGGACCAAGGGCGGCAACGTCAAGCTCACGATCGACCCCGCAGCCCAGGACGCGGCGTACAACGGCCTCAAGGCGCTCGGCCCCGACGTCCAGGGCTCGGTCGTGGCCCTGGAGCCCAACACCGGCAAGATCCTGGCGATGGTGTCGCTGCCGACCTACGACCCCAACAAGCTCGCCTCCCACGACCTGAGCTCGGTGCAGGACACGTTCACCCGCCTCGACAAGGACCCGACCCAGCCGCTGCTCAACCGGGCGATCCAGACGCGGCTGCCACCCGGGTCGACGTTCAAGATCCTCACGGCGGCCGCCGCCATCGACAAGGGCCTCTACAAGGCCGACGACCCGGTGCCCGGTGGCGTGACCTTCCAGCTGCCGCAGACGAGCGGGGTCACCGGCGAGATCGACAACGAGGGCCGCTCCTGCGGCGCCAACGGCGCCCGGATCCCGTTCACCCAGGCGATGGGGCAGTCCTGCAACACCACCTTCGCCCAGCTCGCGATCGAGGTCGGCGCCGAGGACATGGCCAAGACCGCCGAGGGCTTCGGCTTCAACAGCCACTACTTCGACGACCTCACGCCGCAGGCCGAGTCGGTCTTCCCGACCGACGCCAACGAGCCGCAGATCGGGCAGTCGGGCATCGGTCAGTTCGAGGTCGCTGCGACCCCGCTGCAGATGGCGATGGTCGCCGCCGGCATCGCCAACGGCGGCACGGTCATGCGGCCCTACCTCGTCGACGAGGAGCAGTCCGCCGACCTCGACGTGATCCAGAAGACCGAGCCGCAGGAGCTCTCGCAGGCCGTCTCGGCCACGACCGCCAGCGAGGTCACCAAGCTGATGGTCGCCACCGTCAACGAGGGCACCGCGAGCCCGGCGGCGATCCAGGGCATCCAGGTCGCCGGCAAGACCGGCACCGCCCAGAGCGGCCAGCCCGACAAGCCGCCGTACGCCTGGTTCGTGTCGTTCGCGCCGGCCGAGAACCCCGAGGTCGCGGTCGCGGTCATGATCCAGTCCGCGGACATCCCGCGCGGGGAGATCGCCGGCGGCACCTACGGCGGCCCGATCGCCAAGGCCGTGATGGAGGCGGTGATCAAGTGACGTCCACCCCCGAGGGCCTCGGCTTCGCCGACGCCGAGCACCGCTACCGTCTCGACGCCCGGATCGCCACCGGCGGCATGGGCGAGGTGTGGCGCGGCACCGACACCACGCTGGGTCGCGAGGTCGCGATCAAGCTGCTCAAGAACGAGTACGCCGACGACGCCTCGTTCCGGGCCCGCTTCGAGACCGAGGCCCAGCACGCCGCCTCGCTCCACCACGCCAACATCGCCGCCGTCTACGACTTCGGTGAGGCCCCGACCGGCGACGGCTCAGGCGTGCAGCGGCCCTACCTCGTCATGGAGCTCGTCGACGGGCAGCCCCTGTCCGCGCTGCTGCGCCCCGACGTCGCGATGGACCCCGCGGCCGTGCGGGCGCTGCTGGCCCAGGCGGCCGACGGCCTGGCCGCCGCGCACGCGGCCGGCATCGTGCACCGCGACGTCAAGCCGGCCAACCTGCTGGTGACGCCCGACCGGCGGATCAAGGTCACCGACTTCGGCATCGCCCGCGCGGCCGAGGGCGTGGGCATGACCCAGACCGGCGAGGTGATGGGCACCCCGCAGTACCTCTCCCCCGAGCAGGCGCGCGGCGAGACCGCCACCCCGGCCTCCGACGTCTACTCCCTGGGCGTGGTGGCCTTCGAGTGCCTCGCCGGACGGCGGCCCTTCGTGGCCGACACGGCGGTCGCGACCGCGCTCGCCCACCTGCGCGAGCCGGTCCCCCACCTGCCCGACGCGGTGCCGGACGACCTGGCCGCCGTCGTACGCCGGGCGATGGCGAAGCTCCCCCAGGACCGCTTCAGCGACGGCGCCGCACTGGCTGCCGCGCTGCGCGACCCGGCGACCGCTGTCGCTCAGGTCCCGCCGCGGCCCGAGCACGAGGCGACCCAGGTCCTGACCGGGGTGGTGCCCCCGCCCCCCGCGCCGGTGCCCGGCCCGGTCGCCGGCCACCTGCCCGACCCCCCGCGGGTCAGCCGCCGCAACGCGCTGTGGCCGGTGCTCGCGGTCATCGCCCTGGTCGTGGTGGCGGTGCTGGCGTTCGTGCTCATCGCCCAGGGCCTCGGCGGCTCCGACGACCCCGAGGACGAGCCGACCCGCACCCCCCAGCGCTCGCGCACCTCCGAGCCCACCTCCGAGCCACCCTCGACCGAGCCCACCTCGCAGCCGCCGTCCTCGGAGCCGACGTCCGAGCCGCCGTCCTCCGAGCCGACGTCGGAGCCGCCGTCCTCCGAGCCGACCTCCGAGCCACCGTCGTCCGAGCCTCCTCCCTCCTCGGAGCCGCCGGCGACCCCGACGCCCAGCGACGTCGCCTCCCAGCCCGCCCAGTCACCCACCGCGTCCGCCAGCAAGACCGGCTCCAGCTCCCCCAGCACCCAAGGCGAGGTCGACCGTCGATGAGCAACCATCAGCCCACCGTCGGGGGCCGTTACGAGCTCGGCGAGCTGCTGGGCCGCGGCGGCATGGCCGAGGTCCGCAAGGGCACCGACACCCGGCTCGGGCGAGTCGTGGCCGTCAAGCGCCTGCGCACCGACCTCGCCAGCGACGCGACCTTCCAGGCCCGCTTCCGCCGCGAGGCCCAGTCGGCGGCCTCGCTGAACCACCCCGCGATCGCGGCTGTCTACGACACCGGTGAGGAGCCGGCCGCCGACGGCTCGGGGGTCTCCCAGCCCTACATCGTCATGGAGTACGTCGCCGGCCGCACGCTGCGCGACATCCTGCGCGAGGGTCGCAAGATCCTTCCCGAGCGGGCGCTGGAGATCACCAGCGGCGTGCTCGCCGCCCTCGACTACAGCCACCGGGCCGGCATCATCCACCGCGACATCAAGCCCGGCAACGTGATGCTCACGCCGAGCGGCGACGTGAAGGTGATGGACTTCGGCATCGCCCGCGCGATCAGCGACGCCTCCTCGACGATGACCCAGACCGCGGCGGTCGTCGGGACCGCGCAGTACCTCTCCCCCGAGCAGGCCCGCGGCGAGACCGTCGACTCGCGCTCGGACGTCTACTCGGCCGGGTGCCTGCTCTACGAGCTGCTCACCGGGCGGCCGCCGTTCGTCGGCGACAGCCCGGTCGCCGTGGCCTACCAGCACGTCCGCGAGCCCGCGGTGCCCCCGTCCGACCACGACGTCGAGCTGCCGCCCGAGGTCGACGCGATCGTGATGAAGGCACTCGCCAAGCGCGTCGAGGACCGCTACCAGTCGGCCGCGGCCATGCGCAGCGACATCGAGCGCTACCTCGCCGGCCGTCCGGTCCAAGCACCGATCCCCGCCCCGGTGGCGCCACCCCCGTCCTCGCCGTACCCCACCGCGGCGACCGCGGTGGTCGGCGCGGTGCCGCCCGGCGGCGAGGAGCTCCCCCGCAGCCGCACCGGGCTCCTGGTGCTCGTCGGAGCCCTGCTCGTCGCCCTGCTGCTGGCCGGCGCGTTCTTCGTGTGGCCCAAGCTCTTCCCGTCGGCGCCCGAGCAGGTGCCGGTGCCCGACGTCGTCGGCAGGACCGAGAACCAGGCCCGGCGGCTGATCGGCGACGCGGGGCTGTCGGTCGGCGTCATCGATCGCGAGAACAGCGACACGGTCAAGGCCGGACAGGTCATCCGCCAGTCGCCCGAGGCCGACGAGTACGTCGATCCCGACACCTCGGTGGGCTTCGTGCTCTCCCTCGGTGAGGCCCAGGTGGCGATGCCGTCGGTGGTCGGCAGCGACAAGGACGACGCCCGCGCGGAGCTCACCGGCGACCCCTACCGCTTCGAGGTCAAGCTCGAGGAGGACGACTCCGACGCACCCGCCGGCCAGGTGGTCCGCCAGCAGCCCGAGGCCAACACCCAGCTCGACCCGGGCAGCGAGGTGACGCTGTTCTACTCCGACGGGCCGGAGGAGGTGCCCGACGTCGTGGGCGACAAGCAGGGCGCCGCGAAGAGCAAGATCCGCGCCGCGGGGTTCGAGCCCGAGGTCATCGAGAACCCCAACACCACCGAGCCCGCGGGCACCGTGATCAGCCAGTCGCCGCAGGGCGGGAGCACGGCGAACCAGGGGGCGACGGTGACGATCGTGGTGTCGACCTACGCGCCGACCGAGCCCAGCGAGACCCCGTCGGAGACGCCCACCGACCTGCCGAGCCCGAGCGAGTCGCCCCTGCTGCGCGACGAGGCGGTGGCTCCTAGCCGTCCGACGCCGAGCCGAGCGGGACGGCGTAGCTCAGGTCGAGCAGGCCGTCGTACGCCGGCGCGGTGACGCTGTCCTCGAGCTCGAGGTCCCAGCCCACGGAGATGTCGGGGTTGGCCGCGTCCTCGCGGTAGCCCGCGATGTAGGGGTCGCCCTCGATCGCCGTGAGCATCGCGCCTTGGTCGCCGACCGCCTCGATCACGTAGGGCTGCGGGTAGGGCACGCCCTGCAGCCGCACGGCGTTGCCGTCGCACTTGATGCCGGTGGTCGACACGATCCGCTGGCCCGCGATCGTGATGGCCGTGGCGCCGCCTTCCCACATGGCGTTGACGACCGCCTGGATGTCCTGCTGGTGCACGAGCAGCTTGTTGACGTTGCCGGTGGTGGAGTTGATGAGGTCCGCAGGGGCGTCGGAGAGCGTGACCGAGAGCCCGGGGCCGGTGCGCGGCACCAGGCCCGCGGGATCCTCGAGCTCGGCGATACGGCGGTGGACCCGGCTGATCTCGCGGCCCTTCGTCGCCGCCGAGAGCGCCTGGACCTGGGCGTCGAGTGCGCTGCGCTCCTGGTCGAGCTTCGCGTAGTCGTCGGCCTGGTCCTTCACCAACGACGCCAGGTCGGTGTAGCGCCCAGGTCGCAGGTCGGTGCCCTCGCTGTTGGCGGCGCTCACCATGAACAGCGCGCCGCACAGGAGGCCCACGGCCGGGGTGCCGACGCGCCACACGCCGCGCGCGCGGCTCGGTGTGTGCCGACGCAGGCGGTCACGCAGTCGCGCCGCGGCCGACGGCTCCGGGGGCCGCGCATGTGGATGAGGGGTCACGCCGACTAAGGTAGCCCGCAGCCCGCGACAACGCCGCGGCGCCGACCGTCCCCGCACCGCGATCGATCCAGGAGCACCCGTGGCCAAGGCCAAGCTCGACCCCCTCGCCCCCGCCCGGGGCCCGCTGCTGTCCGTCCGCTTCGTGGTCGCGCTCGCGCTGATGGTCCTGGGCATCGCCTGGATCGCCTACTACTACGTGGTCTTCGACCCGGCGACCTTCCCGCCCAAGGACTCGGGATCGCCGGCCTTCATGGGCGACCTCGATGGCTGGAACTACCTCATCGGCTTCGGCCTGCTCATGCTCGGCCTGGTGATCTCCGCCCACCCCTCCACGCCCCTGGGCCGCGGCCGCGGCGTCGTGGTCGGCATGCTCGGCTGCTTCCTCATCGGCCTGCTGTGGATCTGCACCTACTACGTGTTCAGCAACGACATGTCGAGCATCTGGGTGTTCAACGACCTGGGCCAGAAGAACCTGTTCGTCGGTATCGCCTTCATGGCGGTCGGCTTCACCTTCGCCACCCGCTGGGAGTAGCCCGGCCGCACCACCCGCAGACCTCCGCACCGCCGGTCCCCCAGGGGCCGGCGGTGCTGCTTTGTCCACACCTGGGGACAACGGTGTGGAGAACTACATCGATGTAGTTCTCCACAGGTGATTCCACACCTGTGGACGCGTCGGGTGTGTCGCGCCGCGCCACGCCCGCCGGGGATGCGGCGTCGGGAGACTCCTCCGACGGTGTGGTTGCGGTCGGCGCGCAGCGTCCGGCCGCGCCCCCGGCCGCCGTTGTCGACCGTGGATGGGGCTGGCGGCGGGGTGGGTCAGGCGAGGGCTGCGGTGCGAAGGATGACCGCGAGGGCGGTGAGGGCCGCGACCACGACCAGGCCCGAGATCTGGAAGACCGGTCGTCGTGGGCCGCGTGGCGCGTAGACGAGGATGCCGGCGATCGCGAGGCCGCCGATGAACCCGCCGAGGTGGCCCTGCCAGGAGACGTTGCTGACGGCCACCGTGAACACGAAGTTGATGCCGATCCACATCAGGATCTGCTGCACGTTGGCGCGCAGCTTGTAGGCGACGATCAGCAGCGCGCCCATCAGCCCGAAGATCGAGCCGGAGGCTCCGACGGTGGCCTGGAACTCGGGGGCGGCCCAGTAGACCAGCGCCGAGCCGGCGAGTCCGGAGAGGAGGTAGAGCGCGAGGAACCGGACGCGCCCGATGACCATCTCCAGCTGCGGGCCGAGGATGTAGAGCGCGAACATGTTGAACGCGATGTGCAGCGGCTGCACGTGCGTGAAGGTGCTGGTCAGCAGCTGCCAGTAGGCGCCGTCGTAGACGCCCGGCATCCAGTCGCCGGTGCAGGCGGCCTGGGTGCCGTGGATCTGGATGAAGCCGTTCTGCAGGTCGCAGACGGCCCGTGGCCGCAGCTCGAGCCAGGCCAGGAGCCGGCTGGAGCTGCCACCGCTGGCGAGGATCGCCACCCACACCGCGACGTTGATGCCGATCAGCACGAACGACGTGGTCGCCGCGTTGCCGGGGCGCAGGCCTCCGAACGCCGTGCGGCCGGCGCGGGTGGTCTTCTTGCCCTCCGCCACGCACTCGGGGCACTGGAAGCCCACGGCGGCGTCGCGCATGCAGTCCGGACAGATCGGCCGGTCGCAGCGCTGGCAACGGATGTACGACTCCCGCCCGGGGTGCCGGTAGCACGTGGGCACCCCGGACGGGGAGGTCGAGGACTCGCTCATGTGAGGCGGGTTGCTCGCAGGATCAGCCGCGGACGATCTGGACGGTCTCGATCACGACCGGGTCGGTCGGCCGGTCGCCCGGGCCGGTCGCGGTGGTCGCGATCGCGTCGACGACGTCGCGCGAGGCCTGGTCGGCCACCTCGCCGAAGATCGTGTGCTTGAAGTTCAGCCACGTGGTCGCACCCACGGTGATGAAGAACTGCGAGCCGTTGGTGCCCGGCCCGGCGTTGGCCATCGCGAGCAGGTAGGGCTTGTCGAAGGTCAGCTCCGGGTGCGGCTCGTCCTTGAAGGTGTAGCCGGGGCCGCCCGTGCCGGTGCCCAGCGGGCAGCCGCCCTGGATCATGAAGCCCTCGATGACCCGGTGGAACCCGAGGCCGTCGTAGAACGGGCCGGTCTTGCCGTTGCCGGCGTCGTAGGACTTGGTGCCCTCGGCGAGGCCGGTGAAGTTGGCGACCGTCTCGGGGGCGTGGTCGGGGAACAGGTTGAGCGTGATGTCGCCCCGGTTGGTCTTGAGAACGGCCTGCAGGTCAGCCATGAGTGCCTCTCGCATCGGATGGGTACACCGAACGGGTGTAGTCGTGCCGTCCGATCCTCGCACGACCCGCAAGCAGCCCGCCTGGCAGCCAGGCACCGCGCAGCGTGAGCGCAGTCTCGCGCGGAGCCTCTGGCTGGCCCTCGGGTGACATGATCGAATGAGGCAGGACACGACGAGAGGAAGTGCCACACGATGGGTCTGCGCAAGAAGAAGTCCCTGATCGACCAGGCGAGCGAGACCGTCACCCAGTACGTCGACCAGGTGAGGCCCCAGATCGAGTCTGCGGTCGCGACGGCTCGCGAGAAGGCCGCGCCCGTCGTCGCCGACGCCCGCACCAAGGCCGCGCCGGTCATCGCCGATGCTCGCGCCAAGGCCGCGCCCGTGATCGCCGACGCCCGCACCAAGGCCGCGCCGGTCATCGCGGACGCCCGCACCAAGGCGGCTCCCGCGATCGCCTCCGGGGCCGCGCTGGCGGCCGAGAAGATCGCCGCCGGCGCGAGCCTGGCCGCGGAGCGGGCCGCCGAGGCCGCCGAGCACGCCGCCGACCGCGTCTCCGAGGTCGCCACGCCCCGGAAGAAGAAGGGCGGCAAGGCCAAGAAGCTGCTGCTGCTGACCGGCCTGGCCGCGCTCGCCGCGTTCGTGGCCAAGAAGCTCCAGGGCGGCGGGCAGAGCGACAACTGGCAGTCCTCCTACACGCCCACGCCTGCCCCGAGCCCGAGCCCGGCGCCGGCCGCGCCGGCACCGACCGACGCCAGCGACGCCAGCGACGCCAACGACGAGGGCGGTTCGTCGCCCGACGAGGCCATCGCCGACCAGGCCGAGGCGCCCCACCCGGTCACCACGCCCGACGAGCCGGCCACGGTCGTCGACGTCGACGAGAAGAAGTAGCGACCCGGCTGCGCCCGGCTCGTCAGGACCGGCTCGAGGAGAGATCCTCGGGCCGGTTCTGCTGTATCCAGGCGTCGATCTCCTCCCACCAGCCGAAGAGCCAGTCGATCCGGTCGTCGCGATCGGCGGGGATCTCCGACCGGGGCACCTGCCACCAGCGCATCACGATCCGCTTGTCCATCGGCAGCTCGCGCCACACGTCGGCGACGGTGAGCAGGTGGTCGAGCCCGGTGTGGGCGACCAGCACCACGTCTGCCTCCGGTGCCGCGTCCAGCGCGGCCAGGAAGCCGCCGGGCCGTGGGGCGAGGACGTTGACCATCCGCTCGGCCCGGGCGGCCATCCGCTCCATCCCGATCCTGCGGAGCCGGTCGATCGCACGCTGGCGCCGCTGCGGGGTGAAGTTGCCGCCCTCGGGGAAGATCACGAACGCGTCGTTCTCGTCCAGGCCGGTGGCCAGCGCCGCGATCTGGTCCTCCAGCCGGTCCCCGTCGGCGGGGTTGGGCGTGATGAAGCGGGCCGGGATGCGGTTGAGGATCACGTCGATCGCGGGGTCCCAGGCCAGGGTGTCCTTGAGCACCACCCGCGGCTCCCGGGAGTACCACGCCATCAGCGTGTGGATCAGGACGAACGAGTCGCCCGGTCCCGCGTGCCGGCAGCACACCAGGATCGGCCGGCCGGGGTGGGCGTCCGGCGCGGGGCCCTCGGTCTCGATCCGCAGCCGGAGCACCCGCCTGGCCTCGCGGAAGAACACCCACATCGTGCCCTGCACGAGGTCGTAGTGGATGCCCTCGAAGTACGCCGAGCGGATCTTCCACCCGCACCCCGAGGCGAGCCACAGCCCGAACAGCACCAGCAGCAGCAGCGCCTCGCAGGTGAGGTAGACGATCGCCACCCACAGGATGCGCAGCGGCCGGAGCCGGCCTGGCAGGGCGGGCGAGAGGGCGGCGGCGCCGATCACCCACAGCGGGAGGGTCACCCACAACACCCCGGTCAGTGCCACGACGGCGGGCGCGATCACCAGCCGTCGCAGCAGCCGGATCACTGTTCTCCCGCCGACCGCGAGCCGCTCTCCGCAGCGGGGCCGAGGTGGTCCTCGAGGTAGGCCACGGACGCCTCGTAGGTCGCGTCGATCCGGGCCTCGACGCCGGCGAAGTCGCGGGTGCCGAGCAGCGAGTCGTCCCGGCCGGAGGTGCCGCGCGCCGGCAGCACGTAGGCCTCGACGTGCTCGGGCAGCTCCTCGAGCTCGCGGTGGAAACGGTGGCGCCGGGCGATCTCGAAGGAGACCCGGGCGACCTCCCACGGCCGCCGGGGCACCGCCAGCGGGCGGTCGATGCGCCCGACCTGCAGCACGAACACCTGATCGGCGCCGAGCCGCACCGCACGCCCCAGAGGGATGGAGTTCACGATGCCGCCGTCGAGGAAGTGCTCCTCGCCGACGCGCGCCGGCGGCAGCAGGCCGGGTACGGCGGCGCTGGCGACGACCGCGTCGACCAGTGGTCCGGAGTCGAACCAGTGCTCGGCGGCCCGCTCGATGCTGGCGGCACACACCTGGAAGCGCACCGGCAGCTCCTCGAACGTGAGGTCGCCGAACTCCTCGCGGAGCGCCTGGGTGAGCGGCTTGGCCGACCACAGGTGGGTGCCCGTCGACACGGCCCGCCGCACCGTGCGCAGCGGCTTGTCGCCGTACACCTGCGCGCTCTGCGGCGTCGCGGCCCCGCGCCAGAGCTCGGTCAGCTTGCCGACCACCCCGGGGCTCGGGTCGCGAGCGACGAGGGCGCCGTTGAGCGCGCCGACGCTGGTGCCCAGCACGAGGTCCGGGCGGATGCCGCGCTCGAGCAGGGCCCGCAGCATGCCGACCTCCACGGCGCCGAGGACTCCGCCGCCCCCGAGCACGAACGCGGTGGTCGTCATGGGGCGGTCATCGGCAGGCCGGCGAGCGGCTCACGCCGCGGTCGGTCCCACGAGCTCGGGCGTCTCGGCGCGGATCTTCTGCACGACCCGGTGCTCGACCCAGAAGATCAGCAGCGGGATGAGGCCGGCGACGAGCATCAGCAGCGTGAACGAGACCGACCAGCGCGCCCGGCGGGCGAGCAGGAAGGCCACCACCACGTAGACCATGAAGATCCAGCCGTGCAGGAGCCAGAGGATGCTGAGGTCCTCGCCGAAGCTCTGCAGCGAGCTGCCCTCGCTCGCGAGGTACTTCAGGGGTGCGGCGACCAGCGCACACACGGCCAGGAGGACGCCCACGACGAACGCGAGCACCCGGTAGGACGAGAAGAGCTTCACGCCCTCAGCCTACGGACGTCGCCTCGGCGGCCGCGCCGGTGTCCTCGCCGTCGGCCCCCGGGGTGTGATCCTCGTCGGCACCCGACTCGGATCCGGTCTGGGAGCCGGCCTGCACGTCTCGGACCCAGCGCCACCAGATGAAGGCGGCGAACGCTCCGAAGAACCACCACTCGATCGCGTACAGCAGGTTGCGCAGCCCCGTGAGAGCCGCCACCGGCGGGAGCTGGTCGAGCGTCGCCGGATCGAGGCCCTGCCCGGGTGTCTGCGCGACGGCGTACGCGCCGTAGAGGTCCTGGTCGACGTGCTGGATGAGGTCGGCGATGCGCAGCTGCGGGAGGAGGTCGTCGGTCGGGTCGTCGTCGACCTGCCCGGTGCCCTGGGGCGGCTGGAGCCAGCCCTCGAGGGTCGCGTCACCCGTCGGCGGGGCCGGCGCGTCGGCCGGGTCGGCCGTCCACCCGCGCACGATCGGCAGCGCCGCGCCGTCGGCGCCGTCGACGGCCAGAGGGGTCACCACCCAGTAGCCCTCGCGGCCGGCGTGCTCGCGGTTGCTCACGTAGACCGTGCCGGCGGGGACCCAGCGGCCGGTGACCGTCACCGGCTGCCCGACCCGGTCGCCCGGGAACGGGTCGTCGGGCCCGATCGCCTCGGTGAGCGGGATCGGCGCGGCCTGGGTCCGGTCGGTGGCCTGGGCGTCGCGGTGCTCCTGCCACGCACCGAGCTGCCAGGACCCGAGCCACCCGGCGGCGCCGACCAGCACGACCGCGAGGACGTGAGCGCCCCAGAAGCGCGGGGCGAGCGGTCGTGGCACCTCTCCAGGGTACGGCGCATCCGTCTGGTCAGACCACTTGACCAGTGGTCCAGACCGGATCTACCGTGGCCGCCATGCCGCTCCAACCCGTCCAGCGCCGCTCCGTCCCCGACGAGGTCTTCGACCAGGTCCTCTCCGAGGTGGTCGACGGCGGCCTCGAGGCCGGCGAGGCCCTGCCCAGCGAGCGTCGCCTCGCCGAGGTCCTGGGCGTCTCACGACCCGCCGTGCGCGAGGCGCTGCAGCGGATGGCCCAGACCCGCCTGCTCGACGTGCGCCACGGCGGCGCCACCACGGTCCGCGACTTCCGCCGGTACGCCGGCCTCGACCTGCTCCCCCGCCTCCTCGTGCGTCGCGGCGAGCTCGACCCGCGGGTGGCCCGCAGCATCCTCGAGGCGCGGCTGGTCGTCGGCCCGGGGGTCGCGGCGCTGGCCGCCGAGCGCGGCGGTCCGACCCTCGAGGTGCTGCTGACCGAGACCGTCGACGCGCTCGGCGCCACCGACGACGACGTGCAGCGCCAGCTGCACGCCCTGGCGTTCTGGGACCACGTCGTGGACGCGGCCGACTCGATGGTCTTCCGGTTGATGTTCAACAGCCTGCGCGCGGCCTACGAGCCGGCGCTCGAGGCCCTCGCGCCGGTGATGGCCGAGGAGGTGGGTCAGGTCGGCGCCTACCGGCTGCTCACCGCCGCGATCGGAGCCGGCGATGCCGAGACCGCGCGCGCTGCCGCCGACCGGGTGCTGCGCCCGGCCACCACCAGCCTGCTCACCGCACTCGAGGCCCTGGAGGAGCGATGACGAAGAGCGAGATCGAGGCGCTGGCCACTCGACAGGTCGCGGCCGACGAGGAGCGCATCACCGGCGCCCGGCGGGCGAACGTCTCGCTCGGCCGGGCCTGGCGGTCGTTCTGGAGACACCCCTCGCCGTGGCTGCTCGGCAGCTTCCTGCTCGCCTCCGTCGCCGGCCGGGTCGTCGCCGGCGGCGGCGCCTGGTGGGAGCTGCTGCTCCCGGTCGGGCTGATCGCGATCCTCCCCGTCGTCGAGTGGGTCGTCCACGTCGGCATCCTGCACTGGCGCCCACGACAGGTCGGGCCGGTGACGGTCGACCCGCTGCTCTCGCGCAAGCACCGTGCCCACCACGCAGACCCCCGCGCGATCCCGCTGGTCTTCGTGCCGTGGCAGGTCGAGCTGTGGCTGCTCCCGTCGTACGTCGTGGTCGCGTGGCTGGCGACGCCGTCGACCTCGAGCATGCTCACGGTGCTGGTGACGGTCTACGCGATCATGTCCGGCTACGAGTGGACCCACTACCTGCTGCACAGCGACTACCGGCCCCGCTCGCGGTGGTACCGCGCGGTGTGGCGCAACCACCGGCTGCACCACTACAAGAGCGAGCACTACTGGTTCACCGTGACGACCGCGGGCACCGCCGACCGGCTGTTCGGCACCTACCCCGACCCCTCGACCGTGCCGACGTCACCGACCGTGCGCTCGCTGCACGCCCGCGAGGGACGCTGAGCTGTCCGAGGTCCTCGGCGAGCACTCGGAGGTCGTCGACGACGCGGCTCGCGCGGCCGCGGTCGTGCTCGACGCCGACCTCGCAGTGCTCCGCGTCCCGCACCGCGGGCGCTGGGTGGCGTGAGCGGGGTTTGGTCGCCGGCCCACGGGGCATACGACTGGTGCGTCGCCGGAGCCTGCGCCCCGGCGTGGTCGGCGACGCCTCCGGATGAACTGATCGGGCGGGGCTCATGGACGGTAGGCGACGTAGGACCACCAGCGCGGCGGCAGCCATCGTGCTGCTCGGACTCGGGCTGGGCGGGTGCAGCGACGAGAGCGATGCGGCCGGCCCAGCGGTCCTGGGCTCGAGCGAGTCCTCGCCGTCGGCCGAGCCGACGCCACAGGCCCAGCAGGAGGCCGAGGTGGTGGCCGTGCTGCCGCGCTTCTTCGGCGCCGTCGAGCGGGCCTATGCGAAGGCCGATGTGGGTCCCCTGACGAACATCGCCACCACCGAGTGGGCGCAGCACGTGGTCGACGGCTACCGCGAGAGCTTCCTCGCCAAGGGCGACATCATGCTCGGGCGCGCCACGCTGGTCGACGACACGGCCGAGGTCAGCATCGACGGGACCACCGCCACGGTCGACGCCTGCATCGACAACACCAGCACGTTCGTGGTCCCGAAGGGCACCAAGGCCGTCGGAGTCGGCGCGACCGGCGGCATCCGGATGGTGGAGACGCTGACGCTGCAGCTCACCGACGGGTCCTGGCTCGTCGACGGACTCACCACGGAGGGCAAGCGATGCTGAGGGCCCTGGTCGTCTCGATGCTCGTGGCGCTCGCATTCGTCGCGCCCACACCGGCGCAGGCCGACGGTGGCTGCGGTGCCGGCATGGAGGCGGTCCCGCTCCCGGGCGGCCTGGGCTACACCTGTGTCGAGATCACCCCCGGCGGGGGCGGTGGCGAGGGCGATCCCGGCGGCGGTGGCCAGCACCAGCCGACCTGCACCCTCGTGCCCCCCGGCACCTGGTGCAACGGCACGACGCCCTGCTACACCGAGGACTGGCACCCGCCGTACGTCCTGCCCGAGGGGGACCCGCCGAAGCCCGACACCCCCGCGCTCGTCGACCTGTGCCTGCAGGCCGGTGGCTACTACATCGCGGTGCGCATCTACTGGGCCAGCGAGGGTGAGCCGCCGCCGCCCTCGTTGCAGGACCAGGCCCGTACGGCCACCGGGCAGCTCTCCCTCGCACTGCCGGCGCTGAGCACCAGCCCGACGCGCCGCACGCTGGTGAACCTGCCCACCTGGTTCTGGATCGAGGGGGGCGATCCCGAGCAGGTCGGCAGCTCGGCGTTCGGCCTCCGCGCGATCGCGACGGTGTCCTCGCTCGACATCGCGACCGGTGACGGCACCACGATCACGTGTCCCTGGACGACGTCGAGTGCCGAGGCGGAGACGTCGTGCGACTACACCTACCGTCGCGCCTCCAACGACGGCACCACGACCCAGGACGGCAGGCCCGCCTACACGGTCTCGGCGACCTCGACCTGGGACATCCGGTTCGAGCTGAACGGCGTCAACGTCACCATCCCCGGCGCCCCGACCACGCTCCAAGGGCCGGCGTCCACCGCGGTCCTGCGGGTGGCGGAGTCGCAGTCGGTCGTCACCGGCACCCGGTGATCGTGACCGCCCCGTCGGGAGCGGAGGAACTCCCGTCGAACGACAGCAGCCCGCAGCAGTGCTGCGGGCTGTTCTCGTTGTCACGTGGTGGAGCCTAGGGGACTCGAACCCCTAACCCCCTGCCTGCAAAGCCCAGGATGGACAGAGCCGCTACCAATTGCGCCCGCGCTCGCCCCGCCATCGAAGAAGCAGTGGGAGAACTGGTGGAGCCTAGGGGACTCGAACCCCTAACCCCCTGCTTGCAAAGCAGGTGCGCTACCAATTGCGCCAAGGCCCCGTGGTCTTGACGACCGGGTGCAGCAGGTGGAACGTCAGGATCGCCCGACCGGGTCGGTGGCCTCGGCCCAGAGTGCCTGCTCCTGCTTGCTCTCGTCCATCTTGCGCTTGGCGAAGACGGCACCACCGACCGCCAGCAGGACGAGGAGGATCTTCTTCATCTGGACTCCCTCGGGTCGGGGGATGCAGCCCCTGGTCGGGCGACCCCCGAGGTCAGCCGGGGGTGGTGAGTGGGCCTAACAGGACTTGAACCTGTGACCTCTTCCTTATCAGGGAAGCGCTCTAACCGTCTGAGCTATAGGCCCGGGACCGAGGGCAGACACTACCGGACGGCCCACGGCTGCGACAAAACGAGGTGCCTGTCAGCCGAGACCCGGCCGGCGGAACCCGCAGCGGTCAGCGCTCGTCCTCGGCGAGCGTCACCTCGACGCCGCCGACGAGCGCGGCGGACATGTTGTAGAGGAACGCGCCGAGGGTGGCGATCGCGGTGATCAGGACGACGTCCACCACCGAGACCAGGATCGTGAAGCCCATGACGCGGGAGAGGCCGACGTACTTCTCGACGTCCCAGTCGGCAGCGTCCTGACCTCCGACGACGTCGCGCACGGTGTCGTTGATGGAGTCCCAGACCCCGGCGGCCGACAGGACCGACCAGATGATGAAGACCGAGACCACCGTGACCACTGCGAACGCGACGGCCAGCAGGAACGAGGTCTTCATCACCGACCACGGGTCGACGCGGGTCAGCCGCAGCCGGGCCCGGCGGGGACGCTTCCCCGCTGCGGACGTGGCAGCACCCTTGGTCGACCCGGGTCGCGCGTTCGCGCGGTGCTCGTCGGCGGCGTTGCTCAGCTTGGCCGAGATGCGCTCGCCGAGGGGTGCGCGGACGGCAGTGTCCTGTCGATCAGTCATCAGCCGTCACTCTCCCCGTCGGTGTCAGGCTCGGTGCCCTCACTCGCAGTCGGGCCCGTCTCCTCAGACGCGCCAGACCCCTCGATTGTTGCATCCGTACCCTGATCCGACGACTCGTCAACCTCGGTACCCTCGACCGGGCCGTCGCCGTCGGGCTGCTCGCCCTCGAGCTCCTCGTCGCGAGCCTCGACCGATCGCGCCACCACGGCGACCGCGTCGCCCGACTTCGGCGTCACGAACTTCACGCCCATCGTGGAGCGCCCGGTGGGCCGGAAGTCGGCGTTGATCGGGCTGCGCACGACCTGGCCGTTCTGGGTGATCGAGAGGATCTCGTCGCCCTCCTCGACGATGAACGCACCCACCAGGTGGCCGCGGTCCTCGTTCTGCAGCGACATCGCCTTGATGCCGAGACCGCCGCGCGACTGCAGGCGGTACTCCGAGATCCGCGACCGCTTGGCGAAGCCGCCGTCGGTGATCGTGAAGACGTACTGCTCCTTGACGTCGGGCAGGTCGCCGGCGGCCGTCGACTCACCGGCCGCCTCGGCCTTGGCCTCCGCGGCCTCCTCGGCCGCGACCTGCTCGGCGCGGATCACCGACATCGACAGCAGCGAGTCGCCGTCGCGGAACTTCATGCCCGCGACACCGGAGGTCGCCCGACCCATCGGGCGCAGCTGCGCGTCGTCGGCCCGGAACCGGATCGCCTGGCCCTTGCGCGAGACGAGCAGGATGTCGTCCTCGGCGTTGACCAGCTCGGCACCGATCAGCTCGTCGTCGTCCTCACGGAAGTTGATCGCGATGACGCCGGCCTGGCGCGGGCTGTTGTAGTCACCCAGGCGGGTCTTCTTCACCAGGCCGTTGCGGGTGGCGAGCACGAGGTACGGCGCCTGCTCGTAGTCGCGGATCGCGAGCACCTGGGCGATGTTCTCGTCGGGCTGGAAGCTCAGCAGCCCGGCCACGTGGCCGCCCTTGGCGTCGCGCGACGCCTCGGGGAGGTTGTAGGCCTTGGTGCGGTAGACCCGGCCGGCCGTCGTGAAGAACAGCAGCCAGTGGTGGTTGGTGGTCGCGATGAAGTGCTCGACGACGTCGTCACCACGCAGGCTCGCCCCCCGCACGCCCTTCCCGCCGCGCTTCTGGGTGCGGTACTGGTCGGCGCGGGTGCGCTTGGCGTATCCGCCGCGGGTGATCGAGACGACGAGCTCCTCGTCGGGGATCAGGTCCTCCATCGACAGGTCGCCGTCGGCCGCGATGATCTGCGTACGCCGGTCGTCGCCGTACCGCTCGACGATCTCGTTGAGCTCGTCGGCGACGATCTGCCGCTGGCGGCTGACGTTGGCGAGGATGTCTTGGAGGTCGGCGATCTCGAGCTCGATCTTGGCCAGGTCGTCGATGATCTTCTGGCGCTGCAGGGCTGCGAGCTGGCGCAGCTGCATGTCGAGGATCGCGGTCGCCTGGATCTCGTCGATGTCGAGCAGGTCGATCAGACCCTGGCGCGCCTCCGCGACGTCCGGCGAGCGCCGGATCAGCGCGATGACCTCGTCGAGCATGTCGAGCGCCTTGACCAGACCACGCAGCACGTGGGCGCGCTTCTCGGCCTCGGCCAGACGGAACTCCGTCCGGCGCCGGATGACCTCGATCTGGTGGGTGACCCAGTTGCTGATGAACTGGTCGATGGTCAGCGTCCGCGGCACGCCGTCGACCAGGGCCAGCATGTTCGCGCTGAAGTTGGTCTGCAGCTCGGTGTGCTTGAGCAGGTTGTTGAGCACCACCCGGGCGACCGCGTCGCGCTTGAGCACGACGACCAGCCGCTGTCCGGTGCGGTCGGAGGTGTCGTCGCGGACGTCGGAGATGCCCTGCACCTTGCCGGAGTCGGCGAGCTCGGCGATCTTCAGCGCCAGGTTGTCCGGGTTGACCATGTAGGGCAGCTCGGTGATCACCAGGCAGGTGCGGCCGCGGGCGTCCTCGTCGACCTCGATCACCGCACGCTGGGTGACCGATCCACGGCCGGTGCGGTAGGCCTGCTCGATGCCCTGGCGGCCCACGATGAGCGCGCCGTTGGGGAAGTCGGGGCCCTTGATCCGCTCGATGAGCGCGTCCTGCAGCTCCTCACGGCTGGCGTCGGGGTGCTCGAGGGCCCAGCGCGCCCCCTCGGCGACCTCGCGCAGGTTGTGCGGCGGGATGTTGGTGGCCATGCCGACCGCGATGCCGGCCGAGCCGTTGACCAGCAGGTTGGGGAACCGCGCCGGCAGCACGACCGGCTCCTGGGAGCGGCCGTCGTAGTTGGGCTGGAAGTCGACGGTGTCCTCGTTGATGTCGCGGACCATCTCCATGGCCAGCGGCGCCATCCGGCACTCGGTGTACCGCATGGCGGCGGCGGAGTCGTTGCCCGGCGAGCCGAAGTTGCCCTGGCCCTGCACCAGCGGAGCGCGCATCACCCAGGGCTGGGCGAGACGGACGAGGGTGTCGTAGATCGCCGAGTCGCCGTGGGGGTGGTACTGACCCATGACGTCACCCACGACGCGCGAGCACTTGGAGAAGCCACGGTCGGGGCGGTAGCCCCCGTCGTACATCGCGTAGAGCACCCGGCGGTGCACCGGCTTGAGGCCGTCGCGTACGTCGGGCAGGGCGCGGCCGACGATGACCGCCATCGCGTAGTCGATGTAGGCGCGCTGCATCGAGGTCTGCAGCTCGACGGGCTCGATGCGCCCGCCGGGGCCCTCGGGGGGAGGAGTGGTGCCGCCGCTGGTGGGGGTCTCGGTCACAGGAACTCTTTCTGGTCGCTTCTACCGGTATCTAGCGCATCTCCTAGACGGCTAGATATCCAGGAATCGGACGTCCTTGGCGTTGCGCTGGATGAACGATCGACGCTGCTCGACGTCCTCGCCCATGAGGATCGAGAAGATCTCGTCGGCGTGCGCGGCGTCGTCGAGGGTGACC
>NZ_JANINT010000315.1:954-2214 GCF_024509035.1 Nocardioides sp. | reverse complement strand
GCGCGTCGATCGCCGCCCGCAGGTCGTCGGCGGCGCTGCGCACGGGGACGGGCGCGGCGGGGAGCACGAGCTCGACGGACCGGTCCTGGTCCTCGGCGAGCGGCCGCCAGAAGTCCACCCGCTCGCGGAGCACCTGGGTCGCGTCGCACCGCGGCCGGACGCCCTCGCGCTCGGGCCGGCGCGCCGCGCGGATGACCGCGGTCAGGGTCCGCTCGAGGTGGTCCAGGTGTGACTCCAGCTCCTCGGTCCGCTCCGAGGCCGGCAGCCCCTCGACGTCGAGGCGCACCGCGGTGAGCGGCGTGCGGAGCCGGTGCGACAGGTCGGCGACGGTCTCCCGCTCGGCGGCGAGCAGGTCGTCGATCCGGCCGGCCAGCCGGTTGAGGGCGGCGGACACGCGGCGTACCTCCGAGGGGCCGTCCTCCGGGGCGCGGGCCGTGAGGTCGCCTTCGCCGAGCCGGTCGGCGGCCGCCGCCGTCCGGTCGAGGTCGCGGACCAGCCGCCGCGCGACGAGCTCGGCCGCCACGGCCACCAGCACCAGGATCAGGACCGCGGCGCCGCCGAGCAGCAGCAGCCGGTCGGTCATCCGGCTCCTGGCGGTGTCGACCGAGGCCTGGGCGAGGACGGCGACCGGACCGTTGGCGGTCATCGCGCGCACGCTGACCACCTCGCCGCCCCCGACCTCGTGGATCTCCGGCTCGGAGACCGGCATCAGGCCGTCGTCGTCGGTCGTACCTCCCTCGTCGCCCTTCCGGGGCGCGGCGAGGTCGGTGTCCCCGTGCAGGCCCTCCGGCAGCTCCGCCCCGAGCCGGGTGCCGTCGGGCAGCAGGACCGTCACGCGGGCCCGTTCGTCGCGGGCGTTGAGCCGGTCGACGTACGCCGCGATCTGGCGCGGCGTCGGCCCCGTGCTCACGTAGTCGGCGACGCCGCGCGCGACGTCGACCGCGCCCTCGCGGCTCTCCTCGGTCGCGGCGCGGTCGAGCAGCAGCCACAGGGGGATGGCGAACAGGATCAGCACGCTGGCGGTGGCGCCCACCGCCAGCACGAGGATCCGTTGGCGCAGGCTCATGCGGCGTTCGGGTCGACGAGCTTGACGCCCACCCCGCGGACGCTGATCAGGTAGCGCGGTTCCGCGGCCGTCTCGCCGAGCTTGCGGCGCAGCCAGGAGAGGTGGACGTCGACGGTCCGGTCGGCGCCGCCCCACGGCATCTGCCAGACATCGGCGAGCAGCTGGCGCTTGGTGACGACCTCGCCGGCGCGCGA